>URXH01000034.1 GCA_900551675.1 uncultured bacterium
ATGAAAACAATATTTTCTGATTTTGACGGGGTTTTGTTTGATAGTGTAAAAGAAGCATATCTTCTTGCTAGATTTGCTTACTACGGAATTTCCCCTGATAAACCTGTAGTACAAGATGAATATTATATTTTTAGAAAGTATAGATATCTTAACACTCATAGCTGGCAGTTTTATTATTTCTTTTTACTGCTTGAAAATAAAACTACGGATAATTTGTTTGAGACAAATTATTATGAATTGACCGCTACCCCTGATTTACAGAGAATTAAAGATTTTGATGAAAAATATGTATCAGCACGTGAAAATTTAATCAAATATAATTATGATTTTTGGAATAGCTTAGATGAACCTTATGATTTCTTTTTTGAGGTCAAAGAATTATCTAAGAATCCGGATTATGAATTTATAATATTAACTAATAAGAAAAGGCTGCCTGTTCAAAATAAAATTAGCCAGTATGGTATAAATAAGATAAAACTGTTTGCAAACGAAGACCTTGTGTCATATAATAATAAGGCGGAATTTATTGCAGATTATTTGAATAGTCATTCTGTTGATAGTTGTTACTTAATAGAAGACAGTATTGACAATATTAATTCTTGCAAAATGTATCCGCAGATAAAGCCTTTGCTTGTAAACTGGGGTTATGTCAATCCAAAAGAAAAAGGGTTATCTGAAAAAGAAATTTTAGAAATAATAAAGAGGTGATGGAGGTAATATGACAATAAAAGCCCTCATACCGGTTCGCGCCGGATCACAAAGAGTAAAAAATAAGAATATAAGACCATTTGCTGGCAGCAGCTTGTTGGAGATAAAAATAAAACAAATGCAAACAATAAAAGAATTAGACGGAGTAATAGTAAATTCAGACAGCGATGAGATGTTGGATATCGCAAAATCTCTTGGTGCGGAAACGTTTAAACGAGCTCCTTATTATGCTTCAAGTGAAATTAGTGCTAATGATTTATATAGAAATATTGCAGAAACTACGGATGCTGATTTGATATTATATACACATGTTACTAATCCATTATTAAAATCAGAAACAATTATTTCGATTATAAATAAATATAATGATTTAACAGATAAATTTGATTCTGTTACTACAGTGTCTCCAGTAAAAGAATTTTTATGGAAAGATGGTAAACCAATAAACTACGATGTGAATAATAAACCTCGCAGTCAAGATTTGCCTGATATTTATGCCTTAAACCATGCAATAAATTTGGTTCCGCGAAAATTGATGTATGAGAGAAAGGATTTAATGGGTTATAAACCTTATTTTTATGTATTGGATGATATTGAGGCTATAGATATTGATAATGAAATAGATTTTGAATTTGCAGAGTTTATGTATAAAAAATATAGGATGGATAAATTATGTCAAATATAAAAATTTTGGATTGCACGTTGAGAGACGGCGGCTATGTTAATAACTGGGATTTCGGGCATAAAAATATTTGTAAAATACTTACAAATTTAATAAATGCTAAATTAGATTATATTGAATGCGGTTTTTTAAAACCTATTGAATACAATAATAACAAGAGTCTTTTTAGCAATATTGATTTATTAAGTAAAGTAATTCCGCTTGAAAGTAAGCATACGCAATATACTTTAATGATAAATTTTGGTGAATACGATTCAGATAATATACCTTTGTGTGCAAACAAAAATATTGCCTTAAGAATTGTTTTTAAAAAGGAGCAGCGTCTGCAGGCTTTGAAGTATTGTAAATCTCTTAAGGATAAAGGCTACGATGTATTTGTAAATCCTATGCATACTAATACTTACACATCTTATGAGCTATTAGAACTTGTGAAAATGGTTGATGAATTACATCCTAAGGGCTTTACAATAGTTGATACTACCGGAGCAATGAGGGAAAAAGATATATTAACGGCATTTTATATTGTAGATAGTGCTCTTAATAAAGATATTGCCTTGTGTTTCCACTCTCACAATAATTTACAGTTATCTTTTTCAAATGCGCAGTGTTTGATGAAAGTTTGCAAAGACAGAGAATTAATTATAGATTCAACGGTTTTCGGTATGGGCAGAGGCGCAGGAAATCTTTGTACGGAACTGATTACACAGTATATTAACGATAATTATAACGGTCATTACGATATAATCCCGATTTTGAAAATTGTAGATGAGCAGATAAATCCGATATTCGCTAAAACTCCCTGGGGATATTCTGTGCCGTATTATTTGGCCGCAACTAATCACTGCCACCCGAATTATGCAAAATATCTTGTGGACAAGCAGACAGTACCTGTTGAATTTATTAATAATCTTTTAAAATCAATTCCCGATAACAAAAAATCAATATACGATGTCAATTTGATTAAGCAGTTGTATTTAGATAAATTTTCAAATGTCATTGATGACTGCAAAACTGTTGAATATCTTAAAAACTTGTTAGCAGATAAGAAGATTCTTTTAATGGCTCCCGGTAAATCTTTGAAGGAAGAAAAATCTAAAGTTGACAGTTTTATTGAACGCGAAAATCCGTTTGTAATTTCTTTGAACTTTATTCCTGAACAATACAGGGAAGATCTTGTATTTGTTACTAATATGAAACGTTTTACATCATTAAATAATTATAATATGCCTCTTGTTGTTTCCTCAAATATTGAAGATATTCCGCCTCAGGCTCTAGTGCTTAATTACTCATCATATTTGAATGATTCCAAGATGTTTGATAATGTTGCATTGATGTTGTTAAATCTGCTCGTAAAAATCGATATAAAGTCTGTATCAATCGCAGGACTTGACGGTTTTAGCCCGATTGCGGCTGATAATTATGTGTCTGATGCAATGATAAACAATTCTAAAGTAAGTGAGTTTGATGAAAGAAATGATATTATGTCAGAAGAAATTTCTAAATTGTCAGAAAAAATTAATATTAATTTTATAACATCAACTTTATACAAAATAAAACAGCTAATTGTCTAAACTTTCTTGCGGACTCAGGCTGTTTATTATATAATTGTTTTAAAAATTTTAAGGAGATTTCATGCAAAATACTGTTTATATCCCTCAGGAAGAATTAGACGAAGAGCTTACAATTGATTTGAAAAAAATCTTTTTTGCACTGTGGAGCAGAAAATTTTTGATTGCAAAAACATTTTTATTAGTTTTGTTATGTTTTATTGCATTGACCTTTATAACTCCTAAAAAATATACTGTAGAGAGTGATTTGTATGTAAATAAAGCAAACAATTCTAATATGATGGAAATTAATCCTTATGCAATAGAAGAACTTGGCGCAGGAGGCGGTATGGCAGCTCTTATGGCCGGTGGCGGCGGAGCTTTAACAAACGAGCTTGAATTAATACAATCACCACTTGTGATTGATAAAGTTATCAGGGAAAACAATTTGGTATATAAGAAAAAATGGGGTATTCTGCCAAATAAAAAAGAAGGGGAATATATTTCTACAAAGGCGTTTTTGAAGAAAAATGTTTCTTTTGAAAACAAAAAAGGCACTAATGTTATTACAATTGAATATAAAAACAAAGATCCGGAACTGGCTTATAATGTTGTAAATTCTATTATTAATAATTACGTCGAGCTTCACAAACAGTTAAACAGCGAAAAAGCACAATCTGATAAAAAAGTAATAGAAAGAGAATACAATAAAGCAAAGCAGGCTTTAAACAAGAAAGTTAATACAGTAAGCGGGCTTCCTGAGCAAGCAGCCGCTTCTACCGGCAGTTTGTCTGCAATGAGTGCTTTTTCAAAATCTGCCCAGCAGGCTATGGCAAACATAAAAGGACAAATTGTCGCAGGTGAAAAGTCAAGGATTGCAGTTACTGAAGAAGCACAAAAAGTAGCGGCTTTATCTTCAAAACTTGAATGGGCAAAAATGGTTGATGAAATGTCAGATTCTTCAAAGGTTCTTGTATTAAAAGAACCGCAGAAACTCAGAGATTTTGAATATTCATCTCCAAAACTTTTAATAAATATTTTATTAGGTATAGTATTTGGATTTTTGGCTTCTTTGTTTGTCGTAATTTTTGCGGAAAATACAGACAAGAAACTTTCATATTCAATGCTTGGCGATAATATTATTTATAATTTAGAAAATGATTTTTCAGATCTTAAACTGTTTCTGTTAGCCAATGAAGATAAAAAAGTATCAATTGCTGTATTTGAAAATATACCGCAAAATATTGTATCTGATCTGCAGGCATTTAAGAATGTAAATCTTATAAGGGCTGATATTTCCAATGAATTCGTGAAAGATATCAAATCTTCACAGGAAATTGTTCTTTTTGCATCTGTAGGAAAGACAAATTCCAAGCTGTATAAGCAGATTAAAATGATGCTTTCTGAGATGAATAAACAGATTGCACAGGAAGTTCTAATTTAATAATTTTATTTAACCTTAAAAACCGGTTAAAGTACTTAATAGACTTTAGCTGATTTTTTATATGCATTGTTTTAAGCTTTTTTTACAGCAATTTTTTTAGCGGAGGTATATAATTTGTAAATAGGTTTGCGGAATTTTTCAAGAGAATCCCATATATGTCTGTTGTCATCAACTGATATTTCTCCGCAGTCAATTACATCCATGTGTCGTTTAATTTCTTTGAATATTTGTTCAAGCTTTTTGTATAAATCTTTTGGCAGGGCATGTTTAGACACTAAAAACATGCTTGAAAACAAATCCATATACACATGGAATAATATTTCAATTGTCAGTGAATCTTTAGTAATATTCAGAGGGCATTGCGCCAGCGCTTCATATTTTTGAAGAATATATTCTGCAAGTTTTAGCGCAGTATTTCCTTTTTCTTTGTTAAGAAAATCGAATAAATAGTTATCACAAACAATTCTGGCCCATTTATCGCTGAATCTTATTGAAATATTGTGAAAATCTTTGTCAAGAATTTCTGTATTAAGCATGTTTCTCTCCTTTGAATTTTTAAGTACAAAAGATGCGGTATCTAAAAAAATAAAAGGCTCGAAAGCCTTTTAAAAACGGAGCAGCAGGGATTTGAACCCTGGATGCAGGTTATACCCACATAACACCTTAGCAGGGTGCCGCCTTCAGCCACTCGGCCACTACTCCAATTCTATTTAATTTTTCGTGAAATATTTTCACGACATGTGCATATACTTATAATATCATAAATATTTTTTTTCGTAAATATTTTTCTTGACCGTATTCATTAATTAAGCTAAAATATTGATAAAGTTATACAGAAAGGCATTTTAAATGATTGAAATGAAAGTTATGGGTATTGCCCTTGATACAAGAACAGGTTCCCCTATTGTTGTTTTGCATGATAAAGAAAATAGAAAGGCTCTGCCTATATGGATAGGCTCTGCAGAAGCAAGTGCAATTATCAGAAAGATTGAAAATCTTAATGTTGCACGTCCGATGACGCATGATTTGATAATTAATATTATTGAAAAAACAGGCTATCATCTTGATAAAATAGAAATTAATGATGTTGAAAAAGATACTTATTATGCTACTTTGTACCTGTCGAATAATGAAGGCAGTGTGCTTGAGATTGATTCAAGGCCCTCTGATGCCATAGCTGCTGCAATAAGAGTTGATGCCCCTATTTTTGTAACTGCTAATGTAATTTCAAACGGCTCTGTATCAACAGATTCTGCAAAAGATGAGGAAGAAGCTCAGGAATTTAAAAAGTTTGTTCAGAGCATTAAACCTTCTGATTTCGCAAAATTAATGAAAGACAATGAGCACCACGAAAGTGATCAATAATTAATTGTTAAATTTGTAAAGATTTATCCGAAAAGTGAAAAAACTGTTTTTCACCTGTTTTATTATATTTAAGGATTAATTATGAACGGAATTGAAGCTATACAGCCGAATAATATTTTCAGGGTTAACGCTGTTAATCTTTTTGAGAATGGTCGTCAAAGCAGAGCCTCTTTTAATCGTTTTGACAGCGGACTATTTGCTCAGCAAACCAATGAAAATTACAATCTAAATCATCCAAAAGTCAAAGGCAGTGAGACTCAAGCAAGGCATTTGGATTTACTGGCTTAATATTTCTTAATAAATTATAATTTTCAGGCAATTTTTGTTCCGCAATATACTTTATATATATAAGGGAAATTATGGAGTAAAAAATTATGTCTATACAAAAACTTTTAGGGATTAATTCATTACAGGGAACAAAAGCTGTCAGCGGTGTTAACCGTAATGTAAATCATTTTGTAAAAGACGCCTTTAATTTCGGAACTGCAAATCCGGCAAGACCAAACGGTATTGTTTATGAAAATGCATTAGGGGATCCTACACGGGGCACCAGGTTATACTGTTTAGGATAAGAGAAAATTATTTTTAGTGTTTGTACTGTAAAAAAGTGTTGCATTGCTGAATTGCGGGGTGAACGCGTAATTCTTTTGAGCTTTTTTTTTGAAGCTGCATAATCCTATAACTTTGTCGTCATCTTTAAATAATTTTTTGATAAATTCCATTACTCATCCTTCTTTTTTTATTATATTATATTTAATGATATTGTATATAAAGTCAAATAAGGAGGATAAATTATGGCAGGTAAAATTACAAAAGATATGAATATTATGGATATTGTACAGCAGTGTCCTGAAAGTATTGCAGTATTCCAAAAATACGGTTTAGGATGTATCGGATGTGCTGCTGCTCATTTTGAAAATTTGGAAGCAGGTGCTAAAGTCCACGGGTTTGACCCTGATGCTATGGTTGCTGATATCAATGCTTTAATGGAAGAGTAATTTTAATAAAAAACAGATTAAAAAAATGAGTTTGTAAACTATTTTTACAAACTCATTTTTTTATTAAGAACTTTCAGTTTTTACTAATTATTCAAAAAACCTGCCATTGTCGGTTTATTGGTCGGAATATATGATGATGCCTGTACTGCAGCAGTTTGAGACTGTTGATCAGATTTTGCCTGAGATATAGCTGATACTCCTGAAGCTTTCGCTTTTTCAGCCTTTTCTTTTTCTACAGCTTTTTTAGTCATGTTTTCACAGTAACGTGCAAGCCACATCATAAATGCAGGTACAAGAATGATTGTCGAGGCAAAGCCAAATGCGCTGTTGAATGTTTTAGCTCTGTTAATAAATTTATTTTCTTTTGAGTGGAATACTGTATATATTTTTTCAAGAGCTTCAGAGCCTTTTGCTTTGCGGAATGCTTCGTGAATTTCTTCTGATGTTGCTTCCTGAAGTGATTTTCCGTTGAATTTTTTCATTATTGTTTCAGAAGCTTCTTTAACTGTTTTGTCAATATTCAACAGAACTTTTTTAACATCTCCGCCGTTTTCTTCCAAGAATTTGAAGAATCCGTTAATACCGTCTTTGTATTCATCAATATGACTGTATTTGGAAACAATCTGTTCGCTGGATAATACATTTACGCCTGAACCTGCAGTGAAGTAGTTTCTCAATTTATGGAATAAACTTTTGTTATGATTTTCAGGTTTTACGTTTAATGTAAGACCTGACATTTTTGCAAATGCATCTGAAAAGCCTCGGGACAAAGCTTTAGCACCGAATAATATGGCTGTGAAACTCGCAATATCACGAACTAAGATTTCTTTACGTTCTTTGTCGCTTTTAGCATTTTTATATCTGGGCGGCAGACAGAATCCGAACAATAATGTGAGCATGGCAGGAACAGACATTGAAGCGCCGTTAAATTCAAAATTCTTTAGAAGTTTGCTTATACTGCCTTCTTTCATTGCAGATTTCCCTGCCTGTGATACAAGTCCTGTAAATGCTACATTTTTGTCTTTTTGTTGAATATTTCCGGTTGTCTCTTTTTTGTCTGTATCTGATTT
This sequence comes from uncultured bacterium, assembly GCA_900551675.1. GTDB lineage: Bacteria > Cyanobacteriota > Vampirovibrionia > Gastranaerophilales > Gastranaerophilaceae > Stercorousia. The sequence continues at coordinate 7,815 of URXH01000034.1, forward strand.
AGCTGTCTGCGTATTTGCATTTTCGTCAACCAGTCCGGTTAAGCCGGGGTCATGTTTTAAACCAAGGTTGTAGAGTTTCGGTATTAGTGTGTAGAACCCAACTACAGCACCCCACATACCGAGATTTGACAATACTCTTGTTCCGGCTCTATGAATATTGAACTTTTTAATATATTCATCAAGATTACCGTTAGCATGAGTTTTAAGATGTTTATTTACTTTTTCCAAAGCATCGCCGGTGTAGTCGGTCAAGCTCTGTGTTAATTGTTTGATATCTGTATACAGCGGAGTTTTTTTACCTTCCACTTTTAAAGATGCTTCCATTTCGTTAACTGATGGCGGGGCAAATTGTTTTCTGATTTTCATGTATTCTTCAATAATTTCAGATTGTAGTGCTTTGCCCGTCTGTCTGGTCTTTTTATCTTTAGAAGCACGTTTTTCTTCTGATTCAACAAGTTTGTTTGCAAATTTTTGAGCAGTTTCGGTAATTTTGTCTGTAAAATTTTCATCAGTAGAATGTTTTAATGCATTTTCAAATACCCTTGCGTAGTATCCCTGTTTAAATTCTTTTGCATTATTAAGCTGTGCGGGATTTACAGAAGCATAATCTGCAAAATTCTGCCCGAGCATCTCTATATGGTTTACATGGACATTGTTAGCAGTTCCTGATGTTTTCTTTATTATTGTAAGAATACCGAGAGGAATTAAAAAAGCGCTCGGACCGCTCAATATTTCACGTATACCTTCGCGTCTCGCAAATTCCCAGTTTAAAGGCCCTGTTTTTTTCCCGTTTTCGTCTTTTTTGCGGTTTCTGTTAAGACCTTCATAAATTCTTGGGGCGACCATGCCAATACCGTCCTGCGTAATAAATGAGGCTGCAAAACCTCCTCTGTCAATTCCGTCCATTAAAGCCACGACAGGGTTAAATGAGCCTGTGAATGCTTGTTGATGTTTTTTTTCGGTTTGTAAATGATTGTGTTTTGTTTCTACACTGTTTGATGAATTGATTGCTTTTACTGACATGTCCCTACTTTAAATTTTCATAACTACACACATATATTTAATAAAACTTATGATTTACACTTATTGCTTTTTTCTAACGCAATTTTAAGAAAAATTAAGAAAAGGTCATAAATGTATTAAGTGTAAATATTATACTTAATATATTTATAATTTGCAAGTTATTTACTACAATTATAATAATTATTTTACAAATTTGTAATAAACTCTAATAATAGATAAAAAATCACCCGATTGGCTATTAATTGACACTATTTTTTATCCGTTATAAACTCATTTTATGGAAGTTAATGTTATAGGTGCAGGTCTTGCCGGCAGCGAAGCGGCACTGCAGCTTTCAAAACGCGGAATAGAAGTAAATTTGTATGAAATGCGTCCAGAAAAAACAACAGGCGCTCATAAAACGGATAAATTTGCTGAATTTGTTTGTTCAAACAGTTTAGGCGCCGGTGATTGTTCAAATGCTTCTGGTCTGTTGAAGCGTGAGATGGAGCTTCTCGGTGGAGAATTGATTATGATTGCAAGAGATTGTGCTGTTCCTGCTGGCAGTGCGCTTGCAATTGACAGAGAGCTGTTTTCTCAAACAGTTACAGAACGCATTGAGGCTGATAATAATATTAATATTATAAAAGAAGAAGTAAAAGAAATTCCTGAAGGGTTTACAATCATGGCATCAGGCCCTTTAACCTCTGAAAGTCTTGCAAATTCTATAAAAGAGTTTACGCAGAGCGAGCATTTGTATTTTTTTGATGCAATCGCGCCTATTGTTGAAAAAGACAGTATTAATTTTGATAAAGCTTTCTGGGCGAGCAGATACGACAAAGGTGAGGCTTCATATATTAATTGCCCCATGAACAGGCAAGAGTATGAAAACTTTTATAATATATTGATTAATGCTCCAAAAATTGAATTAAAAGAGTTTGAAAAAAATGCAAAGTTTTTTGAAAGCTGTCTGCCTGTTGAAGTTTTGGCTTCGCGCGGTGTTGATACTTTGAGGTTTGGTCCTATGAAGCCTGTAGGTCTGGTTGATAAAAGAACGGGTATTCAAAATTATGCTGTAGTTCAGCTCCGTCAGGACAATTCCGCAAAAACTCTTTTTAATCTCGTAGGTTTTCAAACCAATCTCAAATGGGGAGCACAAAAAGAATTGCTACAATCAATTCCGGGGCTAGAAAATGTTAGTATCGTAAGATACGGTGTTATGCATAGAAATACATTTATAAATTCTCCAAAAATTTTGAATGCAGCTTTACAGACGCGTAAAAGGCATGATTTATTCTTTGCCGGCCAGTTGACAGGGACGGAAGGTTATACAGAATCTATAGCAACAGGCATGCTCGCGGGAATTAATATGGCGAGATTGATAAACGGCAAAGAACTGCTTATACTTCCAAAGGTTACGATGCTGGGGGCTTTGACGCAGTATATTTCTGATGAAGCTCATACTAAATTTCAGCCGATAAATTCAAACTGGGGAATTACAGAGCCTGTAGAATTACCGAAAAAAGAGCGTAAAAATAAAAAATTAAAAGCCGAAATGATTGTACAGCGGTCGATTGATTATATCTCAACATTTGAAAATGTTTAAAATATATGTTAATATAAAAATATAGAGTTTATATTTATGAGGGTATGAGATATATGGAAGAAGTTAGACATAACGGATTTACTTTAGCTGAAGTACTTGTAACTTTAGGAATAATAGGTGTTGTATCAGCAATGACAATGCCTACTCTGATGCAAAACCACCAGAGAAAAGTTTATGTTACTCAGCTTCATAAAGTGTATAATGAATTTTCTCAAGCAGCTGTTATGATGTTGAATGATACTAATGCATTAAATCTTACTGAAGCTCATTTGACTTCTAGTGCGCAAAATGTAACAACTAATTCTGAAGCTTTTATAAAAAAGTATTTTAAAGTTGTAAATGACTGTGGTGCAGGGCCTGCAACACCATGTTTTGCAGATACATATCGTACGTTAAGTGGGGCAACTGTTGAGGCTACATGGAGTGGTTGCCATTCTTTTGCTTTAGCTAATGGAGCTTCTGTATGTATGTCAGGTTTTACTAATGGTATGGCATATATATTAGTTGATATTAATGGTGCAAAAGGCCCGAATATTGCAGGAAGGGATTACTGGGTTATGAGCTTATATAATGATGCGGTTATAGATCAGGCTGTTACTGAAGCTTGCCGTAAGAATCCGGAATGTGATAAGGAGGCAGCAAGAGAAGTATATTATTACAACTGTGATAATACTGGTGAGGCTCCTGACGGGTGTTTTGGGAGATTGTTAAACGACAACTGGGAGATGAATTATTAGGCGTTAGTATCAACTTTAGCTGTCTGTGATGATTTATCTTTTTTGTGTTCAAGACCTAAAATTCTAAGAGCCGGGTGAATAAAGGCATGGCTTACCTGAGGTGCAAGAATTGCCAGACCGAGAACCGATCCTATAATATTGCTCAATTCAACTGCACCTTTTACATAAAGAAATTTGTCAGGATCCTTTTTTTCTAATTCTTTTTGCAGTGTAGTATTATATTTATCCCTGATTTTGGTTTTATCTAAAAGCCGTTCTTTTTCAAGAGTGCTCATCCTGTTTTTTACAGACGGGTTATCTGCAAGTTTTCTGTAATACATATACTCTTTTACATTTTTAAAGTGTTCAAAGCCTTCGGTATTTTTGAATATATATTTTTTTGCGACCTGAAATCCGCCTTTTTTGAAAACAGGAACAATCAGAGCCATATAAACTGCAAGGCATGTCGCCTGATAAAGAAATTCTTTGGCTGCGGCATACTGTTTAGTGTCCGAGTCAATATCTTTATCAATGAGAATAAAACCGGGACGTCCTATTGATTTTAAAGTCGTTTCAGCAGCAACTGACTGTGTCGTATTTTGTGCAATATTTGCAAGCTGTGAACTTGTTATAAAACTTTTTACTGCTCCTATCATAATCCGCCCACCCTTAGACCGGTCTGCGGTCTGCTTGTAAATGTACTCATGCGCGGATAAATATTGTTGTTGAAAGATGCCTGCGGTTTTGAAATTGTATTTTGTTTAGATTCTGCAGGAACCTTAATATTCTTGGGTTCATCTTTATGTTCGGGTGCTTTTAACCCTATTTTGTGCATAATCGGTTTTATTGCAACAGAGCATAGCGCAGGAATTACAAATAATGCTGCAGTACAAACACCGATGAACATAAGATTTTTTTCTGCTCTGTTTGCAAGAGCCTTATCGCTGTTAAAAGCTTTTTTGGCAAGTTTGCCTGCGAGTTCTCCGCATCCCCAGTAAGCAGGTATTGCAATAACTTCTGTAAGACCTTCTCTCAGTGCAGTATATTTTTTAGTCTCCGGGTTTTCTGTTTTATCCATCATGGTAAAAGCCGGACGGCAAATACCTTTGACTGCCGCAATTGCCATTACGACATAGGTAGGTTTATTATTTTCGCCCAGTGATTTACAGGTTCTTTTTATTAAATCTGTTATTGCCATTGCTATTCCCAAGCCGTATAAAACGGGTAAATAAATTTTTTTGCTAGTTTTGTTAACATATGTTATAATATTACGAAGAAATTTTTTTAGCAAATGAACTTTTTTATTTTTATATCGTTATATAGGTATAGAGGTTAAAAAAATGACTGATAAATGTACTAAATATGAAGCATTATTTACTTTCGGTAACGATGAAACATTGAAACGGCATTTAGAAACCTGCGAGGATTGTCAAAAAGAGCAGGAAATGATGGATAAAGTTTCGGATTTGCTAAAAGAAGTAAGACCGTATTACAAAAATCAGCACAAAAAAATTACAAAACTAAAAATGGCATGTGCTGTATTTGTAATTCTGTTCAGCAGTACGGCTTTAGGTGTAGTAAATTTGAATCCGGATGTCTCGGATATTATTAAATACGGGACAACGCTGAGTGCGGAAGATTACGGTTTTCCGGTTGATTCATACGGTTTATTGATGGTGGAATAGTAAATAATGAATTTCAAAGAGCTTATCAAAAGCAATCAAAACAACGTAAGAAGTATAATAAGACTTATTACAAAAGAAACAAATGAAGATCTTGAACAGGAAGTGTATTTAAAGGTTTGGAAAAATGCCGATAAATACACTGAACAAGGCAGCTTTAAAAGCTGGATAAATACTATTGCTAAAAATGTGTCTAAGGATTATCTAAAGTCCAGACAGAAACGAAATCAGGATTGTTTGACCAATGATGAGGAAATAATAAATACAGTAAAAGATAACAAAGATACACCTGAATTAAAGTTAATAGTAAACGACAGGCAGAAAAGGATTACTCAGGCAATAAATTCTTTGAAGCCTAAATTCAAAGAAGTCATAATGTTATGTGAGATATACGGTTATTCATACGAAGACGCCGCATTCAAACTGAAGTGTCCGACAGGGACTATAAAATCAAGGTTGTACAACGCAAAAAAAGAATTGGCAGAAATGTTAAAAGATTTATTGTAAAAAAAGAAAGGATTAGATTTATGTTGAAAAAAAGTTTAATTATGGCAAGTGTAATGGTATTTGCAAGTTCTGCAATGTGTTTCGCGGGAGAAACAGCTGTTCAGACTACAGTTGATACTCCTTCTGCAGTTTCAGCTCCTGCAGCTCCGGAAGTGAAGAAACCGCCGAGAAATCCGGAATTTAAAAAACGTCAGGAAGCTTTTGAAAAAAGATTAAAATTAACTGATGAACAGAAAGCTCAAGCTAAAGAACTGCGCCAGAAAAGTTTTGAGCAGATGAAACCTATTATGGAAAAAATTAAAGAAAAACATCAGGAAATAGATGCGGTAAAACGTTCAAGAATGGCCGTTGAAATGCAGCAGGAAAAATTAGCAGAACTGCATAAAGAACTTAAAGCTTTAAAACGCGCGGCTCATGAGCTCCGTATGCAGAATATGAAAGATTTTGAAGCTATATTAACTAAAAAACAGCTTAAAGAATTGAAAAAGATGAAAGAAGAAGGACGCAAAAACTTCGAAAAAAGACATAAAAAAGGTGGACATCCCGAATTTGGTCCACGCCCGGGATTTGGTCCTGAAGGCCCCAGACCGGCAGGTCCTTGCCCTGTTCCACCAGCGCCGGAAGCTGATGCCGAATAGCTTATTTGCATAATCTCCATATATAAAACTAAGGGTTGATTTTTAATCAGCCCTTTTATATTATTTATTCAGGAGTTTAAAAAGATGAAGATAGCAGAAAATGTTTTAGAATTAATAGGCGGAACACCTCTTGTAAAAATTAACAGAATGAATGAAGATGGTTGTGCCGAAGTTGCTGCAAAGCTTGAAAGTTTTAATCCAGCAGGATCAAGTAAAGATCGTCCTGCATTAAATATGATTGAAGATGCAGAACGCCATGGACTGTTAACTCCGGGAGCCGTTGTTATAGAACCTACGAGCGGGAATACAGGTATAGGACTTGCTATGGTATGTGCTGTTAAAGGTTATAAAATGATTTTGACCATGCCTGAAAATATGAGCCTTGAAAGGCGTAAACTGCTTCAGGCTTACGGAGCTGAAATTGTTTTGACAGATGCCGATAAAGGTATGAAAGGTGCTGTGGATAAGGCAATGGAGTTAAGAGAGCAAATTCCTGATTCTTTTATTCCTATGCAGTTTAACAATCCTGCGAATCCTCAAATTCACGAAAAAACTACCGCGGAAGAAATCTGGAATGATACTGATGGCACTGTAGATATTGTTATTGCAGGAGTCGGGACAGGCGGAACAATTTCAGGTATAGGCAGAAGTTTAAAGAAAAAAAATCCTGATATTCAAATTGTTGCTGTAGAACCATTCCGTTCACAGGTATTGGCCGGCAAGCCCGCCGGTTCTCATGCTATTCAGGGAATAGGGGCAAATTTTGTACCGAGAAATTTTGACAGGGGTGTTGTCGATATTATTTATCCAGTAGGCGATATAGACGCTGTTGATACTGCTAAAAAACTCGCAGCTGATGAAGGTATTCTTTGCGGGATTTCATCGGGAGCCGCAATGTATGCAGGTTTGGAATTTGCGAAAATGCCTGATAATGAGGGTAAATTGATTGTTGTAATTTTACCTGATACAGGCGAACGATATTTATCAAGCGTGTTGTTTGACTAATATATTTTTAAATTTATGTACAAAAAAACAGATATTGCCATTTTGACAATATCTGTTTTCCCGTTAATATTAAATCCAAGGTTACATCATACCGCCCATACCGCCAGGCATTTGAGGCATTTCCGGTTTTTCTTCCGGAATATCTACAACGGCAGCTTCTGTTGTTAATAACATAGAACCTACTGATGCGGCATTTTCAAGAGCTGAACGTGTAACTTTAGCAGGGTCTACAATACCTGATTTGAACATGTCAACGTATTCATCGTTAAGTGCATCGTAGCCGTAAGCTGATTCGTGTGTTGTTACTGTATCTACTACAACATCAGCTTTAGCGCCTGCGTTGTGTGCAATTGCTCTTAAAGGTACGTCTAATGCGGCTGTTAAAATTTTGAAGCCTATTTTTTCATCGTCAGATGAGAAGTTTGTAGTATCAACAAGTTTTGATAATTTTTGTTGAACTCTTACTAATGCAACACCGCCGCCGGGTACAATACCTTCTTCGTTAGCTGCTCTTGTAGCATTTAGAGCATCTTCAATTCTTAATTTTCTTTCTTTTAATTCAACTTCTGATGCTGCACCTACTTCGATTACGGCAACACCGCCTGAAAGTTTTGCAACACGTTCTTGAAGTTTTTCTTTATCGTATTCACTGTCAGAAGCTTCAATTTGTTTTCTGATTAAACGAACTCTGTCTTGAACAGCCTGTTTGGTTTCATCGCCTACAACAATTGTTGTTTCATCTTTTGTTACGGTAACGCGTTTTGCTTTACCTAACATTTGAGTTGTAACATTTTCAAGCTTGATGCCGAGTTCTTCCGTGAACATTTCACCGCCTGTCAAAATTGCGATATCTTCAAGCATTGCTTTTCTTCTGTCGCCGAAACCCGGAGCTTTAACAGCAACTGCTCTCAAAACTTTTCTCATTGTGTTAACAACTAAAGTTGCTAAAGCTTCGCCTTCAACATCTTCTGCAATTAACAATAAAGATTTACCATCGCGTGCAACCTGTTCAAGTAACGGAACCATATCTGAGATAAGGTTGATTTTTTTGTTGCAGCAGAATACGTAAGCATCTTCCAATACTGCTTCCATTCTTTCAGCATCTGTTACAAAATAAGGTGATAAATAACCTTTGTCAAACTGCATACCTTCTACAACCTTTAAGTTTGTTCCGAAAGATTTGCTTTCTTCAACGGTAATAACACCGTCATGCCCTACTTTTTCCATGGCTTCTGCAATAAGTTCGCCGATTTCTTTGTTGTTGCCTGCAGAAATCGCTGCAACCTGTGCAATTTCTTCTTTTGTATTAACAGGTCTTGACATATCTTTGATTTCTTTAACGGAAATTTCAACAGCTTTATCAATACCGCGTTTCATAGACATCGGGTTAGCACCTGCTGTTAAGTTTTTCAAGCCTTCTCTAACAATTGCCTGAGCGAGAACTGATGCTGTTGTTGTTCCGTCTCCGGCTACATCATTTGTTTTTGAAGAAACTTCTTTTAACAGTTGTGCTCCTGCATTTTCAAGTCCGTCTTTAAGTTCAATTTCTTTTGCGATAGTAACGCCGTCATTAACGATTTGCGGTGCACCGTATTTCTTTTCCAAAATAACATTTCGGCCTTTTGGTCCTAATGTTACTTTAACTGCGTCTGCTACTGCATCTATACCTTTTAGAAGCGATTTTCTTGCTTCTTCATTAAATACTATACGTTTTGCCATTTTATTTCTCCTTTAAATATTTCGGTGAATAAGCTAATAAGTGAATTCGTGAATAAGTTCTTATCTCTCGCTTTGCTCGAAAATATACTTGCACAGAGTGCTGATACAGTCTTATTTACTTATTAACCTGTTTACTTATTAACTTTTACTCAATAATTGCCAATGCATCTTTAACTGACAGGATTTTGTATTCAACTCCGTCAATTTTAATATCTGTTCCTGCATATTTTGCATAAAGAATTGTATCTCCTGCTTTAACATCCATAGGTTCTCTTTCGCCTTTTTCGTTCATTTTACCGGCACCTACTGCAACAACTTCGCCTTTTTGTGGTTTTTCTTTCGCGCTGTCAGGAATAAAAATTCCGCCTGAAGTTTGTTCAGTGTCTTCAATTACTTTAATAACAATTCTGTCTGCTAATGGTTTTAACATAATATTCTCTCCTTTTCTCCTAATTCAAGTCTACATTATATTTATATAACGTATTTGCAAAAAAATTAATTTTCTTAAGGAAAAATTAATTTTTGGGAACGTAGCCGTTCCATCCGCCACCTAAGTCTTGCATAAAACTTATC
>URXH01000035.1 GCA_900551675.1 uncultured bacterium
AAAATGCAGAAATGCCTAATGAAACAGAAGATCGTCAAAGAATACTTTTAGCTGATGATGAAGCAAGTATAAGAAGAATTTTGGAAACAAGATTAAAAATGGCCGGTTATGATGTATATACTGCACAGGATGGTGAAGAAGCAGTTAATGCATTTAATAAATATAATCCTGATTTGGTTGTTTTAGATGTTATGATGCCTAAGATGGACGGTTATGGTGTTACAAGAGAAATTAGAAGAACTTCTGATGTTCCTATTATTATATTAACTGCACTCGGAGATGTATCTGAAAGAATTACAGGTCTTGAACTCGGCGCAGATGATTATGTAATTAAACCTTTCAGCCCGAAAGAACTTGAAGCAAGAGTTAAGGCAGTATTAAGAAGAACAAATAACAGGGAAACAGTTACACCTGCAGGCAAGGTTACTAAAAATGTTATTACAACCGGTAATATCAAAATTGATACTGCCCGCCGTCAGGTATTCAGAAAAAATGAGAGAATACGTTTGACAGGTATGGAATTTAGTTTATTAGAACTGCTGGTTAATAATTCCGGTCAAGCATTTTCAAGAAATGAAATATTGCAGCATGTTTGGGCTTATCCGCCGGATCACAGAATTGATACAAGGGTTGTTGATGTTCATATTTCAAGACTGCGTTCAAAATTGGAAGCAGACCCTGCAAATCCGGAATTAATTCTTACGGCACGCGGTATCGGATATATGTTCCAGAGAATAAGCTAATTATTTAATTGTTTTAATATAAAAAAGTCCCGTTTATAAGTCGGGACTTTTTTTAATAAAAATTTTTCTTGATTTCAAGAATTTTTATGCTACTATAGAAAAGTAACATATGGCGTCTGTCGTCAAGCGGTTAAGACCTCGGATTGTGGTTCCGATATGCATGGGTTCGAATCCCATCAGACGCCCCATTTTTAGAAAGAGCTTCATTGTGAGGCTCTTTTTTATTTATATTAAACTATTTTGTTTAATTTTTTGTTGAGTTTATATGGATTATATTTATAACATTTGTTAATATAAGCATTTTATAATTTTTTTTCATGATAATATAAACTTACTGTTTGTCTAAAAAATAACATTTTGTCCAAAATGTTATTTAGCGATAAGCTTTAGAGGGTAAAGGCTTTAGGGAAAATCAGGGATAAGGAGTATAAGTGCCAAAAATTTCGGTAATAATTCCGGTTTACAATGTAGACGATTATCTTTCGGAGTGTTTAAATTCAGTTGTAAATCAAACCCTGAAGGATATCGAAATTATTTGTGTGAATGATGGTTCTACTGACAGTTCTTTTAATATACTAAAAGATTTTGCTTTTGCTGACAGTAGGTTTATCCTTCTTGATCAAGAAAATCAGGGTCAGGGTATTGCAAGAAATAAGGCTTTGGAAATTGTTAAAGGCGAATATACTGCCTTTGTAGACCCTGATGATTGGCTTGAGTTAGACGCTTTTGAAAATATATATAATTTTGCAGAGAACAATAACGCAGAAGTTGTTCAATTTAACTATAAAACTTTTGACAATGATTTTAAAAAATTTAAAGAAGTTAGTCTTGATGCAATTTTAAAGAAAAAATACAGAAAAGATTTTCACGAGTTAAAAATGTTTAACTGGAAAGATTTTAAGGATGCATGTCTGCAAGATTTAGATTTACATGCATGGAACAGATTATATAAGACTGATTTTATAAAACAGCATAATTTAAAGTTTGCGCCGTTAAGACGTGCAGAAGATCATTTGTTTGTACTAGGTGCTATTTTGTCTGCTGATAAAATTTTTTATTATCCAGCCTCTTTTTATAATTACCGCATTCGGAATAATTCTACCGTAAACTCTAAATCTAAAGAAAATTTTCAAATATTTCAGGTTTTAGATATGACTAAAAATTTAATTGAGAAGCTCGGACTTTATGACGACTTAAAAGAAGAACTAAATATTTATAACACAACAATTCTTACCTGGCATTACCTGCAGACTCCAATTGAATATTTAGATAAATATACTGATATGTGTAAAAAATATTTATCTGATGCAGCTTTAAAAAAAATGATAAAAGATGTTAATAAAAAACGCTCTTTTATAGAGAATATATTTTCATTAAAAAATAAAAAAGAAAACGGGGTTAAGTATAAAGTAATTACTATTTTAGGTTTTAGTTTTGTTTTATCGAAGACATTAAGACTCAAGAATGGGAGTATTTATGAAAAAGCTTAGTATAATAACAATTTGCTATAATGAGCCTGATTTGGAAAAGACTTGCCGGAGTATTGTTAATCAAACCTGGCAGGATTTTGAGTGGATAGTTATTGACGGTGGATCAAATGAAGAAACTCTTGCCATTTTTGATAAGTATAAATACAGAATAGATAAGTTTGTTTCTGAGCCTGATAATGGGATTTATAACGCTTGTAATAAAGGTATAAAGCTGGCAGAAAGCGAATACGTTCAATTACTGAATGCCGGAGATTCTTATTATGATACAAAGGTTTTAGAAGATGTATTTAAGGAACAAAATTATTGTGCAGGAGTATTGTACGGTGATCAGTGCGAAGTATACCAAAATTCTAATAAAAAGTGCGTAAAGAAACTCCAACCGTTTATTAATAAGTGGTTTTTTGTACAATTTAACATACATACTCCTGCAGTGTTTGTTAAACGTGATTTGTATTTAAAATACGGTCTGTTTAATGAAAATTATAAAATTGTAAGTGATTTTGAAAAATGGATTGTGTTTCTTAAAAACGGTGTAAATTTTCAATACCTTAACAGAATAATTGCTAATTTTGATAAAAACGGCATATCTTCCGATAAGAAAACAGAAGCGCTTCACAATAAAGAAAGAGAAGAGATATTAAAACAATTTTACACACCCGAAGAAATTCGAAGCGGCCGTCAGGGATTTGAAAGGCTAAATTTTTGGGAAAATATTTTTTCAATAAAAAAATCTTTAAGAGAATCACATTTGATTATAACGATTATGGGTATACATCTTAAGTTAAAAAGGAGTATGAATGTATAGTAATAGAATAAGAAAAATGATAGCCCGTGCAGGCAATATGTCAAAGGCTTCTCATATAGGTTCAGCATTAAGTGTTGTTGAAATATTAGAAACTTTATATTTTAGAGTGGCAAATATTTCAAAAGAGAATTATAAAGATCCTAAAAGAGACAGAATTATATTAAGTAAAGGCCATGGCAGTCTAGCTTTATACTGCACACTTGCATTGAAGGGAATTATACCTGTGGAAGATCTGGATAAATACCTTGTTGACGGCGGTATTCTCCCATGCCATATAGATATGAACAGTGCAGACGGACTTGAAGCTTCAACAGGATCTCTGGGGCATGGTGCAGGACTCGGTGAAGGATTTGCTCTCGCAAATAGATTGAAAGGAATAAATGCACGAATTTTTGTGATTATTGGTGATGGCGAGTTGCAGGAAGGTTCAGTATTTGAAGCTTTGAATTCTATAGGTTCGTTAAATTTGAATGAAGTTACTATAATTCTTGACAACAATAAATTTCAGGCATCTGCAAAAACAGATGATGTTGTAAATGTAGATAATTATGAAAACATTTTTGATGCCTTTGGTTTTAATGTAAGACGTGTGAACGGTCATGATATTGATGAGCTGGAAAATGCTTTAACAAAAACGTCAGATAGACCTGTTGCAGTTATTGCAGACACTTTAAAAGGCAAAGGTTTTTCTTTTATGGAAGATACGCTGGCATCTCATTACATAAAGATAGATGATGAGAAATATGCACAGGCTCTTAAAGATTTGGGAGGGCAGGAATAATGAGAATGGTATTTGCAGATACTTTGCTTGAACTTGCAAAAAATGATGAAAGAATATGTTTGATTACTCCTGATATGGGGTACGGAATTTTGGATAAATTTCAGCAGGCTTTTCCGGATAGATATTTTAATTTAGGAATTTCAGAACAAAATTCTATGACAGTCGCTGCCGGTATGGCGCTTGCAGGGTTGAAACCTTATGTATATTCAATTATCCCGTTTGTTGTTCACAGATGCCTTGAGCAGATAAGAGTCGATGTTTCTTATATGAATACTGACGTAAAGATTATTGGTGTAGGCTCTGGTTTTGAATACGGTGCAGCCGGCGCAACGCATCATGGTACTGAAGATATTTCGATGATGAGAGCTCTGCCTAATATGACTATATGCGCGCCTGGGGATAATTACGAGATGGCTGAAATAACTAAATTGACTGCCAAAACTTCTAATCCGGCTTATATAAGAATAGGCAGGCACAATCATGGTATTTTGAACAAAAACTCGGAAATTAAAATCGGCAAAGCATCAATTATTGAGGATGGTGAAGAAATTGCAGTTATTGCAACAGGCAATATGCTTCCTGTCGCTTATGATTATGTTCAGTATTTAAAATCTCAAGGTAAAAAACCGGCTTTAATAAGTATGCATACGATTAAGCCTGTTGATAAAGATTGTGTTATGCATTTGATTAACAGCGGCTTTAAAATTTATACATTTGAGGAACATACAATTATCGGCGGACTAGGCTCTGCTGTTGCTGAAATTATCGCAGAAAGCGGTAAGAGTGTTGAATTTAAAAGAATAGGCATAAATGATGAATATTCTCATATTGTAGGCTCTGCACAATATATAAGAAAGCAGTTTAATTTAGATTTGGAAGGAGTAATAAAATGCTGTTAATGGATTTTTTGAAGGATGAATATGATTTAATCAATCTTAAAGAATTCTTCAAATTACAGGATAAAACTGTTTTGATTACGGGCGGTAATGGTCTGCTCGGGTCAAATATAGTTAATTATCTGCAATTTTTAAATAAAAAAAAGAATTTGAATTTAAAACTTCTTGTGCATTCTTATTCAAAACCTGTAGAGTGGCTTCCAAAAGCAGATAATATTGAATACTTCAGCTCTGATTTGAATAAAGAATTTCCTGATTGGAAGTTTGATTATTTGATAAATACTGCAACATACGGTCAGCCTAAAAAATTTATTCAAAATAAACTGCAGACAGTGAAATTGAATACAGAAACTTACACCAGACTTTTGGAATTGGCTCAATTAAACAATGCGCATGTTTTGCACATGTCGTCGTCAGAGGTTTACGGACAGATCCCTCCGGAATTAAAGTCTGTATCAGAAGAGTATAACGGCAATGTATGTACTCTTGTTCCGCGTGCTGTGTATGCAGAATCTAAAAGACTATCAGAAACTATTTCCAAAATTTTTATTGATGAAGGACTGGATATTAAAATGATACGTCTCGCAATAGGTTATGGACCCGGTGTAAAATATGACGATTCGCGCTTTATAAATGAATTTATTAAAAAAGCCCTTAATAACGGTGAAATAGCAATGATGGATGAGGGCAAAGCTGAAAGGCAGCTTAGTTTTATTACAGATACTATTGAAATGATTTTAAATGTTATGCTCTCAGGCAAAGAAATTGTATACAACATCGGCGGTAAGGATTTGAAATCAATAAGAGAAATAGCGGATTTAATTGCGAAAAATGAAGGGGTTGAGGTTAAACTTCCCAAAATCGCGGATTCAATAGGCGGGACGCCCGCCAGCTTAATTTTAGATATATCACGTTATGTTAATGAATTCGGTGCTCCTGATTTTATTTCTTACGAAAAAGGATTGTCTAAAACTGCACAGTGGATAAAAGAATTAAAAAAAATGAAAGTAGAGGTATAAGATGAAAAAAGCTTTAATTACCGGTATAACAGGCCAGGATGGAAGTTATCTCGCGGAATTTTTATTAGAAAAAGGTTACAAAAAGTCTACGGTATGAAAAGACGTTCTTCAATGTTTAATACCGGCAGGGTTGACCATTTATATCAGGATATACATACGTGTAATAATAATTTTGAGCTTTATTACGGAGATTTATCGGATTCTTCCAATTTAATAAGACTTGTTCATGATTTAGAACCTGATGAAATATATAATTTGGCAGCACAGTCGCATGTAAAAGTTTCCTGGGACTGTCCTGAGTATACTGCTGATTGTGATGCTCTCGGAACATTAAGACTGCTTGAAGCTATACGTATTAATAAATTTGAAAATAAAACAAAGTTCTATCAGGCATCTACGTCAGAATTATTTGGATTAATTCAGGAACCGATACAAAAAGAAACGACTCCGTTTTATCCTCGTTCCCCTTATGCAGTCGCGAAATTATATGCATACTGGATTTGTATTAATTACAGAGAATCTTTCGGCATGTGGGCTGCTAATGGTATTCTGTTTAATCATGAGTCTCCTCGTCGTGGAGAAACTTTTGTTACCCGAAAAATAACAATGGCAGCTACAAGGATTAAACTCGGTCTGCAAGAAAAATTATATTTAGGTAATTTGAATTCAAAAAGAGACTGGGGGCATGCTAAAGATTATGTCAGGGGGATGTGGCAGATAATGCAGCAGGAAAAACCGCAGGATTATGTTCTTGCAACAGGTACAACAACATCGATCCGTGATTTTTGTAAAATGGTTTTTGCGGAATTAGGTATCGATATTGAATTTAGAGGTGAAGGTATTAATGAAATCGGAATAGACAAGGACACAGGAAAAGTATTGATACAGGTTGACCCGATGTATTTTAGACCGGCAGAAGTTGACTTATTGCTGGGCGACAGCTCTAAAGCGCGCAGAGAACTGGGATGGGAACCGGAATATTCATTACAGGACCTTGTAAAAGAAATGGTCGCTTCAGATTTTGAATTAGCCCGAAAAGAGCAAACATTAAAAAATGCAGGATATAAAGTATTAATTCCTCAGGAGGCATAAATTGTTAAAAAAATCAGCCAAAATTTATATTACCGGAGGCAGCGGGCTTGTCGGCAGAAATATTATGGAAAATCCTGATATTTTAAATTGCTGCATACTGGCACCAAAGCATTCAGAACTTGATTTAATGGATTATAATTCTGTTTTAAGCTTTTTAAAAGCTGAAAAACCCGATATTATTATTCATACAGCCGGACATGTCGGTGGAATTAAAGCAAATATGGAAGATCCTTACGGCTTTTTTACGGATAATGCTGTTATGGGCATTAATGTAGTCCGTGCTTCAAAGGAGGCAGGTGTAAAAAATTTATTAAATTTATCAAGCTCGTGCTCTTATCCATGTAATATCTCAACTCCATTAAAAGAGGATATGATATTTACCGGAAAGTTTGAGCCGACTAATGAAGGGTATGCAGTTGCTAAAACTGCCGTTTTAAAAATGTGTGAATATATTACTAACCAATTTCCTTCATTTCATTATAAAACGCTTATTCCGTGTAATTTATACGGCAGATACGATAAATTTTCCCCGCAAAAATCACATCTTTTGCCGGCTATAATCAGAAAGCTTCATGAAGCAAAACTGAAAGGTTTGGATAATGTTGAGATTTGGGGAGACGGTTTGGCCAGACGTGAATTTATGTATGCCGGGGACTTTGCATGTATAGTTTCCGAAATATTGAAAAATTTTGATAAAATTCCTGCTGTTTTAAATATCGGGCTGGGTTATGATTATACAATCAATGAATATTACGAAACAACTGCAAAAGTGCTTGGTTTTGACTGTAAATTTACTCATGATTTAACAAAACCTTCCGGTATGAAGCAGAAATTACTAGATATTTCTATGCAGAAAAAGCTAGGCTTTGAAAGTCGGTTTTCACTTGAGGAAGGTATAAGGGAAACTTATAATTATTTTTTAAACGAATATAAAGGAGAATAGAATGATAAAAACAGCTATGAAATATGAACTTGCAAGTTCATCCTGGGATAACAAAGAAATAGAAGCTATCCAAAATGTAATCTCAAAAGACAATTATACAATGGGAGATTATGTGAAGCAATTTGAAAAAGATTTTGCAGAGTTTACAGGCAATAAATACTGTGTTATGGTAAATTCTGGTTCTTCTGCCAATTTACTTGCTATTGCCGCAATGTTTTTTAAATCAGAAAATCCTTTAAAACGGGGAGATGAAGTTATAGTTCCTGCTGTTTCTTGGGCTACAACCTATTATCCTTTATGCCAGTATGGCTTAAAATTAAAATTTGTTGACGTTGATAAGTATACTTTAAACTTTGATATTGAAGAGCTTAAAAAGGCTGTAAGCGCTAAAACAAAGTTAATATTTGCAGTTAATCTGCTTGGAAACCCTAACGATTACGATGCTGTTAGTGAAATTATTAAAAATAAAAATATTTATCTTATTGAGGACAATTGCGAATCATTAGGCGGTGTTTATAAAGGTAAGCAGTTAGGTTCAATAGGTCTAATGGGGACTTATTCAACATTCTTTTCTCACCACATGTCTACAATGGAAGGCGGTGTAATCGGAACTGATGATGAAGAACTTTATCATATTCTTTTGTCAATACGTTCCCACGGCTGGACAAGACATCTGCCTTTTGAAAATAAATTATGCGAGAAGTCTACAAATCCTTTTGAAGAAAGCTTCAGATTTATTCTTCCCGGTTATAACGTAAGACCAATTGAAATGATGGGAGCTATCGGTATTGAGCAGCTTAAAAAACTGCCTGAATTTTTATGCCGAAGAAGAGAGAATGCAGAATATTTCAAACAAGTTTTTGGCGAAGATGATAGATTTATTTTGCAAAAAGAAATAGGTTCTTCAAGCTGGTTTGGATTTTCTTTCTTGATAAATGATAAGTCAGGTATAAGCCGTAATGATGTTATTAAAGCTCTAACTGATGCCAATATTGATACCAGACCGATTGTCGCAGGAAATTTCGCAAGAAAAGAAGTCGTAAAATGGTTTGATTATGAAATACAAGGCGAGCTTCCAAATTCTGATTATGTTGATAAGTATGGATTTTTCGTTGGAAATCACCAGTTTGATATCAAAGATAAAATAGATTATTTAAAACAAACACTAAGCAGTATTTAGTTAAAATAAAAGTAATAATATAAATTAAAAGCAAAAAATTCTGAACATGAATTTGAAAATTCTCGTTATGAATATAATGTTATGATAAAAAGTGAGAAAGAGTGTTCATAAATTTTGCAGTTGGGAATTTTATGTCTAATAAAAAAGTATCAATAATTACATCAACATATAACTTGCTGTCAAACGGGAGAAAGGGATTTTTTTATGAATGTTTCAGAAGCATTCATGAGCAGGACTATCCGTATATTGAACATGTTATTGTTGACGGAAAATCAAATGACGGTTCTGTCGAATATATAAAAAGCATCATAAATAGATATGCAAAAAAAGAAGTTGTTTTTATTTCTGAAAAGGACAACGGAATTAACGATGCGACAAATAAAGGTGTTGCTAAATCCAGCGGTGATTATGTTATTCTGATGTGTGATGATGATTTTTATACAAGAAAATATTCTATATCAAAGCTGGTTAAGGCTATTGAAAACAATAATGCCGATTTTAGCTGTGCTTCCGGCTGGTGGCTTAATAAAAAGGTGTGGTCTGCAAAAATTAATTCTTTTGCGTACAGGCATCCTTTTTTAATAAATGCGTTTTTAATAAAAAAAGAGCTTTTAAAGGGTGAAATCTATCTGGATCCAAAATTCCCTTTAGTAGGCGATTATGATTTATTTATGCGTTTGCTGAAAAAAGATGGAGTTAAAGGTGCAGAAGTTAATGATGTTTTGACTGTATTAAGGCCCGGCGGCTATTCGCAGTCTGACGATGAGCAGTATATCAATGAGATTACAACTATAATAGCAAATAATATGGAAGTAAAAAATCTTTTTTCAAAAGAAGAATTGTGGAGTCTGCACTGTTTTAATCCTACATATTTTACTTTGCTAAAGTTATATTTATTCTGCAAAAATCGAAAAATACGAGAGTCTTTATTCAGCGTTTACGATAAGCGCTTTCTTAGAAAAAATTTTGCCAGAAAATTTGAATATATTATTTTCTTCAAATTTATAACAAAATATTTTAAAAAGAAGAAAAGTAAGCCAAAAATAAAGCCTGACTATACTTTTGCAAAATCAATAGAATGGATAGAAACATTTTACAGAGATATTTATTGATTCAATAATGAAATAAAGTATATTGATTTGTACAAAGTTAGTTGAAAACAAAATTCATGTTCTCTAATTTTAAAAGTTTTTCTTTAATGTTAAGACCGAATGCATAACCTGTGAGGTTACCATTAGATCCGATTACTCTGTGGCATGGAATAATTATTGCTATCGGGTTTTTGTTGTTCGCCATTCCTACAGCGCGGCAGGCTTTTTCATTTCCAATGCGTTTTGCAATATCTTTATATGCTGCAGTCTTTCCGTATGGAATTTTTTTCAGTTCATCCCAAACTATTTTTTGAAACGGCGTTCCTTCCGGAGAGATCGGAATATCAAAAATTTGGCGCTCCCCATTGAAATATTCTGTTAATTCTAAATATGTTTTTTTTATTAAATCTGTTTCTTTTTGTTCCGCAGGAATATCTTTAAAAGTAACATGTGTTATAAAACCGTTTTTTTCTGCAATAAAAATTTTCCCAATAACAGTGTTGTATGAATATTTAAACAATTTAGGATTCCTTTAAGTGTTTTACATGTTTATAAATGTATAAAGCTCCTAATATGGCAAAAATTCCAACTATTGCAATATCAAACTTGTGCCAGATGTGTTTGAAGGCTTCCATATTCTGTCCCATTTTCACACCGACATATACAAGGACGTAGCTCCATACAAGAGAACCTAAAAATGTGAGTGTAAAGAAAATTCTTTTTTTTGCTTTTAAAATTCCTGCCGGCAATGATATAAATGTTCTTACAACAGGAAGCATTCTGCATAGGAAAAATGCCCAATCCCCATATTTTTCTACCCATTTATCAGCTTCTTCAAGATCTTTGTGTGAGACAAGAAAATATTTCCCGTATTTTTCAACGAACTTTCTTCCGCCGAAATATCCTAGATAATATGATGGGATAGAACCGAGAACACAACCGAAAGCTCCTGCAAATGCTGCGACATGAAAATTCATTTCTCCTTTGCTTACGATATAACCGGCAAACGGTAAAATTGCCTCACTTGGAAGCGGAATGTTGCAGGATTCAATTGCCATTAAAAGACTTATCCCCCAAGGTCCCATAAGTGTGATTATATGTTCTATAAAACTGACTAAGTATCCTAAAATTGAATTTATAACTTCCATAATCCCTCTTCTCTTTTAATATATTATATTTTATCAGAAACATTACTTTTTTGTAAATATTTATAGTTTGGAATTTATATAAATTCCTATATTTTTATGTAAAAACTTACTGAGAAGATTTCATAAACGAAAGATAATTTATATTATTTTTTTAGGCACGGAATTTCGAAAATATTTCTGTTGATTTCATCAAAATTTTTAATTATTTGTGAAACGACAGGAATATTTTTATATAAATCAACACTTTCCATAGACGCAATTGCTATAATTTTTCCGATACCTGCATTTCTCGCAGCTTCAATTCCAGATACGGCATCTTCGACAACGATACAATCTTGCGGAGTAAGGTTTAATTTATCAGCTGCTTTAACATATATATCCGGTGCAGGCTTGCCAGGAATTGTACCGTCTGCATAGACAATTTTTCCGATATCAAACCATTTGGCAAGATCAAATTCTTTAATATAAAAGTCAACATTATCTTTTTCTGACATTGTAGCAATTGTACGCGGAATGTTATTTTCTGCAAGATAATTTAAAAAATCTACAGCTCCTGGAGCAAGAACTGTATTTTCTGCATCTTTTGCACACATATCTCTATAGACGGCTTCTTTTTCTTTTGCAAACTTTTCAACCAATTCGGCATCTGGTTTTTTACCTATAAGGTAAGCAATTATATCTTCGTTGGTTCTGCCGAACATATAATCGCGCATCTCTTCATCTGTAAATGCGTGATCGCGCAGGCGTTTGGAAAATTCTCTCCATGCCTGTTGATGTTTTTCTGAATCCCAGAACAAAGTCCCGTTAAAATCAAAGATTATCCCTTTATACATAATGCCTCTATATTTGGTCCTGTATTAATTTATTGTAGTATTCAATGTATGTTTTTGCATCTTTTTCTTTTTTTAACTGTTTAAAAACATACGCCAGATTATAATGAAATTCTGGTACAGTATTTTTTAAATCTATTGCTGTAAAAAGTTCATATTTTGCTTTGCTGTATTTCCCGAGTTTAATATACGCACAGGCAAGATTATAGTGCGCATAAGGATATTCGGGATTTATATTTATAACTTTTTTATACTGTTCAACTGCCATATTGGGGCGTCCGTCATTCAGGTAGACATTCCCCAGATTGTAGTATGCTTTGTAATATTTGCTGTCAACTTCAATTGCTTTATTGTACATAAAGATTGCTTCATCAAGCTTGCCTTGATCCTGTAAAATATTGCCGAGCAAAAGCCAGTTTTGAGCAGAGCGTTCTTCATCGGGAATTGTTAAAAGTACATTAAAAGAATTTTTTATGTCATTTTGTGCATAATAGATGTTTGCCTGTTCGGTAACAGGTTTATATTGATCGGACTGGACAAATTTATTTTCTTCTTTTTTTATAGTAAACGGTAGTGCAAATGAACAGTTTGCACTTAATATCATTAACATTAAAATAAAGCAAAATCGTTTCATAAGAGGATTATAAAATAAATTAAAAATTTTTTCCACAAAAATTTGACTTAATTTTTACATGTTTCATAATGTTGATGATGTCTCTTTTACTGATTTAATGCCCGCATCTTAACTCCTTGGTGCGGGTGTTCTTTTCTTATTACGTTGAAATAAAATAAAATATTTGTTATAATGTTAGTTGTGATACCAAGTAAGTAAGAGAGGAGATAAGTATGAAAATATTGGAATATCCAGGAGCTTCGGGGGGGGGGCGTTCCTAGCTGGCAGACGGCCGGATACCAAGAAGACATGCTTTTTAAAGATACTGAGATACTATGTTCCTAAGGCAGTAGGAAGTATCATAGAATTTTTCTCTCTCTCGGGAAAGATATTAAGTAAAAAGCTTATGAAACACGGAGCTGAATCAAATGTTTATAAGATACTGAAACAAGTTTATCTTGACATTAACTTACTGAAACGAGCTTATTCATCTATTCTCTTATTTACTCATTCACTTAAAAAACGAGCCGCATATACTCTTGCAGAAAGTGCTGCGTACGTAGTCCACTTTAACAATATTCGCAGAGCTGCGTTTACTCTGGCTGAGGTCTTAATAACCTTAGGGATTATCGGCGTAGTCGCAGCAATGACGATGCCTGTAATAATATCTAATATTAAAGCTCAGCAGTTAAGAACTGCTTTTTTGAAAGGTTATTCTGTTATAACTCAAGCGTTTGAACTTTATAATAATGATTCAAATTGTACGACTACCGATTGCTTGGCTTATGGTATGAATTTTGCAAATGCAATGAGACCGTATTTTAAAGAAGTTGCTTATTGTTCAAGAGCCGAGCATAATAATGAATATTGTTTCCCTATTTCAACAACGGATACAAAGTATTGGAATTTTTCGAAAAAAACTAAAGGCATAGCTTCAAATTTTTTTGATGACGGACAATTTTTGACTCCTGATGGTATGCTGATTACTTTTGAACAGCAGCAATTGGGAAATCAAAGTATTTTTATTGGTATTGATACTAACGGACGTAACAAAATGCCAAATGTGTTAGGTCAGGACTTGTTTTTATTTCAGGTTGTAGATAAAGGCGGAAGAGGTTTCATTGTCCCTGTTGGAGGGGATGATACCGACTATCCTTCAGATGAATACTGCAATTTTGAGTCGGCAAGCCGTGAAAACGGTTATGGCTGTGCTGCAAGAGCACTTTCTGAACCTGATTTCTTTAAAAATTTAAAATAAGTAAAAAGAGAGGCTGAATTTTTCAGCCTCATTACACACACTTTCACACTTAAATTTATTAATCTTTATTCGCTTTTGGCAGCTCCTATTGCTGCTGCTAATGCTGCACCGCCGCCTACTAATGCTGCTACAAGAGGTTTGTTTTTTAAGCCTTTCCACAGCCCTTTAAAGAGATATTTTGCCGATAACAGCGCTGCACCGCCGAATACCGCACCGCCTGCTGCATTACCTGCAATTTTTTTCGCTTTTTCAGTTCTGCCTACAGGCTGTCCTGTTAATTCTGAAATGTTTTCTTCTGCTGTTTTGTTGTCAGCTAATCCGAGAGTGATTGTCTGCAGGAAGCCCTGTGTAAATGAGCCTCTGCCATATTGTCTTATGTCATCGGTTATAGAAACTCCTGTGAGCTGTTTGTATAGAGTTGAAGCTCTGTTTGCGATTTCTTCATCTGTACCGTTCCCGTACATACTTCTGACACTGTTTTTGAAATTAAGATATGCTTCTTTTATCTGTTGTTGTTCATTTCTCATTATTTTTTCGTGAAGATATGAAGCCTGTTTTGCTATTCCTTCCTGCGGTGCATTCAATTTTAAATCTGCATCGCGCCATTTTTGCTGTTGTCTTACCTGAGTATCAATCATGAAGTCCTGATATTTTTCGTAGTTTTTATAGTAATCTTCATAATTGACTGATCCCATTCCCATTGGAGGCATTACAGGATACATTCCCGGTGCTGAGCCGAATATGCTTCCATTCATACTCATCATAGGATTAGTATATATCCCCAGAGGTGAATACATATCAAATCCGGTCAAATCGTTTAATGCTACCTGGTTATTGTATATATTCGGAAACATTCCGTACATATTTGCAGCCATGTTGAAGTCTGCCATAACCTAACCTCCAAATTAATTTTTTAACCTACCTTACTTATATAAAAAAATTTGATTATAAAAAATTGCTTTTTTATGTTATTTTATGTTACAATTTCGTAACAATAGAGTATTGATTAACTTTATATATGTGTGTAAAATGGCTGTATAATGAGGTATAGCAGGTGAAAAAGTTTTTTTCGGCATTATTTACGATATTGATAATTGCGGGTATAGGTGCTCTTGTATATTTACACCCTTCATTTTTCAACCGCCAGCTGGATAAGGTTCGCTCCGTCTATTACGTGCATAAAGGCGACAAGGCTTTAAAGAAGATGAAGCTTCAAAAAGCAATCAATTACTATACTCGTGCAGTTGAACTTTTTCCGGGGCATTACGGCGCCTGGTATAACCTCGGTAATCTTTATGTTTTATACGAGGATTATTATTCTGCTGTTGATGCCTATGAAAAAGCTTTTGAATACAACCCGAAAATGATAATTGCAAGAATGAATTACGGAATTGTTTCTGCCGAAAAACTCGGAGATTTTGACGGCGCAATTGATCAGTATAATGAAATTCTTAAAACAAAAAGACATCTTTTGTCGATACCTTTTGTTTACAGCAACAGGAAAAGCTATAAAGTTAATAAAGGACTTGCTTATTACAACAAAGGTGTTGCTTACAAGCAAAAATCAATCTATCTTGAAGATGAATGGGAATTCAGGCACAGATATTTATTAGAGGCATTGAAAGCTTATAAAGAAGCATGCAAAATTTTAAAAAAAGATTACGATGCGCGTTACAATCTTGCTTTGACATATCATCTTTTAGGCGACTACAGAGAAGCAGGTCTTACTTACTGCAAGGCAATTGAACTTAATCCTATGAATTACGAGGCACATTATAACCTGGCAATTCTTTTAAGACATTTGAAATACTATAAAGAATCTCTTGATGAATTAGAAAAGGCTACTACTTTGATAACTAACTCGGGTGGTTATAATACGGCCTCCAGACAGCGTTACGTATTTGATGTTATGAATGATGTTACAAGGACAATTCTCGCTAACACTGATAATGATTTAATAGAAAAAATATCTGATGGTGAAAAAACTTCAGACATGCCGACTGTTACTTATGTGAACGGCAAGTTAGTTTTAACTGAAGATCTTGATAATGCAATTATAAAAAATTTAAAAATTTGTTCTGCAAAAAAGATTTTTGAAGAAGATTTTGATGAGGAAGATTACTCTGAATTTGATGATATCCGCTACAATGTGCATGTCCCCGGGGTTGAGTAATTTCTGAATGTTTTAACCCTTAACTGCACCTTCGTTTTCTCCTGATATAAAGTATCTTTGCATACATAAGAAAAATATTAAAATCGGTATGGTAGAAAGAATTGAGCCTGCCGCGATAAAACGCCAGTTAGAGCTGAACATTCCCTGCAAATTATTGACTCCGACAGGAAGCGTATACATAGATTCTTTTGTTAAGACAATACTGGGCCACAAAAATTCTCCCCATGAGCCTATGAATGTAAATATTGCAAGTACTGCAAGGGAAGGTTTTACCATTGGTAAAAGGACTTTCCAGAATACCTGCCATACATTGCACCCGTCAACAATTGCGGCTTCTTCCATTTCTTTGGGCACCCCTAAAAATGCCTGACGCATCAGAAATATTCCGAATGCATTTACTGCAAAGGGCATTATAAGCCCTATAAAACCTGCAACGTTATTTACGCTGTCTACCAGATGCAATTTTAAAGTTATAAGGTATACAGGAAGCATTATTGCCTGAAAAGGTATCATAATTGTTGCAAGAACCGCAAAAAATGTTATTTTTTTACCTTTAAATTCCATTCTGGCGAGCGGATATCCGGCCATAGCTGAAAGAATTAAATTTAAAAAGACCGTGCCTCCAGCGACGATCATACTGTTTATAAAGTATCCTATAAAATCGACTTTATCCCAGACTCCTTTATAATTAGCCAATGTAAAGTCTGTTGGAATAATCTGCGGAGGGTATGCAAAAATATTTTCACTGCTGCCTTTTAAAGACGTTGAAATCAGCCATATAAAAGGAAATATTGAAAAATTCAAAAAATGAACAAGTAATTGACAGAATGATAGACCAATTACAGTTATCAAGACAAGAATATTTGTCTAACGATTCTGTTTATATAAGAACGAAAAATACTAAAAAACAAGGAAAATCGATGCCAGTAAAACAATCTAAACCGATAGATTCAAGAGCACTTTATGATTTTGCTAAGAGCTTGGAAAATATGTATAGTAATAAAACAATAAATGAGTTTATGGAGAAAAACTTTAAGAATAAACCATTTATTAGTTCGAGTGAAATTGAGTTAAATACAACAGAAGACTTAATTTTATTAATATTATCAACAATAAAGGCAGATAAATCAAGCAAGAGTTTTTATTACATAGAAGATAGTGATGAGACAA
>URXH01000036.1 GCA_900551675.1 uncultured bacterium
TTGAAATTTTAAACCTTTTTTCACTAAGGAAACCCAGTGGATATAAAAAGACTGAATTATATGACAGCAATAATGTCAATAAAAAATTTATTTTAGATTATTTAGAAAATATAGTCGATAATAAAAATATTGATGTTGTCCTTGCTTGGGGACATGGAAAAGAAAAAGACTACAAAGAAATAATCGATGAAATAAATAATATATTAAAAAATAAAAATAATGTTTTCATAATTGGTATTG
Source organism: uncultured bacterium (assembly GCA_900551675.1). Classification (GTDB taxonomy): domain Bacteria; phylum Cyanobacteriota; class Vampirovibrionia; order Gastranaerophilales; family Gastranaerophilaceae; genus Stercorousia. Next base: position 241 of record URXH01000036.1, read on the forward strand.
ATGGACAAAAAGCAAATACTTACATTCATCATGCAAATTCCCAGATTTGGAATGGGCTTGGAAAAATAGAAGAAATTACAAAACTTGTACCATACAACTTTATAGGAGTTTGATACTTTTTGTGTCATGAGCCTTGAAACATTTTGCAACAGGAACGAGTAATTGAATAATCGCAAATTTTAAACTGCGTCCGAATTAGGCAGAGTAGGGAGTTAAGTTAAAAGTTGAAAGGGAACTTAAAATGAATAAAGAAGAAATTTTTAAGAATATTCCGCACATAAAGGCTTATAGGCACGATATCACAGATTGTTTTGATTTGTATTTTGGACAAAACAAGAATAATAAAAATAATTGCCTTATAGAAGTTAAGGGTTTTGCATATTACGATTGCGAAACCCCAAAAGCCAAATCTGATTGCTACAGATATTATCTTGAACTGGGAATGAATAATCCCAAAAACAATAACCCCCTGGTTGTTTCAATGCTTAACCCGTCAAATACATTTCCGGAAATAAACGGTAAAAAATCAACAGTCGACGGAACTGTAAAAAATGCAGTAAGAATTGCCTATAAAGCAGGATACTCAAAAGTTATTATTTTAAATTCTTTCAACTATATAGACGGAAACAGCTTGACTGCAATAAAATCAACAAAGCAAACTTCAAATGATATTAATACAAAAATAATATTAAATGTATTAAAAGAGCATAAAAATTTGATGATAGCTTGGGGTACAAAAGTTCGACAAAAAGATAAAAATAATATTTTAGGCAGCATTTGGGATATAGCTACAGATTTGAAAATATTTACGTACGCTTGGAATAAAAATTCAAATTGTCCATACCATCCTGCAACCAGAGTGGATAATAAGAACAACGGCTTTCATCTAACGAAATTTTTAACAGACAAGACCAATTTACTAGAACTGGCTGTCAAAAAGCAAAATGATAAATTTAATTTAGTATTAATAAGTCAAAATTAAATTGCGTCCGAATTGGACAGAGTGCGGAGTTAAGATAAAAAAAGAAAGGAAAGGAACGTAATGTATTTCTGGAAAATAAAAATTGATAAGAATAAATTGTTAGATGTCAAAGTAAATGCTTCTTTTAGTAACACCTTTAATAAAAAAGAATTGAAACAAATTCAAAAATTTTATGATAATAAGGGTAAAAAAATTCATTTTGAAGAAAAAGTTAAAGTCGATGGCATTTGCTATAAAAATCGAACAAAATTAATTGCAAGTTGGCACTCTGAATCTAAAAATTCTGAAAAAGTTTTAGGCTTTATAATGTTTAACCCAAGTTTTGCAAATCAAAAAAACAGCGATGACACCGCTAGAAATGCTATCAAATTTGCAAATAAAGAAGGATATAATAAAATTATTGTTTTAAACTTATTTCCCATAAGAATTTCCGGAGCAGATTTTGTTTGCAAATATTATACAAAAGAATATTTGAAGAACTATAAGTGTGAAATAAATTTTGATGATTTACCTAAAGATGTTGTATTGTGTTGGGGAAAATTACCCAAAAATATCCCAGATATAGATTCAATAATAGAAAAACTATGTTCAGAATTAAATAAAAATAAAACATTGTATCAAATAACGGATGAGAATTTTCAGAGACATCTATCCTCTCCGTCTGTTAGTTCTATAGGAGGAATTGAACAGCTTAAGTTAACAAAGATACAATCAATTTACAAATTTAATAAATAATATTTTCAGTTAAACTTGCACAATTCGGAGAAAATATGGTATAATATCCGTATAATATTCGGAGAAAGCATGAAATATATCTATCAAAATGCAGATTGGCACCGCTTTAGATGGTGCGGAGAAAAAATTCAGAATTTATTGTTAGAAATCAAAAAATCGCAAGGGTATTTACTTGGCAAAATGGATTCTCTGGGGTTTGATGTTAAGAACAACGCTCTATTACAGGTTTTAACAGAAAACATTATTAAATCATCTGAAATTGAAGGACAAATTTTAGATAAACATTTGGTTCGCTCATCTATTGCAAGACGACTCGGTATAGACATTGGCGGCGAAACACCTGTTTCAAGAGATATTGAGGGCGTTGTCGAAATGATGCTTGATGCAACTCAAAATTATTCATCCAATATGACAAAAGAAAGACTTATAGGCTGGCACGCTGCACTTTTCCCGACAGGTTTCAGCGGAATGTACAAAATCAATGTAGGAAATTACAGGAATGATGAACTTGGACCAATGCAGGTTATTTCAGGTTATGCGGGAAAAGAAAAAATCCATTACGAAGCTCCATCTGCTTTAATTTTAGAAAATGAAATGAATGAATTCCTAAACTATATAAATACAAATAATGAATATGATTCTTTGATAAAAGCCGGCATTGTGCATCTCTGGTTTGTAATTTTGCACCCGTTTGATGACGGTAATGGGAGAATTGCAAGAGCCTTAACGGATATGATTCTTGCAAGAAGTGATGACAGCAAATTCCGTTTTTATTCGATGTCTTCGCAAATCCAGAAAAACAGAAAAAGCTATTATGAAGTTTTGGAAAAAACTCAAAAAGGTTCAATGGATATAACAAATTGGCTTTTATGGTTTTTGGAAAATCTTCTTATTGCTATTCAATCAAGCGGAGAAATTACCGATAAAGTTTTGCAAAAAGCAGAATTCTGGCAGAAAAATTCAAATTTAGTTTTTAACGAAAGACAAATTAAAGTTCTAAATCGGTTTATGGATAATTTTGAAGGCAATCTTACAACAACAAAGTGGGCGAAAATGTGTAATTGTTCTCAAGATACTGCTTCGCTAGACATTAATGATCTTATTGCTAAAAAAATAATGAAAAAAGTGGGTAAAGGTAGAGCTACACATTATCTTTTGCGTAAATAATTAAAATCCTACAACATTCTGTAGTTCTTTTGATTTTTTAATTTTAACTTCATCTTCAAGCATCTTGGAAAGTTCATCTAAATCAGTTATACATAAGAAGTCAGCTTTCTTTTTTACTGTAGCGAAATCGCCGGCAGTTAGGCCTTTTATATTTATATCTGCATTTTTAATCCCGAAAAAGTGTTCAAATGCAGTGTTCACCTGTTCTTTTGTCATAAAATCAAATTTAATTTTGAACGTAAATCGTCTCAAACTGGCTTCATCAAGCGTGTCAAGCAAATTTGTCGTACAAACAAACGGATATTCGTGAGATTCCATCCACGTCAGCATCTCATTAACCTGTGAGATTTCCCAGTTTCTTACGGCATTACTTCGGTTTTGTAAAAATGAATCTGCCTCGTCAAAAATTAACATTGCTTTTTTAGATTTGGCTTCGGCAAATGCATCTGCAATATTTTGTTCTGTCTCGCCAACATATTTGGACATTAAATCACTTGCACGCTTCATTATTACCTCAACCCCTAGTTCTTTAGCTAAATACCTTGCATATAAACTTTTCCCGGTCCCGGGTTCTCCATAAAGGCAAAGTGAAAAGTTTACTTTTCCGCAAGATTTTATTTTTGCGGTCAAATCCTTTATATCCAAATCCGTATTTACCAAATTGTCATTATATTCTTTCATTTCAAACTCTTTCTTCTTTTTGACATTTTTCTTTTTAGTCACAACTTTTGCAACATTTTCAACAAAAACCTCAAAATCATCTTGATTACCGTTAATAAGTTTTGTTGTTTTAACTGCATTCGTAATCAATGACGGCGGGATTTCGTAATTTTTGTTTAATTCCACAAGTTTTTTGTTATCTATTTTAAATTTGTTTTTGCGAATAACCCGTTTCCAAATATTCAGGCGGATGTCATCTGTCAATTTTTCAAACTCGACAGTATAAGTCATTCTACGCAAAAATGCCGGATCTACATCATAAATATTATTTGTAGTCCAGAAAATCGGAATAGGTGTTTCTTCAATCAAAGTATTTAAGTAAGCCTTTGATGCACTTCCAAATTCAGTAAACCCTCTGTTCATAACATCTTCAGCTTCATCAAACAGCAGGCAGGAGTTTAAGGATTTTGAAAGAATTGTTTGTTTTGATGATAAATCGCTCAGTCGGTCTTTTCTTGAAGCTTCTTTGTCCATAAATTCTGCCGATACTGAGTACATATCGCATTTTGCTTTGTTTGCGATAAGTTTTGCAAACTGAGTTTTACCTGTTCCGACAGAGCCGTAAAGCAAAATATTTATGCCTTTAGCGTGGTTTTTAATCGCTGAAGTCAAGATATTTAAAGTAATATTCCGCTCTTTTGTCAAATGCTCAAAATCTTTCCAACAAAGCTCTGATTTCTGATTTTTCCCAAGTAAAATATTTTTAATCTGTGTTTGTGTTTTTATCTCTGAATTCAAGAACACTTCAAGAATTTTATTATTTAATGCGATTTTATCATTATTAAATGAAGTTTTTATTAAAATTCCTTTATTAAATAATTGTTTTTTTAATCCAGCAACTTCCCAACTTTTTAAGTCAAGCACTTGAATTCCAAAAATTTCAAATTCTTCATTAAACCCCTCAAAATATTTATGGAGTTCATTAACACAACGATTGATAACTTTAAATATATAAAATGATACTATTTCTTGTTCTATACCATTCAAATTATATAAATTTGAAACAAATTCAATTTTATTCTTGAGTGAAGATTTTTTATATTTTAAACTTTTCAATTTTGTGACTAAAATTTGTTTTAAGGTACTTTTAAAATTTAGTTCTTCATTGTAACCTCTAAGTTTGTGATATTTAGGGCACTTTCTTCTAGGTAAATCCAGCATACTAATTAAGTCTCTGTAAAAAAAGTTAAATTCACTTTTGGCGATATCTAAGTTGTCGATTAATTTTATCAAATATCGACATAACACAGCACATTCAAAGGCAGAACATTTCGAGCGTCCTTTAAGTTTATCATTTAATTTATCAAAATTTTCTATCAATTTATTAACCATATTGTAAATCCTTCCGTACATACATTGTAAGCAAGAACTATGCCACTTCCGGACGGGTAATTCAAGTTAATGACACAAATATTATTATCAAATAGCCGAATGGATAATAAATATTAATAAAACTAAATAGACAATGTTGAAATTATAGATTTTTGTTATAATAAGAGCTTTAAGGAGTATATATCATGAAAAAGGTTTTATATTTTGATGTTGAATATGCAAATGCAAAAAATAAATCAATTTGTCAGTTAGGATTGTTAAGTGAATATTACCCCATCAGGAGAACCTGTTTTCCCTGAGAAAAATATTTTTATAAACCCGGAGGATGGTTTTCAGGACTGGTGTATAAAAGTTCATGGAATTACCGAAAAACAAGTTGAAACAGAACCAAATTTCCCTGCGGTATGGAAAGATATTGAAAAATATTTTGCGGATGCTGTTATTGTCGGTTATAATGTTTTCGTTTCTGATTTAACAGCATTGTCAAAATCTTGTGCAAGATACAATATTAAATTACCGGATTTATACTATATTGATGTAATGCGGATAGCAACTGACAATATTCCTTATTATGCAGTTAAAGATTTTACTCTTGAAAGTGTGTGTGAATGCTTGGAAATTGATATGGACAGATCCCATGATGCATTTGATGATGCCTGTGCCACATCTGATTTATTTAAATATCTGATTGAAAATTATGAGATAGATATAAATAAGTACATAAGAAAATTTTCACCGATTTAGGCAAAAGAATTTGTAAACTATGTTGCAGATCCTGTTTTACGACGATCCATGAGTGAATTTTACGGAGTTATCCAGGGGATAATGCTGGATTGTAAAATTAAACCTGAAGAAGAATCTTTTATAAAACAGTGGAAAAAAGATAATAACGCTTTTGAGTCAAAAGAAGAACTTGTTCCAATATTTTATACTCTGAATAAAATTCTTGAAGATAATGTGATTACATTAGAGGAAGTGAATGAATTAAAATCGGTTGTAAGAAAATATTATGAAACAATTCTAGGTTCACCGATCACAAATTCATTACAGGAATTAAGAGGAATATTAAAAGGAATTATTGTAGATAATAAAATTTCCACGGAAGAAGGCGAAAATCTTATGAAGTGGTTATATAATAATATACATTTGAGTGAATACTATCCGTATAATCATATTTCTGACATATTTGAAACAGTTTTAGAGGACGGTATAATTACCGAAAAAGAATCAAATTCATTAATAGAAATAATTAACTCTATATTATCTCCTGTAGAATCATTAAAAGAACAAATTTCCGGAGTTAGGAATAAACACGTCTGTTTGAGCGGGAATTTTTCACATGGTCAAAAAGGAGATGTAGAAAAAATAATTACAGAAAAGGGCGGTATTATTGATTCGGGATTAAAAAAGTCAACTGATATTTTAATTATCGGCGATTATGAAAGCCAGGCCTATGCCCATGGGACCTACGGGACAAAAGTTCGAAAAGCAATGGAATATAATAGTAAGGGATGTAATATTTGTATTCTTAAAGAAGCAGATTTTTTTGCAAATAGTTAAATTGAATACATACGCTGTTTATTCCCTGTTAGTATACTTAGGGAATGTAACTAAAAAAGCTCAATATAGCTGTTATACAGTTTCAATCTTCCTCAAATTTCCCTGTAATTTAATAAAAATACACTGTAAATTTGGTATTATCAGTGAAATTATTCAGAGCCTTTTGCTCTGTGGACTACAATATCCGCTTTTTAGTCCGCAACATAAGCAGCATAAGGATAATTTTTAAAATCAGCATTTAAAGATTTCATAATTATACCGCCTTAACCATTTTCATTTATATTTGTTAATACTACAATATAAGACTCTGTTGTATTTGAATTATCTTTATACAAATATAATTCAACGGTTAAATCTTTTTTGTTGAAAGGATCAGATACCTGAGTAATTTTTAATGCTTTTGTTCCCTGCGGGATTTCAGATTCCACGGAATCAAAAGAATTCTATTAGGCTTGGGTATAGGCTACAAATATCACAGGCTTGATAACAGGCGCACCTACAGCGCAGCTGTCGGTTACAGAACAAGAACAGGTATGATTGTGAGTGTAAATTATCAGTATAACACAGAAATGGGCTATAAGAACAAAATCTTATTTATAAATGTCTTTAACATCAGTTTAACATTTACGTTAATTGTAATATTTTACATGTAAAATTTTTACTTTATAATCTTTTTATGAAAAAATTATTAATAACAATTTTTGCCATTACAGTCGCTTTTTTACCTTGTTTTGCATCAGAAATTCAATTAACAGACTATTCAAACAATTCCAACTGGCTTGCCAAACCTATAATAAACAAGTATCCTGTAGATGTTTTTTATATTTACCCGACAGTTTGTACAACTAAAGACAAAACAAATCTTTGCAAAGTTGATGATTTTCAAATGAGAGAAGCTGCAAAAAGTGTTTTAAAACTTCAGGCAGAAGCTTTTGATACTGTAGCAAATATTTATGCACCTTTTTATACCCAGTACAATTTCAGAGCATTTGCTTATTCAAATTATGAAAAAATCCAAAAAGATACAGCAAATAATATTCAGGGCCTGTCTAATATTTATAGTGCACTTGATTATTATTTTAAGAATCTAAATCAAGGACGTCCGTTTATTCTTGTAAGCCATTCTCAAGGTTCAGGTATAATGCTTATTGTTTTAAGCGACTATATGAAAAAGCATCCTGAATATTACAAAAAAATGGTTGCGGCATACGTTTTAGGCTATCCTGTAACAAAAGAATATTTCAAAAAAAATCCGCATTTGAAATTTGCGAAAAAAGCAAATGATACAGGGGTAATAATTTCTTATGATATACAATCTCCTGAAAAGTCTGGAATAAATGTTTTGCAGGCTAAGAACCAAATTGCAATAAACCCGATAAACTGGAAAAGAAGTCAAAGGCTTGCAAAAGCAGAAGATAATCTGGGCAGCCTTGATGAAAAAACACTAAAAATAACAATCCCAGGCATTGCGGATGCAAGAGTAAATAGAAAACTCGGTGTTGTAATTTGTTCGACAGCAGATGTAGATACTTATGAAATACCTTTACCGGAACTTTTCGGCAACGGCTCCTTTCACGGGCAGGATTTTCAGTTTTATTTTCTGAATTTAAGAGAGAATGCCAGAGTCAGAATTAAAAAATTCGTTACTGAAAAATAAAAATAAAATTATTAATTTTAACTGCGCAAACCTTGAGAAAGCCGCAGCTTTTTTCACTCCTGCACACTAGAAAAATATTTAAAGCTAAATACAAATTACGGAAAAATTTCGCACATAATATTTTTTACAACTTTAAAAATTTTCATGATATGTTAAGTTTTGCAGATAATTAAAAATAATGTTATCATTAAACTATGAAAATAGGAATTATTGGTTTAGGACTTATAGGCGGTTCACTATTTAAAGATTTAAAAAAATCTTACGATGTAATTGCCGTTTCAAAATCTCAAGACGGAGAAAAAATATACAAATCTTACAAAGTTTTAAAGGACAGAGATTTAATTTTTGTATGTACTCCTATGAATAAAACTCTTGATGTTCTAGATAAATTGGAAAGTATTTTGCATACTGATACAGTAGTTACAGATGTCTGCAGCCTGAAAAAGTTCGTATCAGAAAAACAAAGACCCTATACTTTCATTCCATCTCATCCAATGGCAGGCACTGAGCACAAAGGATACGAAAGCTCATTAGAAGGTTTGTTTAAAGGCGCAAAATGGGTAATCACAGGAGAGAAAAATGAAATGCTTCTTGAAGTTATTAACTATCTTGGTGCAAAACCTGTATTTACAACGCCTGAAAAACATGATGAAGCTGCAGCATTAATTTCTCACATGCCTATGGTAATTGCTCAGGCCTTAATGCTTACTGCAAAAGATAATCCGTTAGCATTAGAAATTGCATCCAGCGGATTCCGTGATATGACAAGACTTGCATTATCTAATGAAGAAATGGCATGTGATATGGTTTCAATGAATCACGTAAATATAGAACATAGTATCTTAAAACTCTATAAATCTATAGGCGGTCTATTAAACGGCAACTATCCGGAGATAATTGCCGAATTAAAAAAAATACGCTCTAAAATGTTTATTTAGCAAAAACTTCTTCGATTGATTTATTATAATCAGGACGTAAAATTCCTTTTTCAGTAATAATGCCTGTAATCAAATCGTGGGGTGTTACGTCAAAGCCGGGGTTTATTACATTAACATCAGGAGCACATACCAATTTCCCGTTTATATGTGTAACCTCATCATGCGAACGTTCTTCTATAACAATTTCATCACCTGTTCTAATGCTTGTATCTATGGTTGACAAAGGAGCTGCAACATAAAAAGGTATATTATGGTATTTGGCGGCAATTGCAACCGTATAAGTTCCAATTTTATTTGCAGTATCACCGTTTGCCGCAATTCTGTCAGCACCTACAACTACCATATCAATCATACCTTTTTTCATAAAATATGAACACATGCCGTCAGTAATTAAAGTTGTAGGAATACCGTCCATAGTAAGTTCAAATGTTGTAATTCTTGCACCTTGCTGGCGCGGGCGGGTTTCATCAGCAAAAACCTGAACTGTCGGATCATTTGCAAAAGCTGATCTGACAACACCAAGGGCTGTGCCGTATCCGACTGTAGCCAGTGCACCTGCATTACAATGCGTCAGTATCACAGCTCCTTTTGGAACAATTTTAGCCCCGTAATCTCCAATTTTTTTATTAATAGCAATATCTTCATCCTCAAGCTTTATTGCATTATACTTTAATTCTTCTACAATTCCCTTTATATCAGATTTGGAATTTTTAATAACATCTTTTTGTTTTTCAACAGCCCACATCAAATTTACGGCAGTCGGACGGGAGGTTGCCATATAATCAGCTTTATCAAAAAGTCTTTTGACAAATTCTTCACGAGAAAGATTTTCTTTTTCTAGCTCCTGAGCGTATAAAACAACACCATGCGCGCCTGCAACACCTATTGCCGGAGCTCCTCTTACAATCATATTTTTTATTGCATCAAACATCTGTCTGCCATGTGTAATATTTATATACTTGAATTCGTACGGTAAAAGGGTTTGATCAACCATTTTTGAATAATTGTCAATCCACTGTATAGTTTTTATTTTTGAATGAAATTCCGTCATAATTAATTCCTTTTTTTTTATTTAATAATAATTGAAATATATTTTTACGTAAAGTATGTTTTTATAAATAAATGCAGTTCAATAGGAATTAATTTCTCTTAAGATATGGATATATCTTTATAACTTTCTTTATGTTATTTATGGTAAAATATTAATATGATAGAAAGATATACACGTAAAGAAATGGCTGAAATTTGGGATTTGCAATCTAAATTCCAATATTATCTTAATGTTGAAATTGCTGTGGCAGAAGCTTATGCTGAACTCGGCATTTTCCCTCAGAACGATATAGAAAAATTGAAACAAAAAGCCAAATTTGATCTTAACAGAATTGATGAAATCGAAGCAGAAGTCAAACATGATGTAATAGCATTTTTAACATGCGTAAATGAAAGTCTAGGCGGACTCGCAAAATATATGCATGTAGGCATGACAAGTTCTGATGTAATAGACACTGCTTTTGCACTACAAATTCAGGATAGCGGTAAAATTATCATAAAAGATTTGGATGAAACAATTCAGTCAATGAAGGAGCTTGCCCAAAAACATAAAAACACTATTTGTATAGGACGTTCTCACGGTGTACATGCAGAAATTATGACATTCGGGATAAAAATTTGCAATTGGATAGATATTATTGAACGCCAGAGAGCAAATTTTATTCACGCACTTGATGAAATAAAAGTGGGACAGATTTCAGGCCCTGTAGGGACATACAGCAATATCCCGCCGGAAGTTGAACAAATTGCCTGCAAAAATCTCGGTCTCAAACCTGCAAGAATTTCAACACAAATTATCGCGAGAGATTACCATGCTTATTTTATGCAGTCGCTGGCGCTTATTGCAAGCGTAATTGAACAATTTGCGACAGAAATAAGACATCTTCAGCGTACAGAAGTTCTGGAAGTTGAAGAAGGTTTCGGGAAAAATCAAAAGGGTTCATCTGCAATGCCGCATAAAAAAAATCCGGTATTATCCGAGAATTTATGCGGGCTGGCACGTGTTGTCAGAGCTAATTCAATTGTGGCACTTGAAAATATTCCGTTGTGGCATGAACGCGATATTTCGCATAGTTCGGCAGAACGAATAATTTTTCCAGACAGTTTAACACTCATTGATTTTATGCTTAACAGATTTAAAAATATTACACAAAATTTAGTTGTTCATGAAAAAAATATGCTAAAAAATACGGAAAAATTCGGGGGCATAATTTTTTCTCAAAAAGTTCTGCTAAAACTTATAGAAAAAGGATTATCTAGAGAAGATGCATACAGACTGGTTCAAAGAAATGCAATTGATGCATTCGAGAATGACGGAGATTTTAGAGTTAATCTTTTGAATGATGAATGCATTACAAAACTCCTGACACCTGTTGAAATTGATGAAATATTTAACAAAGAAGAATTTTTGAAAAATATTCAGGAAATATATAACCGTATCTTATAAATATAAAGCTGTATATTTATGTTTTCAAATTTTTAAAATTCGAGTAAAATTTTCAAACTTTCTTTTTCTTTATTTTTTTCAAATGCCTCTATTGCATCGTCTGCTTTGTATTTTGCGGAAATAAGAGGAGAAAAATCTACTTTTCCTGATTTTAAAAGTCTTAATGCAGCAGGGAATTGCCCGCATCTTGAACCGAGAACAGTAATTTCATCAATTACGATAGGCGCAAGATTAAATTCTTTTGAAGCTGCAACCGTACTTTTTAAAACCAGCACTCCGCGCGGTTTTGTAAGTGCAAGAGATGTTTCAAAACCTGAAACGGAACCTGTTGCTTCTACAACGACATCATAAATTTTTTCCACTTTTAAATCATTAAGCAATTTTGTTTTAACACCTTGAGCTTTAGCAATATCAAGTTTATTTTGATGTTTGCCGACTAAAGTAACATCAAAATTCTGCGCATTTAATGTTAAAGCGGTAATAAGCCCGAGCTTGCCGTCTCCGAGAACTATAACTTTTTCGAAAGGTTTTATGTGTAATTGTTCCGTAATTTCGCATGCTGCTGCAAGAGGTTCTACAAAAACTGCCTGCTCATCAGGTACGTTATCAGGAACTGCAAAAAGTGTTTCAAGAGGCATTGTAAAATATTGGGCAAAAACTCCGTCTTTTCTCCAGATTCCTAATGTATGACGGTCAGGACAGTGGCGGTATAATTTTTGTGCACAATAGGGACAGTCCGGTTTTTTGCAGCCGTAGCTGATTTCTGCAACAACACGCTTGCCGAGAAGCGATTTATCTTCATCATTGATTTCTTCAACAACTCCGACTGCTTCATGCCCGAGAATTCCTTTGTAACCCATATAGCCTTTTGTAATTTCATAATCTGTATTACAAATTCCTGCAAGAGTAACGCGCACAAGAGCTTCTCCTTTTTGCGGAACAGGCTTCTTATAATCATTTATGAGTTTTAATCCTTCATCAAATACTACTGCTTTCATTTTTTATCCTCTTTACTTATACTAAATCGCCTTTTAGATACCAGGTTTTAACTCCGGTTATTTTTACATTTACAAACTGTCCGGTCAAATTCTTATCACAGGGTATGTGTACCGTTTTAAAGTTTCTTGTTTTTCCGGAATTAATCATCTGTCCTTTATGTTCGTAAAAACTTTCCACAAGCACTTCCATCTCCCGTCCGGCGTATTTATAATTTGATTTAAGGCAGTTTTCCTGAATTTTTTTGTTCAATCGCTGGAATCTTTCATTTTTTATATCTTCCGGGATAAATTTATCAATCCATTTCCCTGCAACAGTTTTTTCACGCGGAGAATACGCCGCGACATTACAGTAATCCAGTTCAAATTCGTCAATTGCAGTCAGAGTCTGTTCAAACTGTTCTTCTGTTTCTCCCGGGAAACCTGCTATAAAATCGCTCGTTATTGTAACATCAGGAACCATTTTACGCACTTTTTCAACAATTTTTGCATAAGTTTCTCTGTCATAGCGTCTGTTCATTGCTTTCAAAACTTCTGAACTGCCAGACTGCATTGGAATATGAAAATATTCACATACCTTATCAAGTTCTACAACAGTATCTATAAGTTCATCTGTTATATCAGTAGGATAAGATGTTACAAAACGTATCCTGAAATTTCCTTCAATTGCATTGAGTTCTCTTAGAAGCTGTGCAAGACGATAATTTGCAAGATCCTGACGCTCAGGCTGCTTGGATGGAAAATCTTTACCATAACTGTCAACATTCTGCCCGAGAAGCGTAATTTCCTTAAAGCCTGAATTTAATGCATCTTTAGCTTCTTTAATAATAATTTCGGGCAGTCTTGAACGTTCACGCCCTCTTGTATAAGGTACAATGCAGTATGTACAAAAATTGTTGCATCCTTCCGTTATAGGAATCCACGCATTCACGCCTTTTACTCTTTTAATTTCATATTCTTTAGCAATATTATCTTCTGTAGCATTAGTTTCTGTACATTCACAAACCCTTTCGCCGTTGTTAATTCTTTTTATAATTTCAGGGAGCGCATATATTTTATGTGTTCCGAGTACAAAGTCCACATAGGGTGCTCTTGAAAAAATCTTATTTGCTTTCTGCTGTGCAACACACCCGCAGATGCCTATTTTTATGTTTTTACCGGAAACTTTTTCATGCTTCCATTTTCCCCAGACACCAAGCTGGCTGAATGCTTTATCTTCGCTTAACTGTCTGATTGAACATGTGTTAACCATTAACAAATCAGCTTTTTCCGGTTCTTTAGTTTCTTCATAGCCCAGATGCGAAAGCATGCCAAGCATTCTTTCAGTATCCGATTTATTCATCTGACAGCCCATAGTTTCAATATATACCTGTTTCATTTATTTTCCCGCTATTTATATTATTCACTATGTAAATTATAATACAAAAATACTTAATATACTTGACTTTTAATGAATATAATATTATTGTTTAATTAAATGGTTGAAAGGTGTTTATTATATGGGATTAGGAAAGAAAAACGTTCTCACGCTTTTGCACGAAAGAACAGAAAAATTTGCAGATAAAGTTGCTCTTGGAATGAAAACTCCATACGGCTGGAAAGAATTTACCTATAGAGGCGTCGGACTTCTATCACGCAAACTTGCTTATTATTTGTTAACAGAATTAAATGTAAAAAAGGGCGACAGGCTTGCAATACTGTCTGAATCCAAACCTGAATACGGAGCGTGTGTGTTTGCATCTGTTATATCCGGAATGATTACTGTTCCTTTGGATATTAAGCTTACTAAATATGAATTAAAATCAATTCTCACAGACTGCGAGCCTTCCATAATTCTTGTTTCTAAAAATTATATAGAAATGGCAGAATATTTAAAAAATGAAATTCCATCTTTAAAACAAATTCTTGTAATGGATGAACCTTCATACAATGTTAACGAAAAAAGTATCTACCAGCTTGAAGATAACTATGATTATAAATGGAGTCTGCGCAGCTCAAAATCCACTGCATTTATAATATACACATCAGGCACAACAGGTTCGCCCAAAGGAGTTGAAATTACTTTTGAAAATATGCTGGCACAGCTTGATGATTTGAAATATGCACTGGATCAGATATTGCCGGATAAACATGTTAATATTTTATCAATTCTTCCGATGAATCACCTTTTTGAAATGACCGTGGGATTTTCAACATTTTTAAATTTCGGTTTTTCTGTATATTACACTCCAAGCTTAAAACCAAAAGATGTTTTAAGTATTATGAGAGAAAAACAAATTGAATTTATGATTGTCGTTCCTGCATTTTTAAAATTATTAAAGACCGGGATTGAATCAGAATTAAATAATTCCTCACAAACTACTCAATTGTTATTTAAAGTAATGTTTTATCTTGCAAAATTTATTCCATCATTCAGGGTAAAAAAATTAATGTTTAAAAAAATCCACAGCAGATTCGGCGGGCATTTTTCGGGCTGTATCTCAGGCGGCGCTCCTTTAGATGTTGCTGTCGGGAAATTTTTTGAAAGAATAGGTATAAAAGTATATCAGGGCTACGGACTATCAGAGGCAAGTCCTATTGCCTCAGTAAATGTTGACAGACCCGGAGATATAGCATCTGTCGGAAAACCTTTAAAAAGCATTGAGGCAAAAATAGACCCCGAAAACGGAGAATTACTGTTAAAAGGGCCTTCAATCATGAAAGGCTATCATAACCAGCCTCAATTAACTGCTGAAGTCATAGATACAGATGGCTGGCTTCATACCGGCGATGTCGCCAAAATAAGCGGACAGGGACATATTTATATTACAGGCAGAATTAAAAATATGATTGTTCTTTCAGGAGGGAAAAAAGTTTTCCCTGAAGAAGTAGAAAGCGTTCTTGAAAAAAGCCCCTATTTCAGCGAAGTATGCGTGCTCGGAATTTCAAAAACCTTCGGAGCAAAAGACGGTGCAGAAGAGGTTACTGCTGTTGTTGATCCTGCTGAAGATATTATAAATAATCATGATTGGGAAGCCGTTGAAAAACTTGTAAAAACCGAGGTAAAAAAATTGTCTCTATATTTGACTGCTTACAAAAGACCTGTTAATATAATTGTGAGTAAAGAGCCTCTGCCAAGAACTGCTACCAGAAAAGTAAAGCGTAAAGAGGTCAAAGAACTTGCAACAGCGTGATTTTCAATAAAAATTTACGGAGACATCATGAAGCAGAAAATTTTATTACTTATTTTATTATTACTGGCAGGTATCCCTGTAATGTGCGATGAAACAGCACCTGTACCTGCCGTAGAAGAGAATGAAATTAACCAGCCCCAAAAAACTGAACCTGCAGAACCGCAGGGAAATGTTAAAATTTTAGTTATTCCGCCGAAATGGACTGATTTTTGTGAAATAGGATATGAAAATGCAGTTTATAAAGACACGCACGATATATTTAATATTTTCAGCTTTGTGAAATCAGAAAGAGTCAAAAAGAACTACTGGGCTGAACGCAGAGTAAGTTTTGAAAATTACCTGAAAAGCTGCAACGCACTTGATGATTCGGCAAAAGCTTCATGCTATAGTGAATTGCGAAATATTGAAAACCAAAAAAATGATCTTTACAGGCTCAAAAGAAGACAGCTTTTATATGAAAATAATATCGAGCTTGACAGAAGATAATTAATAGACTGCAATTTTATGCAGTAGCTTCTTCTTTTTCTTTATCTTTTTTAATAAACAAAAATTCGCCTTTGTATGAAGGTGCTGAGCCGTTTTTATCTTTACCTGTACTCAAACTTACTATACTGTTGAATTTTGGTGCTGTTTCCGTTTTTTGAGAATTTCCGACACCTTCATTCAGTGCTACGGTAATTTTTCCTTCAACATTCTTTTGAATATTTTGAGCAGAGTTCAAATACTGAATAGATTTTAATACATCATTATTTAATTGAATTTGTAAACCTGAATTGTTCATGGCAACCTGACGGGCAATGTTTACATCAACATTACCTTTATATAAATCAATATCAAGAGTACGTGCTGTAAATGCAGTACCTGTTGATGTTGTATTATACTGGCTGTTTTTTTCTGCTGCACGTTTCAAAATTTCATTTGAAACCTGTTTTAAAGTTGTTGTATCAATACCTAATTTATACTGTGCATTAAAAAGACCAATTGCCATATCTTTATATCCCTTTTTTTGTTTCCTTACATTATTTAACGGCTTTTTT
>URXH01000037.1 GCA_900551675.1 uncultured bacterium
TTGAAAATTATTGGTAATTGTATGAAGGTATTCAAGTATCTGATCAAAATATTTTAAATTAGAATTGCCATCAATAACGAAATCTGCATAGTTCCTTCCCGGAAGAACATATTTTTCTCCAGCTTTGAGGAGATATTCCCATTGTTTAAGAGCATTTTCTTCATTTTGATTTCGTTCAGCCTTTGCTCTTTTGATAAATCTTTCTCGTCTAATATCGTTTTCAGTTTCAATATATATTTTTATATCAAAAACATCTTTAACATCTTTGTACATTGTTGCTATACCTTCAACAACAACAACTTTATCTGAACTGATTTTTAAGGAGTTAGGAATTGATATTCCTGTTCCGTTAGGCACATATCTCGGAGCCATTATTGTATAACCCTGTGCTAATGCTTCAAGATCATTTTTAAGCAGTTCAAGCTGGAAACTTTCAGGGGCATCAATGTCATAACCGTTATCCGTAAGATTATCAAAACTTCCGTATTTTTTTATCAAAGCCGAAATGTCATTAAAATAGTTGTCTGTACTTAATACAGAAACAGGCATTGATAATTGTTCTATTATATTTTTCAGTTCACGGCATATTGTTGATTTCCCGGAAGCGGATTCACCTGTTATTCCTATCAAAAAACGTTTTGCCGGATTATTGATCAGACGTTTTGTAAATCTTGAGATAAATGTAGGATTTACTTCTTTAAAAATTGGGGTTTCGCATCTTTTATCATAGGCCAGTATTTGTTTAAATTTTGTTTGAAGATAAAACGCGAGAAGTTCCCGTCCGGTTCGAGAATTGAAGTCAGGCTTCATAATTTTATCGCCGGAATTTAGTTCTTTTTCTATTAATACTTGCATTATATCATCCATATAAATTTATTATGAATGTAATAATACATGAGAAAAAATTTTTTTGCTAGTGTAATATGAACAAATTTTACATAAGAGATTTAGTTATATAGATATTACTTCATCTGTAATGGATATTATCGCTTGTGTAGACGGAGGTTGATGAATTTTTCAGCTATAATACACATTTTTCAAATGCTCTATTTTTATCTCAGGTTTCAGGGTAATTCCTATTACATCTATTCTGTAATCTTTAATTTTGTTTTCTGACAGATAAAATTGAACGCCTTTTTTCAGGTTTTCAAACTTTGTTTTTGTAATTGCTTCAAAAGGGGTTCCGAAATGGTCTGTTTTTCGCGTTTTAACCTCTACAAATACAGTGGTATTTTTGTATTGCGCAATAATATCAAGTTCGCAAAAACGCGAGTAATGCTTATTCCTTTCTAGAATTTTATATCCCTGTTTTTCTAAGTAGCGGCATGCAAGGTCTTCTCCTGCATTTCCGAATTTTCTGTTATTCATTACTGTTTAATACTTCCTCTTGCAAACATTTTCACATCTCCTAAAGTTAAGACTTCATCAGGTTTGTAATTTTTACTCCTGCGCACAGGACAAATATCTATTCCTCCTCTGCGTGTGTAAAGTGCACAGACAAAGAGTTCATCATCATTGTCAAGCAAATCATAAAGTCTTTTGTAAATCATTTCACAGCATTCTTCATGGAAATGGAATTCAGAACGGAAAGAGCTTAAGTATTTTACAAGGCTGTCTTCTAAAATGTGTTTTTTAGATTTGTAGTATAAAAACAAATCCCCGAAATCAGGCTGGTGAGTAACCCTGCAGTTTGAGCGCAGAGAGTCGAATTTTAAATAATAACTTTTCTCTTCATCTGTTTCTTTCGTTTCTAAAAGTTCGGGGGCTTCTTTAAATTTTTCGACTTTAAGAGTTTTTTCATCAACAAAATTCATTATGTTTTGAAAGTTTTTAAATATTTCTTTGCGTTCGGCGCTGTTTTCAATAAAATTTGCTTCGATTTTTGTTTTAAGTTTTTCTTCCAAATCTTTTTCAATGATATTTTTGCAGATTTCAAGGCATTCGTTTACGGTTGCGCCGAACTTTGACATGTTGAATGAGTTTAAATAAAGTTTGAGAGATTTTGATTCAACAAGAAATTTGCTTTTGCAGTCGTATTTAAGCTTTAAAAGTCTTGTAACGGGAACTCCGTTTTGTGTAAGTGCCGAAAATTCATACGCATGCCACACATCAAATCCGTCAAACGGCAGATTGTTGCCATCTATATTGTATTGTTTTCTGTTTTCGCATCGTGGAATTGCCACAAGAAGCGATGGATTGTATTTCTCGCTCCCTTGAGATTTTTTGCCTAAATGTGTTGATGCAAGCTCATCAGTTTTGTTCATAACTAAAAACTAGCAGAAAAAATATGATTTTGCAAAAAGTTTGTATTAAAAAATTCCCCTTATTGAAATAAGAGGAATTTTGTTATGCCTTATGAAATATGTTTAACCCTTGAATTGTGTATGGAGCGGTTATGCTTCTTCTTTAGTTTAGATTGGCTAAGTTTATACAAACTCGGGGTATCGGGTGGAGCGGCTACGCTCCTTCTTTAGTTTAGACTGGCTAAATTCATACAAGCTCAGGTGGCGGGTGGAGCGGCTACGCTCCTAAGCGATATCTTCGTAAGCCGCAGGGTTATTAAACAGGTCGTAATTGATTTCGTTTTCGTTATCGGCGATAGCTGCAACAACAACAGCGTCTGATGTTACATTGACTAAAGTTCTCATCATATCCGTTACTCTTTCAATAGTGAACAGGAACGCAAAACCTGCAACGAGCTGTTCGGGACTTAATCCCATTCCGTTAAGTATTAGAGCTATTGTAATTAAGCCAGCTCCAGGGATTCCTGCACAGGTTGATGATGCGATAATTGCAAGCAGGCAGATTTCAATGATTAAGAAAGGAGTAAGTGCAACTCCGTATGCCTGTGCTAAAAATATAACGGCAACTGTCTGTAATAATGCGGTTCCGTCCATATTAAGCGTTGCACCTAAAGGAAGTACAAAACTTGCTATTTTATGGGAAATTCCGCGTTTTTCACAGCATGCAATTGTTAGAGGCAGTGTTGCCGATGAACTTGCAGTACCGAAAGCTACCATCATAGCTTCTGCAACCGCAGAATATAATATTCCAATATTGACTTTTGAGAAGAATTTTAAGAACAGCGGATACACAACGCAAAGCTGTAACATAAAACCGATAAAAAGTACAAGCAGATATTTGGAAATGCTTGTGAAAATATCTATGCCGAAGCTTGATACAGCACTTGCTGTCAGTGCAAATACACCGGGGGCTGCAACGTACATAATCCAATCTGTTATTTTCATTGTTGCTGCAAAAACCGATTCAAAAAACGATACGATAGGTCTGTTGACATCGCCGACTTTAGCGAGTGCAACGGCAAAAATTACTACAAATACAATAATAGGCACCATATCGCCTGCTGCAAATGAATGCATAGGATTATTCGGAATAAAGCCTAAAAATATATTTAATATATTGCCCTGCTGCTGTGCCATAGCGGTTGCGACCGAAGCCTGAACTTCACTTGCGGTATTTTCAGCAATATAATGTGCTGCACCGATTCCCGGTTTCATAATAAGTGCCAGTGCGGCGCCTATTATTACAGCAACGGTTGTGATTATTCCGTAATATACAATCATTTTTGTACCGAATTTGCCTAATTGTTTATTGTCGCCGATGCTTGTAATACCGATTACTATTGCAGACACAACAAGCGGAATTACAACCATCTGGATTAATCTTATAAATACCTGTCCGATAAAAGTTAAAACAGTGGATACAAGCGGATATTCATGACCGTGTAAAAATATTCCGACCAGAATACCTAAAATAATTCCGAAAAATATATGCCAGTTTCTTTTTATACCAAGACCTAATGCAATAAGTATCTGCATGTGTAATTTCATATAAAACCTCTTTCAATATCGTTACCGGATAATCATACTACTTTTTATTCAAAATTTCAAATATTTTTAATAAAAATCATAGAATTGAGGGATAGATACAAATAAATTTATCAGTTTATTATTTAATGATATTGTGTTTAAATAAGTTTATACAGAAGTTTTTTATGGATATTTTTACAAACAGAATATTTAAAAATAAAGTTTTTATAAAAAATAAATTGCTTAAGTTCGGGTTTAAATGTAAAGGCGATAAATTTATTTATGAAACTGAAATTATAGATGGACAGTTTATTTTAATTGTAAAGGTAATTGGTGCAAAAGATATTGAAACACTGCTTATAGATTCTTCCACAAAGGAGTTGTATACACTTCATCTAGTAGATGAAGCGGAAGGAACTTTTATCGGCTCTGTGCGCGGGGAGTATGAAAATGTTTTAAATTTGATAGCTGACAAATGCTGTAACAATACTTATTTTATATCAGAGCAGGCAAACAGGCTTGCTGATATTATAAGAAAAAAATATAATAATACGCCGGAATTTTTATGGGAAAAATTCCCCGGGTTCGGAGTGTTTAGAAACTCTCAAAGTGGCAAATGGTACGGATTAATATCTCAGATTGATTATTCCAAACTTGATAAAAAAAGAAAAGGTCTGATTGAAATTTTAAATATCAAACTTTTGAACAATGAAGTTACAGAATTACAAAAAGCAGAAGGGTTCTATCCTGCGTATCATATGAATAAAAAAAGCTGGATTACAATAAGGCTTGATGAAACTATTTCTGATGTAGAAATAATGGAATTAATTGACAAAAGCTATGTTTTGTCTTCTTTAAAAAAAAGTAAAAATAAATGCCCGTAATGATAATATAGTCATTACGGACATTTTTAAATTGTCCAAATTTATTCACCATGGTTATGACAGTGGTGATGTCCGTGGCAGTGGCTGTGTTCTCCTCCGCAGGAATTTTCGCCTGTTACAAGTGTTGAATTTAAGAATGAATTTACAACATCTTTAATTTCAAGTTCAGGACATCCTGCTACAACTTTTACACCGTTTTGATTAAATATTGCAATCGGCCTTGCACCCATTCCGCCAGCTAATACAATGTTCGCCCCCTGCTCTGATATCCAGCTTGCACTCTGACAGCTTATACCTTCTTCAGGTATTTTGTTTTCAATATTTAAAATTTCTTTTGTATCAGGGTTTACGTCTACAAACGTAAAAGATTCACAGTGTCCGAAATGTGAGCATAATTTTCCCTCAGCCGTTGGTATTGCAATTTTCATAATTTGACCTCCTTTTAATTTGTCAATATTTGTTTGAAGCAGAATTGCACTTTCAAGAGCCTCTGTTTCTGTTATTCCATGTTTATTTGCGTAATTTTTTAAAATTTCTAAGATATTTGCATTAATTCTTCTATTATACGGGACTTTCAGCAGGCATGTGCGTTTACGCCCCGCATTAATTCTTTTCCCGCCCCATCTGTTTTTGGAGCATGCATTTTCGTTAATGCTGTTATTCATAATTTAATTATAAAATGTTAATTTGATTTTGTCAATACATATTCAAATTGATAATAAATATATAACGGCCGAAATATTTTTTCGGCCGTTATATATGGGGTTGAGTATTATTTAAGCTTTGCTTGGAGAGCCGCCGAACATCCATCCGAGAACAAGTCCTGCACCTGCAGCGATTGCTCCCCATTTGCCTGCTTTTTTCCATTTAAAGTTTTTGAAGGCCTGTTTTAATTCTTCAGGGGCATCTTTTTTCAATGCTTTTGCGGTTTCATCATAGTTGTTCTTAAAACTTTCCGCTGATAATGATTTTATTTTTTCTATATTTGAAGTTCTTCTTGTAATATGACCTTCATATATTTTTTGTAATTGTTCTTGAGTTCCGATTTTATCAGCCAGTTTTTTGGCTTTTTCTGCAATTTCCGCATTTGTTCCTTTCAGTTTGAAAGTTTCCGCGTTGTCGACAAAGAATTTTTCTAAATCAGCTTTAGTTGCATCTTTTTTGAGAGTTTTTATTTTAGCTTCGATATTTTTTAATCTTTCCAATTTGGCATTGTTATATTCTAAAGAGACATTGTTTTTTGCCTGATTTGCAGCTTGTCTCATTAACCTTTCATTATCTATCTTTTTAAGTTCAGGTGATGCTAAATCTACTGCTGCTCTTGCATCTTCCGGTGTTTTAATATTATCAGGGAGTAATTTCTTGATTTCATCGGATAAATCCTCTAATTTCCCTGCTTTTGCCAGTTTTTGTACTGCATTGTATTGTTTTAAATCTTTAATCCCGATTATATCTAATGTCGGCTGTGCTTTTGCAGCATATAGTTTGCTGAAGTTGTTAATTGCCGTATTTTCGGTATTTATTTTATTAACAGCCTTTATTAAATCATCAGTAACTTTTCCGTCTTTTATGGGATTTGTCCCCAGGAAATACATTCCTGCGCCTGTGCCAAGACCTGCAACGGAACCTAGAGTCAGCCCTGTTCCGAATCCTGAATTCCCGCTTTTCTGAAATGTATCTGTCTGAGGCTGTTGGTAGGCTCCTGTAAACATAGGAGCTGCATTATACTGATTTTGTGCAAAATACTGCTGTGCCAAAAAATCATCATTGTTCACTGAATACGGATTAAAATTATACAAATTGTTTCCGTATAAATTTGAAATTTCTCCTGCCATAACCTAACCTTTCAAAATTAAAGTAACCTAACCTTGTATATATAAAAAATTTATGTCAGGGAAAATTGCTTTTTATCATAAATATTTATTAAGAATTTGTTACAAAGTTATAGAGTTAAATAATTTATCAAATTCGGGGAAAGATATGTCTACCCATTCAAAACCATTAATTGAGATTGGTTTATCGCAAATCAATCCTGCGGCATACAAACTCATTGCAAGCCTGTGATCATGGTAAGTTTCGATTTCAACCCCGCCTTTTAAGGATTTTTTACCGTTAATTATAAATCCGTCAGAAGTTTCTTCAATATCTGCGCCGATTTTTTTCAATTCAGTAACTACTGCTTTAATTCTATCTGATTCTTTGTTGCGTAAATCTTGAGCGTCTTTAATTATTGTGGTGCCTTCTGCCTGTGTTGCCAGAACTGCTATTACCGGCAATTCATCTATAAGACGCGGAATTATTTCTCCTTCTATGGTGCAGGCCTTTAAATCGGAATAGGAGATTTGAATATCTCCTGTAATTTCGCCGGAAACAGTTTTTTTATCAAGAATTTCAATGTTTCCGCCCATTTTTTCGGCAACTTCAAGTATACCTGTTCTTGTAGGGTTTAATCCGACATTTTTTAATATAATTTTTGAATTTGGTACAATTAATCCTGCAGCAATAAAATAGGCGGCAGAAGATACGTCTCCGCAAACTTCTATTATGCGCGGTTCAAGCACTGATTTTTCAATTGTTACAGTATTTTTATCAATGTTTATATTCGCCCCCATATATTTGAGCATAATTTCTGTATGATTGCGTGAAATATAGGGTTCCATAAAGCTGGTTTTCCCGTCTGCATTTAAACCTGCAAGCAGAACGCACGATTTAACCTGAGCGGAGGCAAGTTTTGACACATAATCTATTGCGTGTAAATTTTTTCCGTAAATATTCAACGGGGCTTTAAAATCATTTGATTTAATCTCTGCTCCCATCAGCGATAACGGCTCAATAACCCGTCTCATAGGTCGTTTAGAAAGGCTTTTATCCCCTATTAAAGTTGTATTAAAATTTTGTCCGGCAAGAATTCCTGATATTAACCGCATTGTTGTTCCTGAATTCCCGCAGTCAAGCGATGATGAGGGGGCAGATAATTTACCGTTTGAATTGATAATTAACAAATCGTTTTTAAATTCAGCATCAATTCCGAGCGCTATGCATACATTCAGCGAAGATAAGGGATCCTGCCCTTTTGAAAAATTTTTAATAACAGATTTACCATTAGCAAGAGATGCAAACATAACTGCTCTGTGTGAAATTGATTTATCAGCGGGGATCGTAACTGAGCCTTTTAAACCGTTAGTTATTTTATGTACAATTTTTTGCATAAAATAATTTTAGCATGAAATAAATGTTTGTGCTAATATAAAATTACTCAATTGAACACAATTTGAGCATATAATATTTAAACCAAAGAGGGGTGTCCGAGCGGTTTAAGGTGCAATCTTGGAAAGGTTGTGTGGGAGCAATTCCACCGTGGGTTCGAATCCCATCCCCTCTGTTTTTGAAAATGTATACAATGAAAGTATCACATAAAATATTAAACAGGCAGACGGCATTCAGGGGCTGGGAAACTAATGACCTTTTAAAAGGCAAGTTATTAAATAATGAAAAAGAATTAACTGCTCTTTCAGAAGAGACCAAATTTGATATTCGCACAACTAAATGCAAAGATAATAAATATTTACCTGGACATGATGTGTATTTTACTGTTTCGTCAAAAAAAGTTGCAAACTTGAATTATTATGCAACTGATTGCTTGATTATTGAGAAAGATATACCTCAGGATAAACTTTCTAAAAGTTTATTTCAATCTGCGGAAAAATCAGTAGGAAAACTTTACGGAAAACTTGCGCAACTTAAAGTTATGGAAGATACGGTCGAAAATCATCTTGTTTCTGATTCGATAAGTAAAAAATTCGCAAATCTCTTTAAAAAACTTTTACAAATTTTTAGAAAATAGTAAATTTATATATAATAATTTAATGGATAATACTTTTGCGGAAACGGAAAGATTAATATTAAGGCAGATGTCTGAAAAAGATTTTTCTGATATTGCGGAAATGCTTAAAAATCCTAATGTTATGTATGCCTGGGAGTATGTTTTTGATGATATTGATGTTCTGAAATGGATTAAAAAAAATCGAGAATATTATAAAAAATACGGACTCGGCTATTTTCTTGCAATTGATAAACAAATATCACAGGTAGTCGGACAGATTGCTTTGATGCCAGATATAGTTCACGGTATTGAATGTTATGAAATAGGTTATATTTTAAAAGAAAGATTTTGGCATAGAGGTTATGCTTTTGAAGGTGCAAATGTAATGATAAATTATGCATTTAATAATTTAAAATTAAAAAGTGTAATTTTTGAAATCCGTCCTGAAAATCATTCCTCCCGAAAAGTTGCCGAAAAATGCGGGGCTGTTGTAACAGGCGACTTTGTCAAAAATGTCCGCGGAAAGAATATGAAACATTTGATTTATTGCCTAAACAGTTTTAAATAAAATAAATAATTATTTAAAGATAAGAGTGTTGATATTTTTTTTATTTTAATTGTAATATGTGATATTCAGCCATATATCTTTATAAAGTATATATAAATTTTTTAAGTGGCGTTTAGTGTTTTTGATATCACAACGTTTATTACAGAGTTTTTTCTCTAAATTTTTCCCCTTTTGTTTTAGTTTTTCTAATTTTAATTGTAATTCTTTTATTTCGGAATCTTTTTTTTCTTTTCGCAATTGTTTTAAACTTGTTTTTACTTGTTTTATTTCTAAATTATTTTGAACAAGTTTAGAATCTATTATCTTCGCTTCTTCTTTTTTGTTATCAATCAAAATTTTTGTTGTTTTTATTTTAGTTCTGGTATTATTTATTTTTGATCTCAGATATTTTATATATTTGCTTATGTCAACATTTATTTTATTTTTTGTAGTTTTTTTCAAGGTCTTTTTTAATTTTTGGGGGTATCTATTATATAGCTTTGGTAAACATCCTTTTTTTATCAGTTTAATAATTTGATCCAGTTGTTTTTGTATATTATCTATAAAATTAGGAAAATATTCCATTAAAATCGGGTAAGGAATGCTTGCTCTTTCCCGATTACAATTTTGACACATATAAATCCCGTTCGAGATCGATTTTTTACCTTTATTTGATGCCGGTACAATATGTTCATAACTTGATAAAATATTGTCTAAAATTGATTTTAAAATATCTCTATCAGATTTTCCAAACATTGATACTATAATCTCATTTCCATTTCTTTCCATAAGGGGCAGATTTTTAATCTGTTTTTTTATTTGTAAAGATAATTTTTTGTCTTGAAGGTTCTCCAGAAAGTTTTTATACAAGGTGTCCAGCATAATTGATTTTGTAATATTAGGGAAATGATGGAGTTTAGTTATCCTTTCAGCTTCTTGATTAAGATTTAACAATTCAATTCGCTCTTCCGGAAGCAATCTTTCGGAAAGGTTATTGAATTTTTGAAATTCTTTAAGGTTGGTTTTTATAAATTGTTTTCTGGTTTTTATTTGAAGTTTTGTATGATGCTCAATTACTTCTTTCTTACTAAAAATCTCTGCAAAAGTGCTTTTCGGATACATTAATGAATAAAGTTTCATATAATCTAAACAATCCTTATATTTATATGGTATTTTGTCTCTATATTTATATAATTTATTCATTACCTGTGAGGATGGGCGCATAAAATTTCTGGAAAGTTCAACAATTTCCTCTGCTTTTTTTACGGAAGCTGATTCCAGCTGCGTGATTTGCACTTTGTTTTGCTTATTTTCAATAAGGCTTGCTAAAGATGTTCTTGGATTGTTTTGAGAAATATTTAATAAAAATTTGAATACAGGGGAATTTCTATATTCATCAAATTCCTTTCTTTGCAATACTTTTTGAGAGCTTTCACACATTTTATCTATAAATTTATATTCTTCCGGTCTGCTCATCATTTGATTTCCGCATTTTGCGCACGTAAGTTTTGGAATATCACGGATATCTTTAAAATAATTTTTCGGAACTCCGGCGGCGAAGGAAGGCTGAGAATTATTGTATTTTGGCGTAAATAATTTTAATAACATATTTTTTTTAAAACTTGTAAAAAATTTTTTTGTCATTTTTATTTTGTAATTTTGTCTAATATTATTAGAAATATTTTAATAGTATGGCTATGCAAAAATAAGAAAAAATCTTATATAATTTTTTAGGAAACTAATATTTATGTTATGATTTTTGTATGGACAAATTATTTTCAAATGAAATGAATGTGCTGAAAGCTCTTGCAATTTTGCTTGTTGTATCAGGACATTTAGAATTTTCACTTCTCGGGATTTTCCCTCCTTATTCTTTTCAGCTCGCGTTATTTTTCTTTATATCCGGCTGTTTGTTTAAGGACAAGTATTTGACTGATGTTGCAACATTTGTTGAAAGAAGAATAAAAAGTCTTCTTGTCCCGTATTTCTGGTACAACCTGTTTTATATGCTTGTTACAATCTTGATTGCAAAGCTGACAGGCAAATTCTGGGGGATGCCTTTGAGTTTTAAAAACTTTTTTATAACACCGTTTTTAAACGGACATCAGTTTGATCTTTCCTGTCCTCTTTGGTTTGTAACCCAGTTATTCATGACTATGATAACATTTTTGTTTGTGTTTAGAGGATTGAATGCTGTTACAAAAAACAGGTTTGTTCATCTTGGATTTTTTACTCTGCTCGGGCTTCTTGCAATCCCGTTTTCTAAGATTTTTCCCCTAACTCCTTTAATGCTTATTGTTATAAGAACAATGTTTTCAATGTTTTTTGTATATCTCGGGTATTTTTATACGCATTATATAAAAGATAATTACAATATTTTCACTCCGAAATGGTTCGGGGCGGTATTTGTTCTTCAGTCGATTTTATGGATGTTTAACAGAGATTACGATCCTGAGCACGGTATCGGTTTGAGCTATGTTATTGTGTGGGCAAGATTTGATGATCAGTTAATAGTCCCGATAATTACTGCATTAACAGGTATCTGGGCATCATTATTTACCGTAAAAATCCTTTATCCCTACGTAAAAGATATAAAATTTATCCAGGATACGGGCAATGTAACCTATCATATTATGGCAAACCATCTGCTAGTAATGTATATAATTACCGCTATATTTCTGCATATAAACGGAATTCCGATATCAGAGCGTGCAAACCATGATATTTACTGGATTTATAACCCTGTTCAGACAACATATCTGTATTTTGTGATAACAATGGTTGTTACAACTTACATAGGTGTATTGCAGAAAAAGGTTTATAATTGGATTACAAAGCCGTTTAAAGATTAATCTCAGACACTTGACAAATAATATATAATTGTCTATAAATGCTATATGATAATTAGCCAGCGGTAAGCTATTGTGTAATGTAATACCTTATCAAAATCGCAGTACCTGCATTTAAACGAGTTTAGTATGAGTAATTAAATTTTATGTAAAGCCTGTGTGTCGGGTGCCGCTGCTACATTTTGAGCCAGAGAGCATCGTAGGCATTTAGTCTTACAGTGAGTTCTTTATTCTCAACGCTTGCTCGAACCATTTTGTCTGTCAAAAGGTTTTTCAGATAAATATCTTTTTCCTTTTTGCCGAAGTTATCGTCTGTGAAAATTACTGTAGCTTTTATTTTTTTGTTTGACAGATTGTTTATTACGACAACTCTATCTGTGTCTGTAGCTCTGACATAGGCAAAGACTTCAGGGGATTTAGTTTTAAGTTCAACGAAAGAACCTCTTGTTATTACAGGGTACTGTTTTCTAACTTTAATCAATTGTTTTACCCGTTCATAAACTCTGTTGTTATATGTTCCTTTGTGATTCACGGCATCTTCAAAAGTTTTTTGAGTTATGGGGCCTCTGTTTATGTCGCGGCTGTCAAAGTAGCTAAGCATTTTGACTTTGTTTTTAACATCTTTATCTTTTTTCTGTTTTGCTTCTCTGAGTTTTGCGCTTTTATCGGCGTTTGCAAAGTTGTTTTGAATACCGATTTCATCTCCGTAGTAAATGATTGGAATACCGGGCAATGACATAAGAATGGAAAATGCCATACCTATTCTGTCAGGGTTGTTGTCTAAAAAGTTTGCCATTCTTCCTGATATTCCGAAGCCCTTTCTAAAAGATGCACCTTTTGGGGCTAAATCTTCAAAGAGAATTTCTCTTGTTTTTTCGTTCACCATTTCAAGCGTAAGTTCATCGTGAACTCTTAAAAATATTGCCCATGAAGCTGACTGAGGAATTTGCGGAGTTTGCTTGTAAGCTTTCCAGAAGTAACTGTTATCTGCTGTTACAAGTGAAGCCCAGATTGCAGGCATATATGGGAAATGGTATGCTATCTGCACTTCATCGGTTCTTGTTAATTCTTTTTCTTCGCCTTTTATGGTTTCTTTAATTTTTCTCTCTGATCCGAAATAGGGGAGGATTTTATTTGGCATCTGGCAGGCTTCTGCCTGAATAACGGAACGGGGTGCCACGGCCTGAATAAATGCACTCAGAATTTTAATAATTCTGTGGGTTTCCTCTAAATTTTCGGCATTTGTACCGTCTTCTTTTATAAGGTACGGAATAGCATCCATTCTGAAAATGTCTACGCCCTGATTTGCCCAGAATGCGATGGTTTCAAGGTTGTAGTATAAAACTTTCGGGTTTTTCCAGTTAATATCAAGCTGGAACGGATAGAATGTGTGGTAAAAATAGTAATCTTTTTTATTAATGGTAACTTTTCTATAGTTATTTTCGGTAATTTCGGGGAAGATAATTCTTCTTTTTGAAATTTTGCCGTTTGGTTCTTTGTATTCTGCTACCCAGCCGAGTTTTGGATCTTTGTATTTTGTGTATTCAGGCATTTGATTTCTCACAACAAAGTAGTCAATCTTTGATGTATCGCCCTTTAGCGCTGATTGAAACCACTCGTGCTGGTCGGAAAAGTGGTTCAGAACTAAGTCAGCCTTGATTTTAAATCCTTTTTGTCTTGCTGATGATATAAATTTTTGAAATTCAAACATGCCGCCGAGATCTTGTCTTATGCCTCTGGGGTTTCTGATATCAAACCCCGCATCTTCCATCGGAGAATCAACAAACGGAAGGATATAAATTGTTGTTACGCCGAGAGTTTTAAGATAATCGAGCATTTGAATATCATCTTTAAAGGTATTTGTTTTATCAGGATTTTTTACGCCGAAGTGATTGGCGTAAAACATATATATTACTTCATCTTTATACCAGTCGGAAGGCCTTTTCAAATCTTCTTCTATTAATGCGGAGGATCTTTCTTCTTTTGCTTTTTTAGCTATTGCAAGAATATTTGAGTATATTGCTTCAACATTTTCCTGTCCGTAAACTTTTGCGAGCGATGTTTTTATTTCTTTTTCAAGCTTTAAAGGAATAATTGCATTTTCTTCAGCCTGTATTGTTTCTTTTTGCATAGAATTTTCTATTACCGCATAAGAAGCGCCTGCTGTTGAATTAAATATAAGAAGTGAAACCAGTAATATTGCCAGTAACTTTCTCATAATAAATGCCTCCCTTATTAATTATTTCTCTTATTCTAGCATCAGAGTAATTATACACAATTATCAAATCAGCTAATGTAACAAAATCATTATATTATAAAAGTTATATACTGTAAGGTAATTTTGTAATCTTTGTAGTTTTGTTACAAAAAAATTATGACTGTTTTGTTTCTGAATTTATATAATTACTTATTATCTCTGCTGCTTCCATTACCAGTTTTTCACATGGACGGGATTTGTAATATTCTTCGGTTCTTTTTGAAGGTATAGGAGAATCGTATTTTAAATCCAGTCCGAGAAGTTCGCGGCAGATTATTGTTTTATTTTTTTTGATAAATTCATTAGCGAGATATTGAATTCTTGCATAGTGTGCGGCTTTTATCCGGTCATTTGCAGGCGTTGTGTAGCCGTATTTTAATCCGGCTATCATAAACATAGAGCTTACGGCTCCGCAGACTTCTCTGAGTCTTCCCATACCGCCTCCGAATGAGGATGACAGTTTTAGAGCAGTGTCAAAATCAAACCCCAGATCGTCAGAGAATGCGCAAAAAACTGACTGGGCGCAGTTGTACCCGCTTCGGAATAATTCTCCTGCTCTTTTTGAATATTTACTTTCTTGCATAAACTTATTGTACTATAAAATTAATCTGTTCGGGAATGTGTTTTTATTTTAAATAAAATAGAATTTCCAATATGAATAATTTTTATAAATCATTAACTGTTATAGCACTACTTTTGATTATTGCGGGAGCATATTACAATTACAAAACAAACACTTATGTAACGGCGGAATTTAAAAATCTGCGTCCTTTTCATGACAGGGCGCCTGTTTATTATAACGGATTTAAAATCGGCAGTGTTGTAAAAGTGCGCCCGAATAAAACTTATACATCAACTATTGTAACAATGAAGCTTCATCCTCAGGATATTCATCTTCCTGTAAATATTTCCGCAAATCTGAAAAAGGAGCGTAACAGGTGGAACAGGAAATTTGATTATATTGATTTAATTTATCCGAAAGATCCTTCAATATTTTATTTGAAGGATGGAGACAGAATATCGGGAAAAACTTCCGTTGAACTTGAATCATATCTGGCGAATCAGGATCCGGAGTCTTTAGAGGCAATGAAGGCAGATGCTGCCGAAACTATAAAGAATTTGAATATAACAATTCAAACACTCGGGGACTTGTTTTCAACATTGAATTCTATGGCATCAGATGTTAAACCTAATGTCGTCAAGGCTTCGTCAGATTTAAGCCAAAGTACTGGAAATTTTGTGAAAATTTCTTCAAATGCAGATGTTACAACGTCAAATCTGAACGAAGCTTTTAATGAAAAGAGACTTGATAGTACGGCTAAAAATTTTCAGATCGTAAGCCGTAACGTAAAACTTATGACAAATGAGCTGAATAATACGCTTCCACAAATCGGATGTACGATAAATGAGGTGAACAGGGTTTTGTGTAATATTGATGAAATGACCGAAGGCTTAAATTGTACAATGAAAAAGCCGTTTGGAGGTTTAAGGCTTATTTTCGGCAGTCCTGTAGGTAAAAAATGCAGCTGCGACCGATAATGATTACCCGGGTTACCCGTTTTGTATATTAATCAATTGGGGAATGTATTTTAAATTGTATTCCCGTAGTATTTAAGTGTAATTAGAAATAGAGGAAAGTATGTTTAAAAAGTCTGTTTTAAAAAATTTTTCTTTTTTTGTATTTTCAGCCACTTTTGTGATTATCGTTTTATGCTGTTTTGCGGATTTTAAATATGCGCTTCATGTAATAAGTTTTGCCGTTGTATTTGCTCTAATAAATACTTACACGATAATCTGCGTTTTCAAAAATGAGTTTTTTGCAGAAAAAGAGCGTATGGAAAAAGAATTGAAAAAACAGGTTGAATCAAGCACAAATCATCTTACGGCGATATTAAATAATATGCCGATTATGGCCTATGTAATTGATGCTGACAATAAGTTTTTGACCGGTAATGTTGAAGCTTTGAAATTTTTTGATATCAGGGAGGGCGGACAGCTCAGCGAGTTGTCCGAAGATATATTTGAAAGGGATACTATGGAGCAGATGAAAGAAGAAAACGCACTTATTTTAAAGACTAAAAAGACATTAATTACAGACAGGCATGTAAAGCTTACAAACGGGCGGCAAAACTGGTTCAGGATTAGAAAAGTTCCTATTATTAATGAAAAAGACAGTGTAGACGGCTTTGTTGTATTCGGCAGAAATATTGATATTGAGAGAGATGCAAAGCGGCAGAGAGAAACATATATTTCAACACTGAGTCATGATTTAAAAATTCCGACACTTGCGCAGATACGCGCCCTTGAATTGCTTGTAAAAGGGAATTTAGGCAATGTAAATAAAGAGCAGAAAGAGATGCTGAATTTAACGCTAGATTCGTGTTATTGCATGTATGATATGCTTTCAACAATATTAACAACTTATAAATATGAAAATAATGATATAATCCTCAATTATGAAAAAATTCATATGCTAAAATTACTGAACGAAGCATTTTCAAAATCGGTAAGAGCTATGCATAATAAAAATATTAAAGTCAGAGTAAAAGCAAAAGATAAATTTGTGTCTCTTTATGCTGATAAAATTCAGATGAAAAAAGCATTTGAAAATCTTATTGATTTTTGTGTTTCAAACGCTTACACAGATACCGA
>URXH01000038.1 GCA_900551675.1 uncultured bacterium
AAAAGGCCCACCCCGCGGATTGCACCGCCTCCGAACAAACATGTATATTTAAAACTGTTATTCATATAATTATTATACTATAAGTTAAAATTTTATATCTGTATTAAACAGTGTATTTTTATAATAGTTTGTGTCATCAGACTGTTGTATAAATTTCCTGTCAGCTTTTGATAAGGGCAGAAAAACACCGAATTTTTTACCTTCATAAACAGTTTTCCACTCTTTAGAATTCTTTAGTTTGTTATAAACAGGATACATATTTTCTAAAATCATGACATCAGGCGGAAAGTTTTTTAAAACAAAATCCCAATTCGGGTAAGCCAGAAAAAATTCTTTTAGCGCCGGCACCATATAATCGTAATATACTTCTTCATATCTGCCATCCATAAATATAAGGTTATTCGGATACAGTTTATAAGACACGTAGCTTCCAAATCCGAAATTTGTCAATATATTACCTTTCAGATTGTTTATTTTAACAAATTCTACTTCCTTAACCGGATAAATATCAATTCCTGCAGGGACAGAAAAGTTTTTGGCAGTAAGCGTAAACAGTGAAATAAAGAGAATTGCTGCATAGACTGCTTTATCTTTCCATCGGGGAAATTTGAGGTTTGCAGTGAGTTTATAAAAATCCTCATATACAAAACATACAGATGCAATGGCAAAAAACGGCAGTAGTTTTACATGCTCAATCGCCAGATACAGTGTTGATAGAAAAACAATAAGTTTTACTTTGTCAGCCTTTAAATACCAGTCTTTAATTGAGCAGAGCCTGATATTTTTGAATATGAAAATGCCTTCAATAATAACCGAAGCAAACATAAAAAGTTTAAATTTTATTTGCTTAAGCAGATAATATTTAGAGAATAATCCCCACCACTCAACAATATGTGGTCTGTGCATTGTATTTGCCATAAAAAGAAATTTGATATAATCATATCCCCACGGATTTATGAAGAGAACCGGCAGGCATACTGCAAGTGTCAGAAGATATTTTTTAAAAGGTTTCTTGTTTAAAAATTCGCCGAGTGCGTACATAACAAGGAGTCCAAGACCTGATACAACTCCTCCGTGTACATTGTTCCAGAAAATTACTAAAAAAGGTATTAAATAAAGCAGTTTATTGCTGCCATTTCGAACTTTTTCTAGAATATAAATAAATATTGTAAACAGCAAAAAGCTGAACATGTGGCATCTTACAGGATTGTTTAAATTATCCATAACAGCCATCAGCGCAAAAAAGTAGAATAAAATATTATACGCCTGAATACTTGTTCTTATTTTGACAATTTTTGATGCAGTAAAAAATATTAAGAAAAGCAGTATTGCCTGCAGAATTATAAGACTGTATGCCCCGAAAAATTTTAAAACTGTATAGAAAATTACTCCTGAGCCCCATTCATGGTCCCACCAGGTGTGAACAGGAGTATATGATAAAAAGTCTGAAGTAAGTACATGTCCGCCTTCTACAACGCCCATGCCGGCAATCAGCCTTGCCCACAAATCAAAGTCAAAATTATTTGCGGTTGTAGAGAACGCAAGTATCAGCAAGAATAATGTGATATAAAATAATATCCCCTTTTTATTCATAAATTTTATTTTAGCATAAAAATAATCATTTTGAGCGCAATTCGTATTAAAAAATCCCGCTTTTTGAAAGCGGGATTTTAAATTTTTTATAAGTACAATAGCTTAAGCAGCAACAGAACCTTCAATTTCTCTGATTAAGTATTGTGCAACCCATTCAAAATCTTTATTATTTTCAGCAGCTTTTTTCAAATATTTAACGGAAGCATTGCCAATTCTAATTAAAGTCATAGCAACAACACCTCTTTTAATGCCTCTTACAACCTGAAGTTCATCAACAAGCTGCGGAAGAGCTGATGTACCGATATTTACTAATTCGTTTTCCAATTCATTTTTAGTAGTGTTGTCTGCATTTTCTAATTTTGAAAGAATTTCATTAACTGTTTCCATTATAATTATCTCCATTTATCTTATCTATATTCTGATTATAAACTAAAAAATATTCAAAGTCTGATTTCCTTACATAATCTTTATATGTTTTTTATGAGGTTAATAGGCGAATAGGCGAATAAGTTCTTTACACTCTCTGCCCAGCCCTTCCCCTAGGGAGGAAGAAGCACGTATTTCCCTCCACATTCGGTGAGTGAGTAAATATAATCCTAAATTATTACAATTTGTAACAATACATTATAAAAATATTAAAGATTTTATACAAAAAGTCCGATATACCATAGTGAAAGTTACTAAGGAAAATTGAAAGGATAACGCGTCAACTATGGGAATGGCAGCAGGACAAGCCAGATTATTATCAATCACCTCTCGTATGTCAGATAACGAGTTGAGAGCTCAGCTTATCAATAATGATAAGATGCGTCTTGCGACAAAAAGTGCACAGGTAAGTGATGCTTATGTGCAGGCATTGAATGATACCCAGATGATGTTTACAAATTATGATGCTGATAATAACACAAGTTATCAGCAGTTGACTTACAATTCTTTAACGGCATTCAATCCTTACAATAACCAGTATGCAATTTCAAATTCCTCTGGTCAGGTTCTTGTATCTGAAAAAGATGCAAAGAATTTTCAGACTGCTGACGGGGATTTGAATAAATTTTTAGGCTTATATGGACTTGAACAAAGTACGACTTACTTTGATAATTTGAAAGACAGTTATGATTTTGGCGATGGTACAATTGGATATAATACCGGGAATGTATTATCAGACGGCACTGTTGAATACAAATCAACAGGTTATAATGCTGAAGAATTGGAAGCCATGTATTTTGGCGGAACTTTGATAAAGACAGATGAAAATGGACAAGAGATAACAGAAATATACAATGGTTATTTTAATACCCTCGCTTCAGCAGATTATTATAATTATAATAAAGCTTTATCGAATTTTAATGAAAGTTATGATACGTACTGTGCAACATTAGCTCAGGCTATGGAAAAAGAGCTTGAAACTATGACAAACACAAATGGTAAGACTCTCGAGAATTTGCGCACACAATTAAAGACATTTAACGATACATCTAATGTAGAAGATGTTAAAGCATTTTTATCAGAAATAACAAATTTTTTAACTGTAGCACAGGGATATGCCAATACGTCTGGTAGAGAATACTTCACAGATGCTATAGAAACAGTTGAGGTAGCAGGAAAAGGTGAAACTACTTATCCCGCAGGAGGTTTCGGTTTAGACGGAGGAACAAGCGAATATATATATAAATATGACAATACAAGTAATCGTTTATCTATTGCAGTAGATGCTGAATATGATGAAGAAACAGGTAAATATAATACAGTAAAAAATCCTAACCAAACTAACAACCCTCCAGTGTATAACTATGTAATTAGTTATGGATCTTCAGGCTTTACATTAACTGCGTATGTTACGGAAGGCGAAACAAAGCTTGATAGTGATGGGAACCCTATAAAGGATGCAGAAGGTAAGACAGAAATAGATAATTCTAATGTAGGAAAATCTTATGGTGCAAAAACTGTTAATACTACTAAAAATATAGATGGTGTTGAATATTATGAATTTGTAATACCGGCTAACTCAGAATATGACACAGAAGAAAAAACTATTAGAATACCAGCATCAGTACTTGAGCCGATGAAATCAAGCAATGCTCCTGAAGCTGATAAAATATCTTTGACAGAAGTAAAGGAACCCGATGTTACTTCAATGCTTAGTGTAGCAGAACAAGTTTTGGATTCGCTTGAAAATTCTATTTATACAGTTTGGGACACGGAAAATGAAAAATTTAAACCTAAAAATCCTGCTAGTGGCGGAAATGAAATAAGATGGAATGCTTATCAAAACTGTTGTGAAGCAGCAAATGAATTATATAAAACAATATTTGGCTATGATTTATCAGGAAATATAGATGGCTGGTTTGCTATACTTCAAGATCCTGATACCTTATGGGAGCAAATTAAAACCGATTTTGCAGCTGGTAATATTACAAAAGCAAAATATCAAGCATTTAAAAATATCTATGAAGTAATAACATTAGACAGAGTTATGAATACTTATGGGGAACCCAAAACAGCCTGGATTGATAAAAGTAATGTTACTGATTCGTACAACGAAAACGGTGATGCAAAAGCACAATGGTATACAAATCTGTTTACAAGAATGCAAAAAGGTTATAAAGTCTTGCAGGACGGACTAGCATCAAGTCCCGAGTGGATAAAATTTGCATTTGAAAGCGGACTCGTAACTCTTGAACAGGTTGATTCTAAATTTGCATGGAATACCGTAATATATTCAAACTGCAGTGATATAACTGAACAAACAAACTCTGAAGCTGTTGCTATTGCGGAGGCTGAATATAATGCAGCTATGAATAAAATAGAAAACAAAGATAAAATGTATGATCTTGAACTGAAAAATATTGATACAGAGCACAATTCGCTTGAAACTGAATATGAATCAATTAAAACAGCAATTGATAAAAATGTAGAAAGAACATTTAAGATTTATAGCTAACAGAACGTGGCCGTTCCATCTGACACCTGCGACTTGCATGAACTTTTTTTGCGCTTTCTATAGTTTTAACAGTGCTCTTTGCAAACGTTCAAGTTTCTTTTCGGAAGTGCCTAACCCGCACAAAAGCATCGTTGAAATTTCGTTTGTTTTTTCATCTTCTATATTAAATTCGTCAAAAAGTTTTTCGGACAGCTCATAACCGGTAAAACCTTGTTTTTTTATAAGAATTTTTGTTATATCATCTCCGCCAAAATCGATATTTTTTACTGATTTTTTCAACTTTTCTATTGTTTCAATAAGTTTATCAAGCTTTTTTCTGCCTTTAGCAGAGTTTAGAAAGTTTATATCAGCCTCAATTGCAGCTAAAAGCGGATAAGACGGCGATGTTGTACTAATCATGTCCAGCGCTTTGCCAGCATCGATATCGCAATTAACATGCAGTAAAGCTGTAGGATTTAAACCTCCTGCAGTCTTGTGTAGTGATTGAATTGTAAAATCGGCAATATTTACTGCACTTTGCGGAAGCTTATCAGAGAATGGGTATAAAGCGCCATGTGCTTCGTCCACAATTAAATAGGAATGATTTTTTTCGCAGACCAGTTTTAATGATTTTATGTCAGAGATAATACCTTCATAGCTTGGAGATGTAACAATAACTGCTTTAACTCCGTTTATATCAATTAATTCCGGAGTTGTTTTATCAGGCACACCCCATTCCTTAATCAAAGGCAAATCATAGTAAACAGGTTCACACCCTGCAAGGAGCACCGCATTATGATGACACGGATGAGCATTTCTCCAGATAAGAACTTTATCTCCTTTCTTTGTACATGCCAAAACAGAGGCGATTATCCCGCTTGTAGAACCGTTTGTTAAAAAATAGGTATAATTTGTCTTATAAATCTTTGCCGCTCTTTTTTGAGCTTCTGAGAGAGCGGTTTGCGGATCATGGACATCAGTTTCTGATATATCATATTTATAAAACTGTCTGAATTTATTAAATATAAAAAATTTTTGACCGTGTGAAGGCGTTGTAAATAAAATTTTATTATTTTTTTTTCTTAATAATCTTATAAGGCTCATTAAGACCCTCTCCCTAACCCTCCCCCCATATGGGTGAGAGGATTTGATATAATTTTATCATTCTGTATGATAGACTGAGCAAATTCATGCAGTTCCTTATGGGGCGGGTGGAGCTGCTACGCTCCTGCTTTAGTGTTACTGTACAAGTTTATGCAAAACCTATGTTGTGGATGGAACGGCTACGTTCACTATTTGTTCTGGATTTCAATGCTGCGCTTTGTACAGAATTGTGTCAATGTCATCTTATCTTTGCTTGAATTATATTCAAATCTGCCGGAAACAGTATAACCGCCGTTTTCACGTTTTTCAATTCTTATCGGGTTGAAACGGCATTCCACAGACTGTTTTTCAGACAACGGAAGAACTATTGAATATTCTTTTTCAATATTAATATTATCATTAGTCCTGAACTTCATACCGCCAGCAGAGATATCCAACGTCGTAATTTTATTAACACCGCCGTCAAATATTAGATCAAGGTCATACACATATTTTATACGGGTGTATTGACGTCTCTGTAAAAATCTGTGTTTGGCAGGATTTGCTATTTTTACTCTTTTCCCTTCTATAGTTTCAGGGTAGGAATCAAAATACAAAGTTCCATGATTTGTTTGAGTGTAAAATTCGCAGTAATTATGGCGAAGCATTCCCTGTGGCTCATAATCAAGCTCTATTGTAAAATATCTTGGTTCAACTTCAATAATAGTACCTTTGTTCGCGCATTTAAAGTCTGAAGGCACAACTGTAATTCTTCTATCTTTTTCAATTAATTCTCTCATAATAACCTCTCTTTAACCAATTATACTATATCTCTTAAATTTTGTCGATATCTTAACAAAAAAAAGCTCCCCTTATATATTGAGGAGCAAATACTGAGCAATCAGAAGAGTTGAGGATTTACATTTATATAATACAAATTTTTGCCTGTATAATCATTCAACAAAATATTAATTCTTTGCATAAAAAAATAACCCCTAAGCATTAGAGGTTATTTTTTATTAAAAGTTTATTGATTATTCCTTAAGGAAAGATTCGTAATTTCTTGCCAGCAGGTGTGTTCTGACCTGATTGATTAAATCAAGCGCTACACCGACCATGATTATTAATGAAGTTGCTCCAATCCCCTGCAGAGTTTTAATGTTTGTAACATAGCTTGCAAGTGATGGAACAAGTGCAATAATACCTAGTCCCATTGCTCCGATAAATGTTGTTTTGGTTAGAATTTTATCAAGAGCTTCAGCCGTTGGTCTGCCGGGTTTAATGCCCGGAATTGACGAACCGTATTTCTTTAAGTTATCCGCAATATCTTTTGGCTGCATATTCGGCATAATTGAAGCATAGAAAAATGTTAATGCAACAATTAACAAGAAATACAGCACATAATATGTTATACCGTCAGGACTTAACACCTGATTCAGGTGTATTA
This sequence comes from uncultured bacterium, assembly GCA_900551675.1. Classification (GTDB taxonomy): domain Bacteria; phylum Cyanobacteriota; class Vampirovibrionia; order Gastranaerophilales; family Gastranaerophilaceae; genus Stercorousia. The sequence goes on from URXH01000038.1 coordinate 7,044, forward strand.
CAACATTTTTAACAGCTTCACTTTTGAAATTAGCCTGCCCGACAAGACTTAAAACAGTCGAGGGGAAAAGCAGAATTGCAATAGCAAAGATAATCGGCATAACACCGCCCGGATTAAGTTTAAACGGAATAAAAGAATTCATACCGCCGTAAACTTTGTTTCCGACCTGTCTTTTAGGGTTGACAATAATAACTTTTCTTACAGCTTCCTGCATAATTACAATGAAAATCATTGCTGCAAAAAATATAAGAAGCAATACTGCAAGCCCCAGCTGCATCATAGAATTATGTGCAACGATCTGCGCAGTTCTTGATGCATAAATCGGAATACCTGATAAGATACCGATAAAGATGATTAAAGAACCGCCGTTTCCGATACCTTTTTCGGTAATAAGCTCCGAAATCCACATAACAAGCACCGAGCCTGCTGTTAATACCACAATCGAACTTATAAAGAACATAAGCGGATTAACGTTAGGCAATACTGCGCCCGGTAAGTGGTGCAAATATAACATAAAGATTAAAGACTGAAATACCGCTAGCACAACCGTAAATACACGCGTGTACTGGGATAATTTCCTTCTGCCTGCTTCACCTTCTTCTTTCTGCAGTTTTTCAAGCGATGGAATAACAACAGAAACAAGCTGGATAATAATCGATGATGTGATGTAAGGTCCGATGCCAAGTGCAAATATTGAAACTTTTCCAAGAGCACCGCCTGAGAACAAATCCAAAAAGCCGATTATATTATTCCCCTGTGCGATATTTTGGAAAATCTGGTTATTTATACCGAATAAAGGCATCTGTACGCCAAATCTGAATGCAGCTATCATCAGGAACGTAAAAAGAATTTTTTCTTTCAAGCCTGATGCCTGCCACATTGACATCAAATCTTCGGTTGTAGGCATTTTCACTTTTGGTGCCATTATACTAACTCAACCTTTCCGCCTGCTTTTTCAATTTTTTCTTTTGCTGATGGTGTTACATAACAAGCTTTTACAGTAACAGCGCCTTTTAATTCGCCGTTGCCTAAAACTCTTAAGCCGACACAAGAAGGTTGTACTCTTCCTGCTTCTTTCAAAATTTCAAGAGAAACTTCTTTCATGCCGTACTGGGCAATTCTGCCAACATTGATTTCAGCATATTGAAGCTGATTAATAATTTTGAAGCCTTTCAATTTCGGCATCTGTCTGTAACCTGGCATCTGGCCGCCTTCAAAACCTCTTTTAGCAGAGCTTCCAGAACGCTGTCCTTCACCGTTATGACCGCGGCAGGAAGTTTTACCTCTGCCTGACGAACGGCCTCTTCCTACTCTTTTAATTTTATGTGTTGAACCTTCTGCAGGTCTTAAATCTTCTAATGTAATTGTCATTTTTTTATTTCCTTTCTTACTCGCTTTCGCTTACGCAATACCGGAAGAACAGAGGTCATAATTTCAAGAATTAAACTGTTTTTGCCAATTTCCTTCATGACCTCCGAGCTTCTTATTCTACTATTTGAACTAAATGAGGCACTTTGTTAACCATGCCTAAAATAGTTGCACTGTTGTAGTGTTCTACTACCTGATTTTGTTTTTTCAAACCTAAACCTGCAACAACCTTGCGTTGAGCTTCAGAAGCTCCGATAAGGCTTCTTACAAGTTTAATCTTTATTTGTTTTAATTCTGTTTTTGCCATTTTGTTATTTCCTTTTTTATATTTTATTTATTACAGTTAATATGTGAATAGGTTAACAGGTGAATAAGTTCATTACGTTAAATATTCTGCACTGCTGTCTTCCTATCATTAGAGCATTTAGTTAAGCAATTCCGCCATTGTCAAACCGCGTTTTTTAGCAACTTCATTGAATGGTGTAAGAGCTTTTAATGCTTCTAAAGTAGCGTTTGCAGCATTAAGAGGTGCTTTTGACCCTAATGATTTTGCTAAGATATTTTCAATACCTGCAAGTTCAAGAACTAAACGAACTGCACCGCCTGCAATAATACCTGTACCTTGTGAAGCAGGTTTAAGCATAACAGAACCGGCTCCTGAACGTCCTGTAATCGGATGAGGAATAGTTGTTTTGAAGATAGGAACTGTGATAAGATTTTTTCTTCCATCAGCAATAGCCTTTTGAATAGCAATGATAACTTCGGAAGCTTTTGCACATCCTACACCTACCTGGCCTTTTTTGTTTCCTACAATAACGATTGCACGGAAGCTTAATTTTTTACCGCCTTTAACAACTTTAGTTACACGGCTGATTTGAACAACACGCTCAATCCATTCTGATTGTGGTTTTTCTTCTGTTGTTTCAATTTTTTGTTTTTTGCCGCGCCCGCGTCTTTGACCGCGTGCAGGTCTTTCTTCAGCAGATTCTTCAACAGTTTCAGAAGCGGTTTCTTCAACTGCTTGTGCTGATGTATCTTCTGTTTCAACAGAAGTTTCTTCTACTGTAATTTCGTCTTTGTTTTCTAAATCCATTGATTTTTACCTTTCGTTTAACTTGTCATTCTGAACTGGTTTCAGAATCTAATTTCTATTAAATTAACGAATACACCACAAAATAAAGCTGATTAAAGCCTATGGTAAAATATTCGTGAGTAACTTTTCTGACAAATTTAATTATTACCTAAAAAAAGATATTTTGCAAGCGGTTATATTTGTCCGGCTTTAACTTCGTTTACAAATTCGTCAAAAGATACATGTTTTGCATTATTCCTTTTAAGAAATTTTTTAAATTTAGGCATGTCAATGTCTGCTAAATCTTTATAAACTTTAGCATTGCAAAGATGTGCAGGGAAATTTTCTTCATAAGCTTTACCGGCAAGTTTCCAAATTCGAACTAAATTGGGGATAAAGTTTTTTATATTATACAATGTAAGTTTTATTTTATCCTTACCTGTAAATACAAGCATAGGAAGATTTGTAAGCGTATCATAACTTATCAGATTATGGCGGACAGCGTTATTAATAACCCATCTTTGCGATGTCTGCTCTTTTGAAGCAACTTTTTTCAAATGATCCCAGAAATTAGATTGTTCAAAGGATTCAGCCCTGAATACAGTATTATTTCTGCAAAAATCCTTGAAGTTTTTAGCAAAATAAACAAATTCCTGTGGAGATGTTTTTACAACTCTGATAGAAGTAAAATTCTGATTAAATCTATGTTGATTTATGCTGCTATCTACTTTCATAAGATTCCTTTAGTAAGTTAAAAAATAATATAATCCAAATTTTTGTTACTTCAAAATATTTTCAAGTGTATTAATCATACAGGACTTAAATCTGTTGCATTCTTCTTTGTTTTTTGCTTCAAATCTAAGCGTAAAAACAGGCTCCGTATTGCTCTGCCTTATCAGCGCAAATCCGCCGTCAAAAACTATTCTCATGCCGTCAAGAGTAATTATTTCTTTAATATCTGAACCAAACATATTTCTGTTGCTTTCTACACACTGTTTGAATTTTTCAAGCACTTCTTTTTTCTTTTCATTCGGGCACGGGAAGCGGACTTCTGGCGAAGAACAAACTTCATCAAAAGGTTTGAGCATATCAGAAATTTTGAAATTTGGATTAACTTTTTTATGCTTCGAAATAATTTCAATAATTCTGCATCCGGCATAAATTGCATCATCAAAGCCGTAGTATCTGTCTTTAAAGAATGTATGACCGCTCATTTCGCCTGCAAGAAGAGCATTTGTCTCTTTCATTTTATCTTTAATAAATCCGTGTCCGGTTTTGCACATAACGGCATTTCCGCCGAGTTTATTAATTTGGTCATAGAGCACCTGCGAGCATTTTACTTCGCTGACAACAGTCGGACAGGTACCTGTTTTTTTGCAATCTTCAATCAGATCTATTGCGTAAATTAAAAGTAATTTGTCGCCGGTTAAAAATTTTCCATCTTCATCAATAATTCCTATTCTGTCGCTGTCGCCGTCATAGGCTATTCCGACATCTGCATTATTTTCAACTACAACTTCTTTAAGTGTGTCAAGTGTTTTTTCAACACTCGGATTAGGGTGATGATTTGGGAAAGTACCGTCAGGCTTTGAGAACAATTCTATAACATCACACCCGAGTTTTCTGTAAAGTTCAGGTCCGACAACACCTCCTGTTGCGTTTGCACTGTCAACTACAACTTTAACCCCTTCTCCTTTTTTACCGAAACGTTTTTCCATATCTTTGATGTAGTCAGGAATTATATCATATTGTCTTACAGCAGAACTGCTGACCTGACTTGATGAAGGATTATCTATCCATTGCTTAAATGTTACGTCTTTTACTTCAGCAATTTGTTTTTCTGTAAGCGTTCTTTTGTTGTAAGTCATTTTTAAACCGTTGTATTCTTTCGGATTATGGCTTGCAGTAATAATTGCAGCAGCAATAATATTATATCCCGGAATTCCGGCAACTTCAGAATAATACCCGATAGGAGTAGGGGCAAGACCGAGCTGTATGACATTTGCCCCGGTAGAAGTTATACCTTCCGTTAATGCTTTTTCCAGTGCAGGAGAATGAAGTCTTGCATCTCTTGTGATAGTAATCCACATATCAGATTCTTTTTTACCTGACTGTTGTTTTAACCATTCAACAAAACCGCGTCCTGTATTGAAAAAAAGCTCCTCTGTGATATCTTCTCCGTAAATTCCTCTTATATCATTTTTGCCGAATGCATGTTCATATTTTTTCATATTAAGTTCTCCCCTTATAATTATTGTATAATTATAGCATGAAAAATTTTTTGGCAAATTTATCTGATAACGAACGATTTACAGGCTGGATTTTTATTCTCCCTGCACTTATCGGAACATTAATTTTTATTGTAATTCCTGTTATTTGTTCGTTCGGGTTAAGTTTTGCAAAATGGGATCTGCTAAATCCTATTCAGTTTGCCGGTTTGAACAACTATAAAGAAATATTTTCTGACGCTCTTTTTTACAAAATACTTTGGAATACTATAGTATTTGCATTATCAACATCAATTTTCGGAGTGATTATTCCTCTTATTCTTGCCTGTATTTTAAATTCAAAGATAAGAGGGGCTGAATTTTATAAAACTGCTTATTTTTTGCCGTTTATAACACCTATGGTTGTTATTGGTGTCGTTTGGGAATGGATTTTTGATCCTAATATCGGTTTTTTAAATCATATCTTACATGTGCACATAAACTGGCTTTATGACACGCATTATGCAATGCCGGCACTGATAATAGTTTCTGTATGGAAACTTATCGGGTATAACATGCTGATATTTTTAACAGGATTATCAGGAATTTCCCAAAGTTTATTTGAAGCTGCAAAAATTGACGGCGCAACTCCTTTTCAGACATTTAAAAATGTTACTGTTCCAATGCTTTCACCTACAATATTTTTTGTTGTTATTATAACGGCAATCAGCTCTTTTCAAGTTTTTGACTTGATTTATTTAATGACGCAGGGTGGACCTTTTGACAGTACTAATGTTCTTGTTTATGCAATTTATAAAAATGCTTTTGAATATTTTAACGCAGGCAAGGCATCAGCCATTGCCTACGTGCTATTTATGATTATCTTAGTGCTAACCTTAATACAGTGGAATTTTAGAAAAAAACTTGTTTATAACGAAGATTAAACAGTGTAGTTTTTCATGATATCTTCTGCTTTAACGCTGTTTGTTACGTTTCCACCTATAAGTTTTCTGAACTTACGTCCCAGTTCACCGAGTTCAATTATCCCGTTAAATGAGGTTTTAGCAGGAGATTCATCTCCATAGTTAGTTACAGATTTTTTCCCAAGACTGAAATTTGAAAATATTCCTGATGGAGTTTCTCCATGAATTAATAAAATATCGCCCTTATTTGCGTTTTTAATATTATGCAGAGCGCTGTCTAAAGTGCCGAGCTGTTTAGTTTCTTTTGCATATTCTACAACTTCTCTAAATGCTCTGTTAGGTACAAATTTTGCAGTAAATGCAGGATGATTGCATGTCTTTTGAATTTCCATATAATATACCTCCAAGTCTTGTTTTTTATAAAATATCCATAAATAAAAATTTTTGCTGTTTGATAAACTTTTGTTACAAAATTTATTTATTTGTTAAAGAATTAAAAAAACATTCCGTATTAAATAAAAGTGATAGGGAGTGTTAATCATGTTTGAAGATTTAAAAAAAGAAAAAATAGTTGTTGAGATAACAAATCTTGTGGAAAAAGCCGAAAAAACGCAACAAGATATTGATTCTTACTGCGAGTTTATGAAAGGTGTAATATTAAATACATCAGGATTAAACTAACAGCGTGATGAAAAATTTTCATAAAAATCATATAGTATTTTTATGAAAATTGTAATTCTAGGCGGAGTAGCAGCAGGCGCAAAAGCTGCGGCAAAAGCGGGCAGGCTTTTACCTGATGCGGAAATAAATTTATACACTGATGACACGCATATTTCATACTCGGCGTGCGGTCTGCCTTACTATATAGAGGGAAATTTTGAAGATTATGAACAGCTTCTTGTAAGATCTCCAGAAGATTTCGAAAAAAAAGGAATTCATATTCATCTTAAAAGCAGGGCAGTTAAAATAATTCCTGAATCCAAGCAGGTGCTTATTCAGGATTTGACAACGCAGCGCGCTTATCTTGTAGAATATGATAAATTAATTATTGCAACAGGAGCAAGACCTGTTATACCTAAAATTAAAAATGTAAATCTGCCTGATATATTTACGCTTAGAAAAATAGAAGACGGAATTGCAATAAAAGAAAAGGTTCAAAAATCAAAGCACGGAACAATTATCGGCGGCGGTTACATTGGCATGGAACTGTTAGAAGCGCTTGTTAAACAAAACGTAAAAGCAACACTTGTAGAATATGCTCCAAATATAATGCCTATTTTTGATGAAGATATCTCCCGACTTATTCTTGAACAGCTTAACTCTATTAACAAAGGACGTTTTGAAATCCTCACTTCGGAACTTGTTACAGAGTTTTCAGGCGACATAAACGGAGTTAAACTTGTGAGAACAGGTACAGGTAAAGAATTTAATACTGATTTCGTAATACTTTGTACGGGTGTAACTCCTAATGTTGAGATAGCCAAAGATGCAGGTGTTGAAATAGGCATAACAGGAGCAATACGTGTAAATGAAAAAATGGAAACCAGTATTCATGATATTTATGCCTGCGGTGATTGTGTGGAAGAAAATCTGATAGTCAGCGGCACTAAAATATGGATGCCGCTCGGTTCTAATGCCAATAAAGAGGGTAGAACTGCGGCAATAAATGCCTGCGGAGGAGACGAGAAGTTCCCCGGAGTTTTAGGATCAGCAGTTACAAGATGTTTAAATCTTACTATGTCTATGACGGGCTTGACGGAGAAAAAAGCTTCTGCTTTAGGATTTAAGCCTGTATCAGTAACCGTTACAAAAAATGATAAAGTCGGTTATATGCCAAATGTTAACAATATAACTTTGAAACTTACAGCAGATTATGAAACAGGCAAACTTCTCGGCGGTCAGGCTGTCGGGGCGGGAGATGCCGATAAAAGAATAAACTCTCTTGCTGCTGCACTTCTTGCAGGTATGACAGTGGAAGAATTTTATAACAATGACTTAACTTACGCACCGCCGTTTTCACCGACAATAGATCCGCTTCTTAACGCTGCACAGATGCTTATGTCGAAAATTATGCCAAAAGATTAGCAATATATTTGGCCACGCCTTCGCCCATAGAAAAACAGCTGCCCTGTACACGCAAAGCACCCTGCGACATAAAATCAGCAGAAAGGCATCTGCCGGCGACAAATAGATTATCTATATCTGCAGACATAAGGCTTTCTATAGGAAGCTGATAATCTTTTACAGCCTTTAATGTTGATTTCCCTCTGGTGTTTGAATGAACATCAACAGGATAATCAGAAACTACCACAGGGTGTTCAAACTTTTTACCGCTCAAAAGGTCATCAATTGTATACACATATTTCCCTTTAATTCTTCTTGAAACCCTTACGCCGAGCATATCCGCAATATTTGATATAAACGCATTTTCAAATCCCGGGAAATAAATTCTGCAAAACTGCAGATATCTGTATATGTTCTGACGCGCCAACAGCAAGGCTTTTGAGATATTTTTCACCTCAAGAGAATTTCTGTAATCAATTATGCGAGGGCAGTTAAAAGCAACAGTATCAGGCATTCCCGGAACCGTAAATATCTGAAAATAGTTAGTATCATACTCATTTAGTATGCCTTTTTCAACTGCGTCTTTAAATAGAGGCGCTAAAGCCCACTTTTTGTCAGGATCCCACGTATAAGCCGTAGAAAGATGAATATAACCGTCAATATGCTCTACAGTTGTAACATTTCTATCTTTATCATATTCTTCAATCCACCTGGCAAAAGTGTCAAGATCAATACCCCCCATCATAAATCTAAGAGTTACAGGCTGAAACTCGTCAGGTTTTTCCAGAAAATTACAATTACAAATTTTTCCGACGACACAATTTCCTGTTGCGTCAATTACGTATCTCGCTTCGACAGATACCGATAATTCTTTTTGAGGAATATGTAACTCTTCGTTATATGCCGATAATATTTCTTTGGTTATTTTAATTTTTTTTATTTTTTTCTCTTCTATTTTTATACCTAATATATTTGTATCAAAAAAGAGTTCAACATTTGCCCTCTTCATCAAATTATCAAGCGCTATTTTTGTTATTTCCGGATTAAACCAGGCCGGGTTACCCATATATGTTGTCTGGCCGCCAAGTCTGTGGCACTCGTCAATCAGCGCATTTTTAAAATCAGTATTTATCTGATTGTTACCGGATTTCATAACCGGAATTACAAGCCCTGAAGTAATTGTGCCGCCCAGATGAATATTTTTTTCTATTAATAAAGTTTTAAGCCCGAGTTTTCCTGCAGTATAGGCAGCAGCACAACCTGCCGTTCCTCCTCCGATTATTACAACATCATATTTATTCATAATTATTCATTATACGTATTTAGATAAAAATTGTAAAATAATTAACTTATATTACATTCTTAATGTGCATATTTGCCTTTTTACACTGTTTTATGTACCGTGAACTTGACATTAGAGAAGAATTTTCAACCTCTTTTTGGTGAGCGGTTATTATTTCCTCATTAGTAAGGCTTAAATTTTTATCACGATAAAATATACCTGCTTTAGTTTTTAAAAGCCCTAAATCGTATTCTGAGAGTTCATATTTTATAAGAGATTTATTTTTGACTGCAATTGTACCTGTAAACTTATTTAAGGATTCCGAAAATATTTTTCCAACTTTAAATCCTGCATTAAGAAATGCGTTTCTGACTGCAGCAGAATTTGAATATGTTAAAATCATTCCATTGTTATCCAATAGCCTGTACAGTTCTTTGAAAAAATCTGCCGTCCACAGGCAAGGACATTTAGCAGGTGTAAATGCGTCTAAAAATATGTAATTATATAACCTGCAATCATTTTTTACAGACTG
>URXH01000039.1 GCA_900551675.1 uncultured bacterium
TGTAAGTAACATAACAGGGAAGCCAGGGATGAAAAGCTCTTATTCTTGCATGGATTTGTTCTGCCGATTCTTTTGTAAAATCAAGCATCATGTCATCAGGTTTTATATTAGGGAAATATGTTGCTTCTTTTTCATTTTGATTGACAGGAATAATTAAGCCTTCCCTTAATTTATTCAAAATTTCAGTACACATTAGTCTTGCCTGATAAACGGTTCTTTCTTTTAATTCTTTTCCTGTGTCGCCTGGGAAGATTTCAATTTCTTTTTGAAAAAGTATTGCGCCTTTATCAAAATTTTCGTCCATAAGATGGAATGTTATGCCTGAACTTTTTTCCATGTGCAGAATGGTTTGCAAATAAGGATTAGGCCCCCTGTATTTTGGTAGAAAAGAAGGGTGAACGTTAACGGATGCAATTACAGGAAGATCTATTATTTCCTTTTTTAATTTTTCATGCCATGTCCCGACAAGAATTAAATCCGCATTCAATTTCAAGATTTCCTTTTTGAACTTTTCGGAATTTGCTGAATGACATTTTATTTCATGTAATTTATATTGTTTTATCAGTGTTACATCGGATGAACTTTTAAAGAAATCTCTGATTGCAAGTAATACCGGAGGCATAACGGTTCTTTCATAACGGAAAATTCCTGCTATTTTGCAATCTGCATTAAGCGTACCTTCAATAAGGTTGGATAACATTTCTCCTTTACCTAAAATAACGACCTTCATTTTAACTCCTTTTTTGTTATTGTAAACTAAAGCTTTTGAAACAAGTTTAGAATGATATAAAATTTAATATCTGATTTTGGATGCTCTGTCTATTTCTCTGGCATGGTCTTTTTTTGCAATATCATCGCGTTTGTCATGAAGTTTTTTACCTTTTGCAAGTGCAATTTCAACTTTTGCAAAGCCGTGAGAAAGAAATACTTCCAGAGGAACAATTGTGTAATTGTCCTGTTTTACTTTAGTCTGCATTTTTAGAATTTCTTTTTTGTTTAATAATAATTTTCTGACGCGTTCCGCATCATGGTTAAATCGGTTTCCCTGTTCATAGGGAGAAATGTGGCATTTATACAGAAAAATTTCATTGTCTTCAATTTTGCAGAAACTGTCTTTTAAATTAACAGCATTTTTTCTGATTGATTTAATTTCTGTTCCCGTCAGTACAATACCGGCTACATATTTTTCAATAATTGTGTAGTCGTGGAATGCTTTTCTGTTTGTTGTTACAATTTTTCTGTCCATAAAATGATTATATCACAGATTAATCATACAGAAAACATTTTACTTTATGTGAAATACCTTTTTCTTGCGGCCGGCACGATTTGCATTTTTCCATTACATTGGGGCACCTGGTATGGAATTTGCATCCCTGCGGAAGGTTTGCAGGTGAGGGCAGGTCGCCTTTCAGAATAATTTTTCTTCCTGTTTTATTTATTTGCGGAACAGAGCTTAGAAGTGCTTTTGTATAAGGATGAAGAGGTGTGCTGAATATATCATTTGTCTTTCCGCATTCGACAATTTCTCCTAAATACATCACGGCAACTCTGTCTGCAAGATATTGTATTACACTCATATCATGTGTAATTAAAACTATTGTGAGATTGTATTTTTCTTTTAATTCTTTCAGAAGATTAATAACCTGTGCCTGAATGCTGACATCCAGTGCGCTAACCGGTTCATCGGCAATAATAAATTCGGGATTTAATACTAAAGCTCTTGCGATTGCAATTCTCTGTCTCTGACCTCCCGAAAACTCGTGCGGGTAAAGCTCAAGACAGCTTTCATCAAGACCTGCAAGTTTAATTTTTTCTTTGACTAAATTTTCAATTTTTTCTTTTGTTAAATCCGTATTAATTTCAAGCGGTTCTTTTAAAATATCAAAGATTTTCATTTTAGGATTAAGACTTGCATACGGGTTTTGGAAAACCATTTGAGCGTGTTTTCTAAACTCTTTTAAATCAGCTCTATTAAGAGAGAGAATATTTTTTTCTTTTATAATAATTTCTCCTGATTTAGCGTGTTCCAGACGCATTAAAGCCTTTGCAAGCGTAGATTTGCCGCATCCTGATTCGCCTGCTAATGCAAGAATTTCTCCTTTATAAATATCCAATGAAACTCCGTTAACGGCATGAATAATTTTTTTACCGCCGAGAATTCCTTTATTTGTTTGGTATTCAACAAATAAATCTTTAATTTTAACAAGAGTTTCCTGCATAGGTCAATTTTAACTTAACAATTATCTTATTGCAATTGCCTTAAAGTTGAAAAATAATTATTTTTTCTTCAAAATCCTGCTGTTTTTTGCTATTGTTCATTTAAAGGACACAGGCTAAAATCATCAGTAAGATTGTACCAATCTGCATCGCGGTTGCCATGTTCTGGGAAAACTTGTTTGAGTCGTATCTGCTTGCTGTCTTTTGTGCTTTGTAAGCGCTTGAAATACGTCTCAAACGATCCTCCTGTGTGTCTGAATCAAATGTTGTTCCAAACATGGTTGATTCAAGACGGGCTAATCTGTTATTCATATTTTCATTATTAAATGAGTGCTTAAATATAGATTTTTCAACAGAGGCAAGATTAACTTTCTCTGACTTTTTATTTCGTGTATTATAAGCGTCATAGTCAAATTCAGGTGGTTCGTAGCCGCTCAAACTGTAATCTTTATCAAGCGGAATAGTTCCTTCATCCTGTGCGATTTTGTTTTCCATAAGTGATTCAGGTTTGATTTTTGCCTGTAATCTTTCAACACGTGATGAAAAAGCATCCGTTTCAAATGTCTGGCCGAGTGCCTCTTTTTCAAGTTTTGCAAGTCTGCTGTTCAAATCCTGATTTTTGAATTGTTGTTTAAATATTTGTTGTTCAAGTTCGTTTACGGACGGATAATCAACATTAGCTCCTGCAGGCGGCATTTTTTCTTCTGCTATTTTGTCGTTATATTTGTATTCGTCTTCGGCAAACGTATCTTCTTTGGGTGTGATTTCCTGTCCTATTAAATCGGCTGACATATCTTTTTTTAATGAAGCGATACGTTCGTTGACCGATTTATTCGGCTTGCTTTGTCCGTAAACGCTTTCTTCGATTCTTGAAAGTCTTGAAGCGTCATCAGATGTTGTATATGTAAAACCGTATAAAGAATTTTCCAGATTATCAAGTATTGCTCCGTACTGGCTTGCAATACAAGGGTTAGAGATAATCAAAAAACTAAATATTAATATAAATTTTTTCATAGCCTTAAACTCCTTAAAGACAGAATAAGGGTGAACGTTATGAAAAACTATTCAACACGGTCGGGATTTGAAAAAGTTTATATTTCAATAAAAAATCGTAGAACTTAAGCACTACGATTTTTTTTTATTAGTATAAAGTATTAATTGCGAGATTAATGTTTTAATCTTTTCAAGGCTTCCAATTCGTCCTGGAAAGGTGAAATGCTTGTTAATTTTTCTATAATTCCGGGCAGTTTTCCGCATACATAATCAATTTCCGCTTCTGTTGTATATTTGCTCAGAGAAAATCTTATGCTTCCATGAATTGCCGTAAACGGAACGTTCATGGCTCTTAATACGTGGCTTGGCTCTAGTGAACCAGATGTGCAGGCACTGCCTGAACTTGCGCAGATGCCTAAATCACTCAGGTGAAGAAGAATTAATTCCCCTTCAATGTATTCAAAGCCTATGTTTGTCGTGTTAGGAACCCTGTTTACGATACCTGTGTTTAATCTTGCATTGAATACGTTTTTAACGATATTTTTTTCGAGCTTATCACGAAGTCTTTTAACTTCTGTTGCCTCATATTTCAAATGGTCTTGAGCAAGTTCTGCTGCTTTTGCCATTCCGACTATGTACGGAACATTTTCAGTTCCTGCGCGTTTGCCGCGTTCCTGATGCCCGCCGATAATCAGAGGAGTTATAAGCGTTTTGGAATTTACGTATAAAGCGCCGATACCTTTCGGAGCGTGGAATTTATGTCCTGAAATTCCCATCAAGTCAACACCTAGAGCCTGAACATCAATCGGAATTTTGCCTGATACCTGTACAGCATCTACGAAAAATTTTGTTTCTTTATTTTTTGATTTGATAATCTCAGATATTTTTTCAATCGGGAAAATTACACCTGTTTCGTTGTTTGCATACATCACTGAAACAAGAGCCGTATCATCATTAATAGCATCTTCAAGTTGTGCCAGATCAAGTTCGCCGTTCGAATTTACTCCGATATAATCAACGTTGTAACCTTCTTTTTCAAGAGTCTGATAGAGGTTTAAAACACAGGGATGCTCAACTTTTGTCGTTATAATATGTCTTTTATTTTTGTTCATATTTAAAACACCGCGGATTGCTGTGTTTGCACTTTCAGATCCGCAGGAAGTGAAGATGATTTCTTTTTCATCTTTTGCGTTAAAAAAGTCTTTCATAACCCCGCGTGCTTCTTTTACTGCATGGTTGGAACGCTTTGCAAATTCGTAAACGCTTGAAGGGTTTGCATATTCTTCTTTTAAAAAGGGGAGCATAGCATCTAATACTTGAGGATCAACTTTTGTTGTTGCGTTATTATCTAAATATATTAAACTCATTTTTATACCTCTACAACTTCAATATTAGCATCAACTGTATCTCTCAAAGTTTTTTCTACAAATGCTTTAAGAGTAAGATGCGAATTTTTGCATCCCGAACATTTTCCGCGCAGTTTTACCATAACTTTATTGCCGTCAATATCGACTAAAGTTATGTCTCCTCCGTCTTTTCTCAATTCATTTGAAATTTGATTTTCTATAACGTTGTTTATTTTCAAAATCTTTTGAGCAGGGCTGAGAGTTGATGCTGTCTTTTCTTCCTGTTCTTCTTTTTTATAGTAAGTGTCAATAATATCCTGAATTAAGCCTTTGCATTTGCCGCAGGCGCCGCCTGCTTTTGTATAATTTGTAATTTCTTCAACGGTTTTAAGCCCGTTTATTTTTATTGCATCCCAGATTACATTTTCAGTAATCCCAAAGCAGGTGCAGACGATTTTTTCACGCTGTTTGTTTGCTTCTTCCTCGTTTCTGATATCATCAAGGTCAGTGTAGTCATCATAATTTTTCAGAGCATCTTCCAATGCTTCATATCCCATAACAGAGCAGTGCATTTTTTCCGGAGGAAGTCCTCCGAGTTCATCTGCAATATCTTTATTGGTGATTTTTTTGACTTCATCAATTGTTTTACCGATAATCATTTCGGTCAGAATACTTGAGCTTGCAACTGCAGAACCACAGCCGAAAGTCTGGAATTTTGCATCTGTTACAATACCGTTGTTAATTTTTAAATATATTTTTAAAGAATCTCCGCATGCTAAAGAGCCTGCTTCGCCTATTGCATCGGCATTATCAATTTTACCCACATTTCTCGGGTTTCTGTAATGATCTATAACTTTATCAGAGTAATCCCACATAGCCTTTATCCTTATATTGTGTATGTCATCCCGAACTTGCTTCGGGATCTTTGTGTAATTATATTTTATCTCAAAAACATTTGAGGGAATACATACTTAATATAAAATTAATTATTTAATTAAGTGATTTAACTCTTTTTTTAGAAAAAAATAAAGATTTTTGTTTTTTTCTGAGTAAACTTTATTTTCTGTTTCTGCATTTAAAAAATCTTCAGCCCATTTCGGTCCATCTATCGGAAAATCTTTTATTATGATTTGATGTATTTGTGGGTTATTTATACATTTTATTTTTTTCGGAATGATAAGTATAAGTTCAAAATCTTTTTTATTTCTTTTCGTTTTGATTGCATTATATAATTCACATATATCTGCACTTGTGGGGTATTCTCGTGTTAGCCATATATTAGAATAAATGAAATAGATTTTTTTATTTGTTTTTAATATTTTGTAGAAATTTTTTATTCTTCTTTTATAGCGCTTAATTAATTCTTTTTTACTCATAAAATCGTGTATATAAATAATTCAAACGATTTAATTCTTGATATAAATGAATTTATAAAAAAACTTGATAGAGATAAATTGGTTTTACTGCATAAAATACTTCAGGCAATGTCGAGGCCGTAAGGTATTGTAGCTTTTTTATCAGAATGCGAAGCAGGGAAATTTTTTATCAAAGGCAGATTTAAGTCTTCAAAAATGTAGTTAATATCATCAGTGCCTAAAAAATCTCCGATAGCAACGGTTTTTGTGTTTTTTCTGATTTTTTCTATATTGAATAACTGTGTAACCATTTTGTCTATTTTATAAGGTTGTTCGTTTAAATCCTCAAGAAAAAGTGTAAATTCAAAATCCGGTATAAAATCCTGCCCGCAGAGTGAAACAAGAGTTGATAAATTCCCGCCCCAGAATGTTCCTTTATAATCAAATTTGCCCGTCATTACGGTTTCAAAAAACTTGTTAATTGTATATTCGCATAAATTTTCCTGCCCGAAGTCGCTTAAAATCATCGGGCCTGAAAAAGTAGCAAGCCCTGCGCGTTTTAGAAACATCGCGTTGAGTGCAGTGATATCCGAATATCCGCAGAAAATTTTCGGGTTTTGACGGATTAAATCATAGTTGATTTTATTTAAAAGTCTTATTGCTCCGTAACCGCCGCGAAGACAAATGATTGCATTTACGGATGTATCCGCAAACATTTTATGGAGTGCGTCAAGTCTTTCTTCATCGTTTCCTGCAAGATATCTGTTTTTTGAATAGAGATTATCGGATAATTTAACTTTATAGCCTCTCTGTTCAAAAAACTCTATGGCACGTTTAAGGTTTGTATCATCTTCCATTGCACCTGACGGCGCCAGTATTCCTATTGTATCGCCTTCTTTTAATAACTGCGGTTTAATAATTTCCATAATGTTATTCTAACACAAATATTAGTATGGATAATCTTTCGGAAACTGCCAGCCGTTCATTATTATTAATTGTGCGCAGCAGTCTCCTGATCCTGTTTTACTGCAGTTTGATTTTATGCTATTTATTTTATAGTTATAGCAGTTTGGTAGTATCCCTTTATCTTTGACCCTTTCAAAGACAAAAAAATCTTTACCGATTGTATTTGGTCCTCTGGAACCGTTTATGTCTATATAAATACTGCTGCTTTCAACAAGACTGCCATCAGAATTCATCCCTGCGCTTGATATTGAATAAAGAATGCCGTCTGTTGTTATAAATGGTATGCGATGAACAGGACTGCTGAATGTAAGAGTGTAATCCTGACCGTTAAGTCTAATCCATGGATATGCATTTTTATAATTACATTCTGAATATGTATTACAAATTTTTAAAATATTAAAGTATGGCAGCCAATATTCTTCTAAATATGCATTTGCACCTAATGAAAAACTTGTATCCCAGTATTCGTATTCCCCATTATCGGCTTCCGACATTTTCAAAGCCTGATTAATAGTTGTGTAAGCTTTTTTTAGTCTTGATAAAGTTTCCTGCCTTTTATAGCGTCCAATAACAGAAGGCATTGTTATTGCGGCAACTACGCCGATAATGCCTAAGGTTATCAAGACCTCGGCAAGAGTAAATGCGGCTCGTTTTTTAAGTGAAGAGTGAAACGTGAAGTGCATTTCCCTCTTCCCTTGCGGGAGATGGGTAGGGGGATTCTGAAACAAGTTCAGAACGACACTTATATCAAGATAACCTAAATAAAATTTAAAACCTGAAAACGCCCTAATGTGGCGGGTTAAGCGGCTATACTTGCGGGGGGAGGCAATTCAAAGCTTCTCTATGCAACATTTTCATCCTCCTAAATATTCTTTCTGTTTTTATTATTTACGATTTTTTGTAGTTTGTCAAGATTATTTGAAAAGGTTCAACTGAGGAACCTCAACAGATGGAACATCCGTGGACTTTTTTCGTGTTGAAAGATTGTTGGAATAATCTTTCTGCATTCTTGTCATTAATTCCTGAGAGCGCTTAATTACGGCCTGTGGTAAACCTGCCATTTTTGCTACCTGAATTCCGTAGCTTTTGCTTGCTCCGCCCTGGACTATTTTACGTAAAAATTCAATTTCTCCGTTTTCTTCTGTTATCGTAATTCTGTAATTTTTTATCTGCGGATAAGTTTTTGTCATTACGTTCAACTCATGATAATGTGTTGCAAAAATGCACCTTGCTTTAATTTTTGTCGCAATGTATTCTGCAACTGACCATGCTATAGCAACGCCATCGTAAGTGCTTGTACCTCTGCCAATTTCATCAAGAAGTATAAAACTCCTTTCTGTTGCGGAATTTAGAATACATGCTGTTTCAATCATCTCAACCATAAAAGTTGACTGTCCGAGTGTCAAATCATCAGATGCTCCGACACGTGTAAAGATTTTATCAATAATACCGATTTTTGCGTAATCTGCAGGAACCCATGAACCTATCTGGGCTAAAATTGCAATCAGTGCATTCTGGCGCATGTAAGTTGATTTTCCGGCCATATTCGGGCCTGTCAAAATCATAAACTGTGTTGAATCAAGTGAGTTACATTTTAATTCTAAATCATTCGGAACGTATTCCCCGAGCGGAAGAATTTTTTCAAGCACAGGGTGGCGCCCGTTTTTGACAATAAAATCATCTGATTCATCAATAACCGGTTTGCAGTAATTATTCTCAACAGCGGTTTGTGCAAGTCCTGTATATACATCGCATTTTGCTATGCATTCAGCAATTTCTCTAATTTTTGAGACGAATTCTTTTGAATATTCCCTGAAATCACAGAATAATTTATATTCCAATTCTGTTGATTTGAATCTTGCAGATAGAACATCATCTTCATGTTTTTTTAATTCTTCTGTTATAAATCTTTCGCCCGTTGTCAGTGTTTGTTTTCTTACATAACCTTCTGGAATTTGATTAAGATAAGAGTTTGAAATTTCTATAAAATAGCCGAATACTTTGTTAAATCCTATTTTTAAAGATTTAATGCCTGTTCTTTCTTTTTCCTTTTCTTCAAAGTTTTTGAGCCAATTTTCTCCTCCGGTCAAAAGTTCACGGAAGTAATCAAGTTCTCCTGATACGCCTTCTTTTAAAATTCCGCCTTCTTTTATTACCTGTGGAGCGTTTTCTGCAATTGTTCTGTCAATTAATGATGCATATTCAGATATTTCATCTCTATATTGGTTAATCTCGGCGAGCGGGTTATATTCAAGCTTTTCTGTTGCATCTAAAAGGTCAGGCAGAATCATTAAAGATGTTTTTAAACTTAAAAAGTCTCTGGGGTTAGCTGAACTGTTAGACATTCTTGTTGCAAGTCTCTGAATATCATATATTTTTTCTAAAAGATTTGATATGGTGATGCGTTCGTCTGACTTTTCAACAAGTTCGGTTATGCAATTCTGGCGTTTTAGAATATCTTCAACACGTTTTAGAGGCTGGCAGACCCAGTTTTTCAAAAGTCTTGCTCCCATGTTGGTTTTAGTTTTGTCAACAGACCAGAGTAATGAACCGAATTTGTTTTTATCGCGCAGAGTTTCCGTAAGCTCAAGGTTTTTTCTCGTGCTTCCGTCCAAAATCATATATTCGGAAAGTTCATAAGGCTCAATTCTTTCAAATTTAGGAACATTGTCTTTTAAGGTTTCCCAGATATAAGCAAGCAAAGCGCCTGCTGCTCTGAACCCTGTTTTATATCTGTCATAGCCGAAAGATTCAAGACTGTTTGCCTGAAAAACTGCCTTAAGGTTGTTTTCTGCAAAATTAGTCTCAAAAACTGATGACGGAATTTTTGAACAATTATAATTTTTTGTAATTTCTTCCGGCAAATCAATCTTTTCATCAGGTACAATCTGAAACGGCATTATTTTTTGTTTAATGGAAGGTCCTACAACTTCGGCAGGTGCAATTCTTGTCAACTCTGCAATAATAAGCTCATAAGGAGCCTGTGTAACTTTAAACTCTCCTGTTGAAATATCGGCGTATGAAAATCCCCATATTCCGCTTTTTTCTTCTTTAAACAGTGCACAAATATAATTGTTGGAATTCTGCTGTAGAAAGTCGCTTTCTGTCAGAGTTCCTGATGTTACAATTCTTGTAACCCCTCTTTTTACAAGCCCTTTTGCAAACTTAGGATCTTCAAGCTGGTCGCATATTATAACTTTATAATTTTTTTGGACGAGTTTTTCAAGGTAATTATTTACAGCCTTTGCAGGAATTCCCGCAAGCGGAATTCTTCCGAATTTCCCCTGTTCTCTGCCGGTCAACGTAAGTTCAAGTTCTTTAGACATCGTAACGGCATCTTCAAAAAATGTTTCATAGAAATCCCCGAGTCTGTATAACAGAATTTTATCCGGATTCTGGTGTTTAATTTTTAAATACTCCTGCATTGCAGGTGTCAGCTCCTCGACTTTAATATCAGCTGTATTAATAAGATTGATTTCATTATTTTTCATAGTTATAATAATATTATAACATGACAAGGATTTCAACATGGGATGTTTAAAAAATATTTTACGTGCAATAATTCTTACCCTTGCAGCAGTCGGCTTTTTGGCGCTCGGCGGCAAAGATTTGATAGTTTCTCTTGTCGGTAATTATTTTAATCCGCCCAGAGATGTTGTAATGGAACGTGCACAAAAAGTCGGTGATTTTTCAAAAATTAATGATGAATTTGAAATTGAAAAAGCCGCAGGAATAATGGGCTATAATGCAGTTGTTGCAGAACATAGAGCCTCGGGGCAGAAAATGCTTGTAGTAGATTCAGGTGATAAAAAAATATTAACGGCTGATGATATAAAATCAGATAATGTTGAAGAAAAATTGCATAAAGCAATAAGTAAAATCAAATATCAGGCAATTTCTGTTGATGACTTAAAAGTTACAAAGCATGGTACGATGAATTCTTACGGCAAAGAGGTTCCTTATGTGAAATTTGAAGCACGTGTTAAAAAACTCCCGATAGGCGATATCGGCGGTATAATATCTGTTGCGAGCACTAAAGACGGTGAAGAACGGATTTTGATATCAGCGAATGAAAAAAATAAATATTCACAATTGATTTCTGATGAATTTTTCAGGAAAATAAAATAGGTTCTTAGGACGCAGCCCTTCTGATAAATATATTTAATTTAAGATATATGGCTTTATTATATAGACAGATTGGATTTTTTGTGTTATTTTATGGTTATAGAAAATTTAATCATGTCGGAGTGGTGGAATGGTAGACACGTACGTTTCAGGTGCGTATGGAGAAATCTGTGTGGGTTCAAGTCCCATCTCCGACATTTTTTTAACTGTTATATATGAAAGTTTGCTTATCAACAAGACAAATTGTTCAAAAAAATTTATTAAACGAAAGTGCATAAATGAGGCACTTGCGAAGAAGATATAATATTTATAATTTCAGGCAACAAAAAGCGGTTTTCAAAAATCCTATTTATACACCAGTAAAGGCAAATATCTTAACAGATTTTCTGACTTTGGTTGGAGTTTTGCCTATCCTAAGGCCGTAATGAATTTTGTTTTTGTATATACTCTTGAAATATATATTAACATTTGTTATAATAATAGTATGAGTGATTATGATAAACTGGTAAAAATAATTGACAAGGAAGTTATCAGCGTAAAAGAACTACAGCTTATTACAAATGACGAACTTGTAGCTCAAATGAGTGAAACAAGCCCTGATCCAAGACATAAAAATTGTTTCAGCTCTGAAATTCGTCTAACTAATGGTGAAATTTATTTTGTCTTTATCAAAAAACCATGGCACATGATTCTTTTCGGAGATAAAAAAGAAGATATCAAGCAATAGTTTAGACATTACCTGTGGAACTGTTTCTGTCATCTTCTAATTGCTTTATATCAATATTATCGTTGTCATCTGTATAAGTGTTTATGACAGGGACATCTATTTCAACGTTAACATCTGCATCAACCATTTCTATATCATTTTTCGCAAACTCTTTAGTTTTTCCGTCTTCCATTTTGACAGCTACTTTACCGCTCAAAAATTGCAGATAACAAACTTTGCCCAATCCTTCAGGTGTCATAACAGAGGAACCGACAGGAGGCATTCCTTTTGCGGCATCTATATAATTTGAATATTCATAAGTCAAACAGCACAACAATCTTCCGCAGGTGCCTGAAATTTTTCCGGGTGTAATCGGCATCCCCTGATCCTTTGCAAGTTTTACGTTAATTGTTGCAAATTTTCTTAAGAAACTTGAACAGCAAAAAGGTCTTCCGCAAATTCCTGTTCCTTCCATAATTGAGGTTTCATCTCTTACGCCTATATGACGCAAATCAATTCTTACACGCGTAAATACCTGTGTTAAATCTTTTAAAAGCGCCCTGAAATCAACACGTTCAGGTGCAGTATAATAAAAAGTAATTTTTCTTCTGTCAAAAGTTATCCTGCACTGAACTAAATTCATATTTAGTTTATGCTGTTGAACTAAGTTCTGGCATTTAAAAAAAGATGTTACTTCTTCACGTTTTATATCCTCAAGAGTCTGTAAATCTCTCTGGGATAATGTCCTGATTACTGTTAAAGGTTCCGGTTTACTGATGCTTTTTTCCCATAATTCAGAAATTTTTGAATTAACGATAAATGCTTTTAGGGCTTCTTCACCTTTTTCAGTTCGGACAAGAACCATCTGCCCGTCCTCAATATGGAGTGTTTCAGGAACTTCCAGCGGGTAAAATGTGTTTTTCAAATATTTGACGGCATATTTCATTATACGTATCTTTCTTCTTCTTTAAGTTTTCTGTTCATTAATTTTTCCAGAAGTGCCTGTGGTGTGATATCTGTATAGACAGCTTCATATATAGCATTTGACACAGGAACTTCAATATCAAGTTTTTTTGCAAGTTCACAAATCGCTTTTGATGTTTTAACTCCCTCAGCAACTGAACCAAGTTCTTTTAAAATATCATCAATTTTTTTACCTTTTGCCAGCATTGAACCTACTGTGTAATTTCTTGACATAGGGCTTGAACAGGTTGCGATTAAATCCCCCATTCCAGACAGTCCGTATAGAGTTGAAGGATTTGCTCCTAAATTAATACTTACACGGACGATTTCTGCCATTCCGCGCGTCAAAAGAGTTCCGGCACAATTGTCGCCGAGTCCCATTGTATGTGCAAAGCCTGAAGCTATAGCAATTACATTTTTTAATGAACCGCCGAGTTCTACGCCTATAACATCGGAATTGGTATATAATCTGAATTTAGAAGGTACATTAAGTGCTTTTTGAACGAATTCTGCGACTTTTATGTCTTCACAGGCAACTGAGGCTGCTGTCGGAAGTCCTGCAAGTACTTCTTTGGCAAGAGTCGGCCCTGAAAGGATTGCAAGTTTTTGTTCGGGAAGAACATCTTTTATTACCTCAGACATTCTCATTAAGGAAGGAAGTTCAATACCTTTTGATGCGTTCACAAGGATTTGTTCAGGTTTAATACCTGCTTCTTTCAATTTTTCGCATACATCTCGTGTGCCTGATGTTGCTACGACAGAAAGAATAATATCTGCATCAGATATTGCCTGTTTTAAATCAGATGTAATTTCAACTTTTTTATCCAGCTGTACTTCAAGTGGTTTTGAAGTATGTTTATTAATTTTCAGGTCATCGGACAAATCCTGCTCACGTCCCCAGACTGTAATATTTTCAAAATTATTTGTTAACAACCAGGCTAACGTTAATCCCCAGCATCCTGCACCAAGTACTGTTAATTTCATTATTTTTCTCTCCTTATGCTGTCTGAACGGTGTGAATAATTTTTCTGAGTACACCGCCGTATTTTTTTAGCTCAAGCCTTGAATTTTCAATATCCAGTTTCATAATAATTGATATAATTGCCGTTTTAATCTCCCAATTACATTTTAACAGAGTTGCAAGAGCTTCGCTGTGTGTAACATTTGCGATTTGTGCAACAATTCTTATTGCTCTGTCTTTTAATTTTTCATTAACAGGCTGTAAATCAATCATAAAATTTTCATAAGTTTTTCCGATTTTTATCATAGCGCCTGTCGAAAGCATATTTAAAATCATTTTTTGAGCGGTTCCTGCTTTTAATCTTGAAGAGCCTGCAATAACTTCAGGACCGACTTCCGCGCATATTACAAGCCCTGCTTCTTCTGCAATTCGTCCTTGGGGGTTGCAAGTAATACCAATTGTTTTGCAGTTAACTTCTTCAGCTCTTTTTAAGACGCCGAGAAGGTATTTAGGATTTCCGCTTGCAGAAATGACTACTGCGACATCGTTTTCATTTAAAACTTTTGCATCTTCATAGCCTAGATCAGGGTTATCTTCTGCTCCTTCTATGGAATGTCTGATAGCTTTATCACCGCCGCAGATAAAGCCCTGTACCATATCATGGGAAACACTGAATGTCGGAGGACATTCAGAGGCATCTAAAATTCCGAGTCTTCCTGATGTTCCGGCTCCAAAATAGATTAATCTCCCGCC
Source organism: uncultured bacterium (assembly GCA_900551675.1). Classification (GTDB taxonomy): domain Bacteria; phylum Cyanobacteriota; class Vampirovibrionia; order Gastranaerophilales; family Gastranaerophilaceae; genus Stercorousia. The sequence continues at coordinate 14,386 of URXH01000039.1, forward strand.
TTTTAAGAACTGTTTTGCAATCAAATCGACACCTTGTGCGATATGTTCTGTTTCTTCTTCAACAGCAAGTGCAACGAGTTTATCTTCCTCGTTCATTTTTTTTACGATTTCAATGGTAGGAAGAATATCAATATCTTTAGTATTCTCATTCCTGTACTCTGTAATAATATCTGACATTTTGCACCTGCTTTCTAATCGGAAAATCCGATTTCCCTTAAATAATAAACACTATATTAATTTTAATAAATTAGCCATTTCAATTGCTGATTTAGCTGCATCAGAGCCTTTGTTGCCTGCTTTGGTTCCGGCTCTTTCAATTGCCTGTTCGATATTATCTGTTGTAAGAACTCCAAAAATAACAGGAACACCTGTCTGCAGGCTTACCTGTGCAATACCTTTGGAAACTTCAGCGCTCACATAATCAAAGTGTGCCGTTGCACCTCTGATTACTGCTCCGAGTGTAATAATTGCATTATATTTGCCTGATTGAGCAAATTTTTGTGCGGTAATCGGAATTTCAAAGGCACCGGGGACTTTTACTATATCTATATTATCGTCTGATACGCCATGTCGTTTAAGTTCATCAAGCGCGCCTGACAATAGTTTAGAGCCGATAAAATCGTTAAACCTTGATAAAATTATACAAAACTTTTCATTTCCTGCTACTAACTGACCTTCATAAGTTTTCATTTTTACTCTCCATTTATAGATACAATTATTTTAGCGCATTTGTACCTATTTTACAATAAGCGGAGCAAAAATCTTATAAAAAATATATATTGAGGCGATTACAAGAAGGCCGCCGCTGATTTTTAAAAGCCAGTCCGAAAATTTGTAAAATCCTTTCCAGTTTTTAAGATGTGAAGTCAAAAATCCTGCAAGAATAAGGATTAACCCCTGTCCCAGAGAGAATAAGAAAAGCATTAATATTGCCTGTGCAATGCTTGCTGAAAGTGATGCAAACGCCATAATGCCTGCTAAGATGGGCGTAGAACAGGGAGTGCCTGCAAGAGCAAATACTCCGCCCAGAATTATCGGATAAAGATAGGTATTTGTTCCGTCATTTTTCGGCATTTCTTTTATTACAACAGGAAGTTCAAAATCAAGCACGCCTATAAGTTTTAAACCCATAACCATTATAATCCCTGCTAAAAATATCCCGAAATATCCCCCTGCAAAAGAGATAAAAACTTTTCCCGTTATGGCGCAGATAATCCCAATAATCGAAAATACTATTGCGGTACCGAATACAAAAAATAGCATTTGAACAAATGTTTTTAGCGGTTTTGCATCTGAATATCCGCCGATATAACCTATAATAATCGGAAGCATTGCTAAAGAGCACGGCGAAATTGAGGCCACAAGACCGCCTAAAAATGACAAGCCCAGTAATATAGGCAAACTTCCCTGTTGAGTAAAAAGGCTGATATAGTTTTCCATAGTTATTCAAGTCCCTGCAGGCATTTATCCATTTCTTCTTCTGATATGGCGCCTTCTATTCTTTTTACCTGCGCACCTTTTGAGTTGAGAAGAACAATTGTAGGTACAAGTGTTACATTATATTTTTTTATTTGTTCATCATTAAAAGAGTTTTTGTCCTGAACATGAATTTCTGTTAAAGTAATTTTGTCTTTGTATTTTGGCATAATATCTTCAAAAATTTTATTCATTGTCTGGCAGTCAAGGCACATTGCAGAGGTGAATTTAATAACCTGAGGCTTTCCGGTTTGAGCTATTTGTGCTGTTGTTGAACTGGATGTTGTAAGAAGCATATATGCCAATAGTGGTATAGCAAATATTAAAGCAATAATAATTACATTTTTTTTCATGAAAAGAACTCCTTTCTGTTTAATATTAGCATAAACTAAAAAGGATTTTTTCAAAACCACAATCGGGTAATTTTATCGAACTACATAAATTATGTTATTGGAATATTTCCCTCTCTTGGGAGAGGGATAAAGGGAGAGGGTTTTGTTATGCGGGAACTATGCGTCCCCGCACCCCGCACCAAATATTCTT
>URXH01000040.1 GCA_900551675.1 uncultured bacterium
AACATTTAAAAAATCATAAATGTTAATATCTACATAATAAATAAGTGAAATAGAAAAAATTAAAAATTCAAATTCCGTATTTATTTCTTTGGGCTTTGAAAGTCCTTATGTTTCTCATGAAACAATTCAGAATATGTTTAAAATGTATACAACAGCTTCCGAAAAAATGGACAAAGTTGGAAGCAGTTTAAATCTTTATCTTGCAAAACAGATAATTAATGCCCACAACGGCAGGATAAATGTTGAGAGTAAAAAATCAAATTACAACAATTATAATATTGTTCTTCCCTGTATTAATGAATGTAAAGTTTCAGCCATTACATGTTAAATAATGTATGATATAAATGTTATGAGAAAAATAATTTTATTATTAACCGTTTTTACAATGATTTGCGGAGTAGTTTCCGCTCAAGAAGATAAAGACATTAACAAAATAGCAATGGAAGATATGGTAAAAAGTCATAAATATTACCATGATCTTTGCGAGCGTGCGTCTAAAAATTTTCGTGTTGATAACCAGTTTTCCGGGTACATAAGAGGGAAATGTATTCTTTATGAATCTGACAGACAAAGAATGTTAACGAGTGTTTTTCCAATAACAAATGCTTCCGAAAAATCTTATAAAGAGCAGATGCCGGTTTTGATATCAAAATTTGCAATTGATATGAATAACAGAGAAGTAGAGAGTTTAAAGCTTGTTATTACCGAGTATTGCAAATATAACAAATACAGGTATGAAAAACGCGCACCTCTGGCATGTACTGATGAAACAGTAAAAAAATTATTTGAGCCTTAAACAATTCCCTGTGCTTTCATTGCGTTTGCAAGTTTGGTAAATGATGCGATATTAGCACCTGCAACGTAATTATTTTTGAGTCCATATTTTTCTGACGCTGATTTGCAGGAGTTGAAAATATTTACCATAATGTTGTTAAGCTTGTTGTCAACTTCTTCAAACGGCATATAATATCTCATGCTGTTCTGGCTCATTTCTATTGCTGATGTTGCTACCCCGCCTGCATTTGAAGCTTTTGCCGGTGCTACAAGTATGTTATTTTCAAGTAAATATTCTGTAGCTTCTTTAGTGCAAGGCATATTTGCACCTTCTCCAACCGCAATAACACCGTTTGATACAAGTTTTTTTGCGGAGTTAAGCGTCAGCTCGTTTTGTGTAGCACAAGGAAGCGCTATATCTGTTTTTATTTCCCAGATTGGAGAATCTTCATTCTTTCTTTCAATAAATTCTGCTTTTTTATGAACATTCAGGTATTCGCTTATTCGTCCTCTATGCTGCTCTTTTATTTCTTTGATTAATTCTAAATCTATTCCCTTTTTATCGTAAATACAGCCTTTTGAATCGCTCATGGCAACGACTTTTGCTCCGTATTCCAGAGCCTTTTCACATGCGTATATTGCAACATTTCCGGCGCCTGAAATAGTAACCGTTTTCCCTTTTAAAGACTTCCCGCCGTCATTATCAAGCATTTCACGCATAAAATAAATCAGTCCGAATCCTGTTGCTTCTTTTCTGACAAGCGAACCGCCGTATGAAAGCCCCTTTCCTGTAAGAACTCCGCCTTCATATACATCTTTTATTCTTTTGTACTGACCAAAAAGATAACCTATTTCTCTTTCTCCAACGCCGATATCTCCTGCCGGCACATCAATGTCCTGCCCTATGTGTCTTTGAAGCTCAGTCATAAAGCTCTGGCAAAATCTCATAACTTCTCCATCTGATTTCCCTTTCGGATCAAAGTCGCTTCCGCCTTTGCCGCCGCCGATAGGCAGACCTGTCAGAGCATTTTTGAATATTTGTTCAAAAGCGAGAAATTTCATAATACTCTGATTTACTGAAGGATGAAATCTCAAGCCGCCTTTGTAAGGTCCTATAAGGCTGCTGAACTGCACTCTGTATCCGCGGTGTACAATAACCTGCCCTTTATCGTTTACATAAGGAACTCTAAAGGTTATAATTCTTTCAGGCTCAACCATTCTTTCAAGAAGTGCAATTTTTTCATATTCGGGATGCTTTTCAATCACCGGCTCAATAGAGAGTAAAACTTCTTCAACTGCCTGCAGATATTCTTTTTCTGTTGAGTTTTTTCCCTTAACTTCGTTTAAAACTTTTTTTAAATATTTGTTCATATACACCCCGCTTTTTTATATGTAAATTTTAGCATATTATTCCGTCTTTAGCAATTGATTTTTATAAAATACAGGTTATAATATTATATATAATTATATTTCAGGAAAAATAGGAGTGTGTATATGTTTGAAAAATTTGAGAAATTACAGTTAATATGGCTTGCCGTAATTCTTGCGCTCGGTCTTGTTATTGCCGTAAAAACAGGAACAGGTAATATGTCTAAAGATAAAATTACCGTAACGGGTTCTGCCTATCAGGTTGTAAAATCGGATTCAGCAAGACTGGAATTTGAAATTAATGCCAGAAAGCCGAATAAGCAGCTTGCTTTTAATACGGTAAAATCGCAGCTTCCGATTGTTATGAAATATCTGGAAGATAAAGGTATCAAAGATATTGATGTTAAAGCATCAAACGGGTATAATACTTATAAATACACCCCGAACGGCAACATGACGAATGAAATTGCTTATTATAACCTTTCCCAGCAGGTTGTGATTAAATCTGACGATGTACAAAAAATTAAAGATATATCAACTGATATTCAAAACCTTCTAGATAAAGGGATTGATATAAATGTTATGAGTGCACAGTATTTTTATTCGGGACTTTCTGATTTAAAAGTAAAGCTTCTTGAAGAAGCTACAACAGATGCAAAAGACAGAGCAACTGCAATGTTGAAGGCTACACATAATAAACCCGGCAAAATCCAATCCGTAAATATGGGAGTTTTTCAGATTACTCCCGTAGATTCTACAAACGTTTCTGATATGGGTATAAATGACACTTCAACAATTGACAAAAAAGTAACAGCAGTTGCAAATGTTGTATTCAGAATAAAATAAACGGAGGGAAATATTTGTGAATAAGGTATTGGCTTTTGTTTGTTTAATATGTTTAATACAGCCTGCTTACGCTGTTTTGCCTACAGATGCATCAATAATTCAGGTTCATGATATGCAAATGATAAATCAGCAGAGATTCAGGATGGAAGTGTTAAATGATTACAATGACGTTGAAACAGAAAAAGCACGCTTCGAAAAGAAAAATGCTCCAAGAGAACCTTTAATAAACAAACTCTTTAAAAAGAAAAAGTTTGTTGAAGAAGACGGACAAATTAAAATTGAAAGTGATGATGAAGCTCCTGTAAATTGACGCCTAGTTGCTTATGCCTGCTCTGTAGCCGCACCAGCTGTAAATAGCCGGCAGGGTTTTATCAATGTGGAGTTTTTCTGCAATCGGGACTTTCGCGAGAATCAGAACACCGAGAGCGTCATCAATATTAGCAATAGAATCTTTAAATGTAAGTTTTCTGTCAGGAACTTTATCTAACGGGTCGTTTATTTTGTTTGAAAGTTTTGCCGCAAGCTGCATCCCGCCGAAAAGTCCTATTATGGTAGCTGCAATTCTGTATTTTATATTTTTACTGACTTTGTATAACCCGCCGGTGATTAATGGCGGAACAGAAGCGTTCATAAACTGAAATACGCTTTCGTTAACCTTTTGTTTTGTGTGTTCTTTTTTCTTGTCGGCAAGAAGTCCTGATACAAGTCCGCCTGCAATACTGCCTGCACTGACAAGAACCATTTCCTTTACGTGATATTTAATATTGTATATCTTGCATTTTTGATGTTTTGCAAGCAAAAACATAGGTAATAATGTGCCCGTAATAGAACCGCCGGCAACGGCCAGTTTGGTTGCAGTATCAGGCTCTTCTGCAACGTGTCTTCTGTAGCTTTTGTACGGCTTTATGTCATATTCAATTTTTCTGCCTGTAACCGGTGAAAGCATTTAATACCCTTTCAAATAAATTCTATCATATTAATGTCCGAAAATTAAAATTGTTGCCGAACCTATAAGAATTATTAAGGAACCTAAAAGTTTTTTTAACACATTTTTTTCATTAAATAGTTTATATCCGAGAATTACATTAATAATAATTGAAAGTTGAAAAAGCGACAGGGCATATCCGACATTCATATATTTAAAGACATAAGCAGTTGCAAAAGTCATCACCCCGAAGCAAACGGAAGTTAAAATATACATAATCCCGTGTATTCTTTCAGGTAAGTGCAATTTTTGCCTGCTGAAAATTCGTACAATAATAAATGAAAAAAGCGCGCCAAGAATACTTGATGCAATAAAAGATGTTACAACTGAAGAAAGTATAATGACTTTTTTAATAAACACAGCCTCCAGTGCAGAAAAAATCAGTGCATAAATCCTGTACTGAATATCTTTTCTTAAAAATACTTTGGGACTGGCTGTATCAAAAATAAAATAAGAACCGGCGATTATTAGCATTATCCCTGAAATTCCGTAAAAATTAGGATATTCGTGCAAAATTATAATTCCGAAAATCAAACCGACTATAGCTTTGTAAGAATTAATAGGACCAAGAACTGACAATTCTCCTTTTTCCAGCGCAAGTACCATAAAACAATTGCAAACAGCGCCCGTTATTCCACCGGCTAAAGCAAAAATGCAGAATTCCTGATTTATTTTTGAATAATCAATAAAGAATAAAAGCGGAATAGATATAATACTTAAAATTAGGTAGTTTATAAAGTTAACATTTATCGGATTTTCATTCTCGCCTGCAAGTTTTTTCTGCAGAACATTACTGAGAGAATTACTCATTACCCGCAGTATAATAGCAATAGAATTTAGTAGAATTTGCATAAAAGTATTAAAGCATAAAAGCGTAAAGAAATGTAACAATTTTAAAAAGTGTAAATATTACACATGTAGCATAGATTATTTTTTAAAAATATGGTGTTAATACAAATATCAATAAAATTATAAAAACAAAACAAAGGAAAAGATATAAAAAATTACTACAAATGTAGTAAATCGCCTGAAAGATTGATTTTTTACTGAGTAATGGATAATTGACGATACTGCAAAAAAGGTGTATTCTCAATAAAACAAGGGGGTGTATCAGTGAGAATTTCATCTATTCAAAATTATTATCGTACAAACTACACTAATCAAATCAAGTCTTCAAAACAGCCTGCTGCAGCCGAAAATATGCAGACTAAGCCGGCAGATTTAGGACCAAAAACGGCAAATGTTTTAAGTTTTACGGGAGTTCAGTCAACAGCTTTGACTCTGGCTAAGAAATTCCCGCTTGAAGATCGGCTTGCATCTGTTTTTCAGATTGCAAAACACGGTGATCTTATCATAACAGGAAAGGATTTAAAGTCTGCGCAAAAGGCTTTAAAAGAATCTGTAAAAGCTTTTGATAATGCAATTAAACGTTTTATATTTGTTGAAGATGACAATATCGATGGAACTGTTGCATTTTTTAGAAATTTTATGGATGAGCTTGAGGTAACTAATACGAATAAATTTGATATGCTTTACCGGTATGAAGATGAGTTTTTATCCATAAAACCGGGTGAAACTTATTATGTTGTACCCGGTGATATTATAAAAGTAAAAAATAAAGAAATTCCAATAAAAGGAAAACCTGATTATGATTTAACGTTTAGCAGACCGATTTTTTCGAAGTCGTTTGATTTAACCGAAAGTGTAAACTCTTCTATTGAGAAAAGAAATATAAAATCTATACAGTCTTTATCAAAATATACAGCTGGTGTAAAGGCAAAGAAACTTACATTTGCTGATGTAGGCGGGCAGGACAGTGTAATAAATGAATTAAAAAAAGGTATTTTATACCCTGTAAAATACCCTGAAGCTTATGAAAATACTACCGTAAATCATGGATTTATTATGTACGGTCCTCCGGGAACGGGAAAAACTCTTATTGCACAGGCTCTAGCAAATGAAACACAGGCAGATTTTGTAAAGCTAAACGGTCTTGAAATGGAATCGAAATGGGTCGGTCAGTCAGAAGAAAACTGGAGAAACCTATTTGATCAAGCCAGAGAAAATCAGCCGAGTATAATATTTATTGACGAATTTGATGCGGTTGCAAAAAAACGCGGCGGGGCAGATGTTTATGGCGATAAAGTCGTTAATCAGCTTTTGACATTGATGAGCGACGTTGAAAAAAACGGCGATGAAATTTATGTAATAGCCGCAACAAATAAAGTTGATGTACTTGATGATGCAATCACCCGTTCAGGCCGGTTTGGCAAACATATTGAGGTGAAAGCACCCGAAACGGTCGAAGGTGTTAATAAAATATTGGATATTCATACAAGAAATAAAAAACTATCTAATGATGTTAACAAAACTGAACTGTCTAAAAAATTGCTTGATATAAAAGCTACTGGTGCTGACATTGCGCATATTGTAAATTCCGCAAACGAAAATGCTTTTGAAAGAGCAGGAATTTATACAAAAATGGAAAACGGTACATTTGAAAAGTCTGATATTGATAATTTGAATATTACATTTGATGATTTTACAAAGGCAATAAAAGATTTTACTAATAATGGAGATAAATCGAATCGCAAACCTATAGGATTTAATAAGTATAATAAATCGAATTAAGAAAAATAAAAAAGCTTTTGAATTTTCAAAAGCTTTTTTATTAATTGGTTGCGGAGACAGGATTTGAACCTATGACCTTCGGGTTATGAGCCCGACGAGCTACCAGACTGCTCCACTCCGCGTTATATTTTTCACAATTTTATTATGTAATGCTGAAAATTAAATTGCAACCCCCATTTTTATTTTAGAACAAATTTTAGAACAAAAGAGCATCTATTTAAAGATGCTCTTTTGTTTTTTGATTGTTAAGTTTAAATTATAAACCTAATTTTTCTTTGAGTACTTCCCAGAACCATTTAGTATCTTTGTTCGGAGCTTCAATTTTTGCCGCGCTGACATCAGCTTCTTCGGAACCTTTGTTTACAACTTTTACATCTTTATCACTTGTAATAGTTCCGTTCACAGTCATACCTTCGCCTTTGTTAAGGATTACGGCATTTCCTGTTGTTGTGTTAATTTGACCGCCGACAGTCATATCACCTTTCTGGTTATACAATTCGGTTTGTCCGTTTGAAGTATTCATATTACCTTCATATCTCAAGCCTTCTTCGCCTGAAATATTTTTAATCAGGTTCTGGCCTGTGCCGTCAGCTTTGAAACCGCTTGTTACATTAATACCTGTACCGTTTTCTCTTGCAGCAGCATAGAAGCCGTTATTTTCATCAAGAGCACCCGTACCGTTATTATGAACATTTGCACCCATATTTAATTTGCCTGAGTTAGCAAGAACATTAACACGTCCTGAGTGAGTGATTTCACTGTTAACGGTCATATCGCCCGAGCCGTAGTTTTTAATGTTGATGTTTGCAGTATCGCTGGAGATTTTACCTGCGCTTGCAAGTTCCATAGCTCCGCCGCCTTGTCTGTTAATAACACCCATATTGCCGTCAGATGTTAATTCTCCTGATACATACATATCACCGTTGTAGTTATTGATTGCTAACTGACCTTCGCTTGAGATTTTACCCTGAAGGTTAATACCTCTTCCTGTTTCAGGATCAGCACCGTTGCCGTCATGTCTGATTGCAATGTTGTATCCTGCTCCGTCATTTGTAATTGAAGATAAGTGTTGAGTTTTAATACCTTTAGAGTTTTCTCTTGACCAGATTGCAAGGTTACCGTCATGGTTAGCAACTTTGGCTCCGACCGTATTGGCTCCATCATTAGCAAATTCAAGCAGTCCGTTGTCGTTATAGATTGTCATGTTGCCTGTATTGTCAACATTACCAACGATTGTCATACCATCTTCGCCGTAGTTTTTGAATTTCAACTGGCCTTCGTTTGTAATGGTTGAATTTTTAGTAACAACCATTCCTGAGCCCTGGTTTTTGATTGCTGTATTGCCTGTAGTTGTGATATCACCGTCAACAAGCATAGCGCCTGCATTATTATTTATAGCGGTTTCTGCAGAATTCATACTGTTATTTGTAATCTTTCCGTAAACATCCATACCGCCTGCACCTTCGTTTTTAACAGATACGTTGCCGTTGCCGACAATATTTCCGTTAGATGCGATTGCTAGTTTGTTGCCGGTATTTCTGTTTAAGATATTAATATTACCGCCTTCATCAGCACCTGCAGAAATTTTTCCATCGATAGTTAAATCGCCTGCTTTGTTGTCTATGGAAACAAGTTTTTCACCTTTAACTCCTGCAACTGCCATACCGCCTGCTCCCTGGTTTTCAAGTCTTACAGAGTCGCCTGCTACTTTATCTGCGGTATTTGAAATTACCATTTTACCATTTCTGTTGATAATTCTGATTGAAAATCCTTCATTTTTTGACTGATCAGGTGCTGCAGCACTTTTTACGGTACCTGTAATATTCATACCGCCTGCGCCTTCATTAACAATGTTGGTTTTGCCGGTTGAATTTGTTGTGCCGGAAATTTCTAATGCACCTGTTCCATTATTAGTAATTGCCAAATCATGGTCGGTAGAAAGATTACCGCCTACTTTTAAGTTTGTACCTGCGTTAGAAATTTCTAAATTATCGCCTGTATTTTTAACTGTCCCTGATATATTAAGTTCTCCGGCTTTGTTATAAATATTCAAGTCATTTGTTGATTGAACAAGACCTGAAATTTTTGTACCGTTAGCACCGCTGTTTGTAATATAAACACCATTCAAGCCTTCGGTTTTACCAGGAATTGCTGCACCGTTAATAACGGTACCAGCAATATCGGTTCCGTTTGATGATTTTATTTGAATATTTGAACCGTTTGCAACAAAATGATTGCCTGTTGTAACCATGCCGGTGCCGTCAGTATTAACAAGAGATTTGAATAAATCTTGTGCTCTTTGTTCTGTTGTTAAGACTTCATTGTTGTTAAGTCCGTTTAAAATAGCACCATTGGCACCTACTGCAACATCTCCGCCTCTGAGCTGAACTCCGTTTCTTGCAAAGACCTGACCGTCAATTTGAATATTTCCGGTGTTATTTTCAGAATTTAATAAATGTGATACGTTACGGATGTTTGCTGTATTTCCGTCAAGATATTCACCTTTTAATACTCCATAACGTTCGGTTGTCGGTGTTGCAACAGATAATGTACCAACGTTTAAAACACCGCTGGCACCGATTGTCATACCGCCCGGCGTGATGAATACTGCATGACCGTCATAGAACTGGCCGTTGCGCATAGTATTCAAAATACCGTTAATATTAACCCCGCTGTCTACAAGGTTAATAAACATTTCAAGGTCTTTGCCTTTAAGGTTGTAGAGCAGATTGGCAATATCGCCTTTACCTAGATTAAACTGGTCGTACTGTCTAAATCCGACATTGTCAAATGTGTGCTGAGCTTCAATGTTAAATGTGCCGCTGCCGCCATCTGTAATGCCGGTAATAACAGATTCCGCATTTGCTGTTGATACAGACAATACTGCTGCCATTGCCGCAATCATTAATTGCTTTTTGTTCATAAGTATACTCCTTATTTTAGTTAGCATTATAGTCGCAATAGTATTACAATAATATACTAAATAATAACACTGAAAAAAATATTTATTTGCCATTATATGAAGAAATATTAATCAGTATTTTAGTATATTATCAAACTAATAAATATAAGAATTTTAAATTAAACCATAATTATACTCCTTTTCTTAATATGATAAAAAATATCATGATATTGCACCTACTAATATAAAGTATATTACGGTCGGAAAATTGCTTAACTTTAGAAAATTTTAAGAAATATTAACACAAATATTTTGCGGCTATCCTCTAAAAGCTCCCCAGGCTTTTATTGTACCTCTTTGATACTTTATTAAATAGTATTTACCTTTAGGAATATATTCGATTGATGCTTCCATGTGAATTTCTGGTTCATCAGGTTTCATTCCTGCTTTTTTTCGTTTTTCGTTTGTTGATTTTCTGGCTTTTTCTTCTTTTTTGAGTTCTTTTTTTACTTTTTTGTTATTTAATCTTTGCTGTTCTGTTGTATCTTCTTCTATTTTTATAACGGGAATAACAGCAATTGCCTCTTTAGATTCAAGCAGTATCAAAAATTCTCTTGAATCAGACAGTGCAAGTTCGTAATAGCCTGGTTTGATAATTCCGCCTGCGTTGTCATAAAGCGGGTCAGGGATAAGCAGCACAGGATAATCGGAATCTTTTAATGAATATCTGAAAATAGCATCGCTTCCCGTATAAGTCCCTGATGTCTCTTGAGGCTGCGGAAGGTCAGGCCTGATATGCGGATGGGTTAATACTTTTTCTGCATAAATGCCTTCAAACATTTTTTATACCTTTTATTAACGATTTAATAATTTCATTAATTTCATTAAAACTTTTCCCCAGCGCTTTTTCATGACCGACAAATATAAGCGACATACAGTTTTGAGAATTTCCTGTATCTCCTGATTTTAAAAGCAGTCTGTAGCTTTCGCGCATAAGTCTTTTAAGCCTGTTTCTTTTGACGGCGCGTTTATGCGTTTTTTTACTTACGACAAAACCTGCACGTGTCGGAGAAGTTTCATCTTTTTTTGATAGACCGGCAAAAAGAGTTATTCCGCCTTTACAGCAGGAATTTTTGACTCTGTATGTTGCAGTGAATGCTTTTTTATTTTTTAATCTGAATTCTTTTTTTAACATATTTTTGTACAACAACACAGCATGCCAAGTAATTTTCGGCCTGCTGTGTTAATTCTATTGTAAAATCCTGTCTTGTTGTTTATGGACTTAAGCACGTTTTTTAGCTGTTATAGCTAATTTATGACGGCCTTTAGCACGGCGTCTGTTCAATACTTCCTGTCCGCCGGGGGTAGCCATTCTTGCTCTAAAACCGCTTACGCGCTGTCTTTTTACTTTTGTTCCTTCTAGTGTACGTCTCATTTTTCTTTATTCCTTTTAATTTATATTTGTCGTATAATTCCAATGTAAATTAAAAAAAATTTTTAGTCAACAAAAAAAGAGGGGCAGGTTACGTTATATGAACAAAAAATGCAAAATAGGATTTATCGGATGCGGTAAAATGGCCAGTGCTATAATAAAAGGCACAATTTCTTCAAAGTTTTTGCCGAAAGAAAATATTAAAGGTTCTGAGGTTAACTGTACTGTAGCAGAACTAGCTCAGAGCCGTCTTGGTATTGATGTTATAACAGACAACAGATTTTTGACAATGGATTCTGATGTAATTTTTATTGCTACGAAACCTAATTACGTTCCGGCGGTGCTGGATGAAATTAAAGATGAATTGACTCCTGAAAAATTGGTTGTCTCCATCGCCGCAGGCGTTTCAACAGAAAAAATCGAAAAAATTATCGGAATGAAAAGGGTTGTCCGTGTAATGCCGAATACTCCTGCCCTTGTTCTTGAGGGAATGAGCGGAGTCTGTAAGGGAGCTTATGCTCTTGATGGAGATGCAGAATTTGTGCTTGAACTTTTATCAAATATAGGAAAAGCAATAGAGGTCAGCGAAGAACAGATGGATATTGTAACCGCAATATCAGGCTCGGGGCCTGCATTTTTCTATAAAGTTATAGAAGATATGGCGCGTGCAGGAGAAAAATTAGGCCTTGAATATGAAAAATCGCTTGAACTTGCAACCCAAACCGCTTTAGGTTCAGCCAGAATGATTATGAACAGAGGTGAAATTCCTGTTCAGACATTGATTGATAATGTAGCAACAAAAGGCGGCTGTACATTTGTCGGAATTTCCGTTATGAATGGTGAACATTCAGATAAACTTTTCTATGACACAATTGAGCAAACCGCTAAAAAAGCGCATGAATTGGGTAAGTAAGATTTATTTGAAAGTTATATCTCAGTTTACACAAAAAAATAACATGACACCCTGAACTCGTTTCAGGGTCTAACATCTGTGAGATGCTGAAACAAGTTCAGCATGACGCTTTTACCCATAATTAGTGTAAACTTAGATATAACTCCAATTTATTTTATTTCGGCTTTCGATAAAAAATCCGTTAAAGAAACAGGCTTTGGCGGATTTTTTTTACCCGCAAGCCCTTGATAAAGTCCTAAAATGCAGGCAGGACAGGTGGTTATTACGTAATCTGCCTCTGTTTTAAGGATATTTACAGCTTTTTTATTTGAAATTTCGCGCGAAATTTTATTATTTTTTACGGCAAATTCGCCTGCAAAACCGCAGCAGTCATCGTAATTTTCCATTTTTATATATTCAACATTTTCACAATTTTTTAAAAGAGGTTCAAGAAAATCATCATTTTCAAGATGGCAGGGTTTGTGGAATGTTACTTTGACAGGTTTTTGAAATTTGAATTTTATATTTTGTCTTTGAATAAGTTCTCCAAGACTGATAAAATTCACATCCATATACTGTTTTAATGTGCTCTCGCAGCTTGCGCAGTCTGTCAGAAGATAATCAAAATCGCAGTCTGACATTTTTAAATTATGCTGTTTAACTTCTTCAAACCGTTCAAGATTTCCGCTTGATAAAAATGGCTGTCCGCAGCAGTCAAAATCTTTTTCGATTATTTCAATATCGGAATTTTGGAATATTTGTTTTAAATATTTATCAGTACGCGGGCATAAATTGTTCACACACCCTTTGAAATATAAAACTTTTACTTTTGCGTTCCGTTTAAGAGCATATTTAGGGCGAAACGGATGAGTTATGAATTTGAAAAATTTTATAAAATTCCCGAAAACGTATTTTGATTCAAGTAAAAAAATAATTTTTCCGGGAAGCGTATTTTTTGTGTATTCGTATTTTGCGGTTTCAAAAATTTTACATACATCAATTGCGCTCGGGCAAAAGTTTGTGCATTTCCCGCATTTCAGGCATAAATCAAGGTATTTTTCGATATTTTTGTTGAGTTTTAAATCTCCTTTTAGAACCCCGTCAAGCATAACAAATTTCCCGCGTGAAACTGCGCAGTCGTTGCCCGTAATTTTGTAAACAGGGCAAACAGACTGACAAAGTCCGCACTTGGAGCATTTGTTTATATCATCTTTGAAATCCGTCAGTTTTTTCATACTATTATGATAGCATGGAAATTACCATGGATAATCGTCTTTAATTTCCCAGCCGTCAATTTGAATTATAGCGGCGCAATAGTGTTTAGTGTTTGAGACCTTGTTACATCCCCATGTAGAAGTATTATTTAACATTTCATCTCTTGTATAACCAAGATCAGCGCCAATAAATTCAAAACGATGTTTTTCTGGCACTATAAATCCCCAGAACACATCTCGTCCGTAAAAATTTGGCTTGCTGTTCCCGTCTAAATTAATCTTTACTATCATTGTACTTTTTGTAACACCTGTATTGTTATCAGGCATTATTGTATAGCTTGCGTCAGGAGTTATAAAATAGTACGCACCATTAGAAACAAAATTTAGACAGTAAGTTTTTGATGAATTGTTGCATATTTTTACAGTCTTACACTGTTTTTCATTATTTATACCACAATCTTTGCTAATTTTGAGATATGGTAATATGTAAGTTTGAACAAATGCTTTGGTTTTTTCTTTCTGCTCACTCCCATTTAATTTTTCCCCGGAAGAAAAATATTCCCATTGTGCCATATCTCCATAATCGGCTTTTGCTCTTTCTATTGCTTGAGTGAGAGTAGAATAAACTTTAGCTAATTTAACAGCAGTTTTTTTTGATGATTATGAATTAATGTAGGCATAGTCATCGCAAAGACTACTCCAATAATCCCAAGAGTAATTAAAATTTCTGCAAGCGTAAATGCAATTTTACGTTGATTGTTCAATATGGTTACGTGCGTATCGTCTTTTACTGCGGCATACCTAAAATTAAATCTATGATAATTGTGATGTGTAACATCATTATATCGGTTTAAGTTAAATTTGTAAAGTATTCTATAACAGCAAGATGGAAAAAGGCTCAAATCCTCGCCCGACGTGTGTTTTTCGGGGGGGGGGCGGTTCTCAGCTCTCTTAAATCCATAATTTTGCCTCCTGTTTTTTATTCTATTATTTACTATTTTTAAACTTTTGTCAAGCTTTAAACTATGGGACTTATATCACAGTTTACACCAAACAACATCTTAAATGTCCCCCTGAACTTGTTTCAGGGTCTATCAACAGAGAGATTCCGAAACAAGTTCGGAATGACTGTATGACTCTATTTTGAATACATTTGGTGTAAACTGCGATATAACTCCCTAAACTATTGCTCCATGTGAAGCATCTTTAACATTTCGTGCATATTTATAGAGATAACCTGATTTAACTTTCGGTTCAAATGGTTTGAGATTGTTTCTGCGTTTTTCAAGTTCTTTTGCATCGACAAGAAGTTCTATTGAGCGGTTCGGAATATCAATTTTGATTTTGTCTCCGTCTTCTATCAGTGCAATAATTCCTCCGTTTGCAGCTTCAGGGCAGATATGGCCGACACAAATTCCTCTTGTTGCTCCTGAAAATCTTCCGTCTGTTATAAGTGCGCATTTTTTCCCTAATCCTTTGCCTACCAGAAGAGATGTGGGTGCAAGCATTTCCCGCATTCCCGGGCCGCCTTTGGGGCCTTCATAACGGATTACTATTACATCTCCTTCGCGAATTTCATCGCTTTCAAGTGCTTTCATTGCCGCTTCTTCGCTGTCAAAAGTCTTTGCGTTTCCTTCAAAAACACGACATTGAGGATCAACTCCGGAGGTTTTAATTACACAGCCGTCTTTTGCCAGATTTCCGTAAAGAACGGCAAGACCAGCCTCGGTATATTTTGATTGGTTGTAATCCGGTATAATTGAATTTTCTTTGAAGGCGTGTTGTGCTATTTCATTAATCGTTAAGCCTGATGCTGTTATTGTATTTTTCAGTAACCCTTCACCTGCATTTAGTGATTTTAGAACAGCCGGTACTCCGCCGGCATTATGAAAATCAGCCATTGTTAAAGTTGATGACGGGTTAATTTTTACTATTTGGTGAATTTTTTTGCTTAATTCTTCAAAATCATCAAGAGTTATATTTATTTCGCCTGCATTTGCAATTGCAAGAATATGCAGAAATGTGTTTGTAGAGCCGCCGAGAGCTAAATCTGCAATGATAGCATTTCTAAGACTGTCTTTAGTTATAATATCTGATGGTTTTAAATCCTGTTTTACAAGTTCAACAACCTGCATTCCGCTTTCAAAAGCTATTCTTCGTTTTTTAGCCGAAACAGCAGAAGATGATGCGCAGTAAGGAAGACTCATCCCCATAACTTCGGCAAGGCATGCCATAGTGTTAGCCGTATACATTCCCTGACATGCGCCTGCTGACGGGCAGGATTCTTCTTCTAACGCAAGAAGTTCTTCTTCTTGTATTTCTCCATTTCTGAATCTTCCGACAGCTTCAAAAGAACCTGTTACCATTGTTAATTTGTGATGTCCTCTGCATTCTCCGTCAAGCATCGGACCTGCTGTTACAAGAATTGCAGGGATATTTAAACGTAATGCGCCGATGAGCATTCCGGGGGTGATTTTGTCGCAGTTTGAAAGCAATACAATTCCGTCAAGCTGATGCGCTTCTGCAACAGTTTCTATACAGTCCGCAATTAAATCGCGCGAAGGCAGAGAGTATCTCATTCCGCTATGCCCCATTGCTATCCCGTCACAAACGGCAGGAACTCCGAAAACAAAGGCCTGACCGCCTCCTGTATGAATTCCCTTTTCTATCTGGCGCTCGAGATCCCTCATTGAGATATGTCCGGGAACTAAATCCGAAAAAGAGCTTGCAATACCGATAAATGGTGAATTTATATTTTTTTTACTAACCCCTGTTGCCATTAAAAGCCCGCGGTGCGGAGTTCTGGCTATCCCTTTTTTTATAATATCGCTTTTCATAAGATAATTATACATCAACAACTTGAAAATGCTAGAAATATATGTTAATATAAATAATAAGAATCAGAAATAAGCGGAAGGAGCAAAGTATGGAAAGTTTATTACGAAGTATTAATCGGGGGGGGGGCACTCCCAGCTAGCAGAGGACAATAAGTCAGGAAGTCGAGTTGTTTACATTAATGTTATTGCGCATTTATTGCGCAATCTTGAATATGTCCTAAAAAGATCGCGCAACATGTATGCGTTGACAGGTCTTAATATTCAATTCCTCGCTCTTTTTGGATATGTTGTCGGGCAGGTTTTTATTCGGCTACTAAGATACTATGGCACTAATTCAGCAGGAAGAATTGTAAAAATTTTATGCAAAACTAAGGTTTTGGGAGGAACGGCTACGTTGCCCCCTCTCTCTAACTCTCTCCCCAAAGGGGCGATAGGACAATATATAGAAAATCAT
>URXH01000041.1 GCA_900551675.1 uncultured bacterium
TCAGACTATCTTCTACCGTCAACATCCCATAAAGTAAGTGTTCCTGTGCAATCTCCTGTGCACCAAAATCATATGCGATTTTTTCCAGGTTGTTTAAAATTTTATCGGCTTTTTTATTTTTTCTGTCGTTAAGCCATTTTGCAAGATAAGGTTCTGTTCTGTTGCATATAAGTGCACTCATTACAGGTGTTGCAAATCCTGCAGTCAGCATCCATAAAGTGTTATTCTGGATTGCGATTTTTTTCATTTTTTCCTGAATTGCTTCGCGTCTGTTTGGAATATCTTTTGGAACACCCAGGCGATTGCCTATTTTTTGTATCTCTTTATCTGAATATAAATCCCATGGTATAAACTGCGGATCCTGATAGAAAGGTTTCTTTCGTCCAAAACTGTCTTCATACTGTTTTTGAACATTTATGCCATGGATTAAATATGCAGGAAGCTGTATAGCTATTTTAGGCCATATTGCCATAGAAGCTAAAAATGATGCCAGACCTATAAATTCCATACCTTTAGTCATAGGTGTTTGTTTTCTTGTAAACAGATAGCCTGCAATAGCAAGTCCGCCTATTTTTAAACCTACATCATTTAGTTTCCCGAGTTCATGGTCGTTAGCTTCCCCTTTGACAGCATGCTTAAATGCTTTTGCGTCATAGATTGTATCTTTAACCATTAAAGCAGGCATATTAAATATATTGCCGTTAATTAAGTGCCCTTTACCTTCCAGCGGTTTTATAAATGTTCTGTTATTAAGTTCGTGTTCAATATCAAAATGAGGCATTGGTTTTTTTGAATTTCCCTGACTCTTTTGATTTCCGGATTTTGATTTGAGTGATGTTCCGGATGCTATGTAATTGTGTATTAAATTTGTTGTCATATTAGTTTACCACGTATTTTTCGTCTTTTTTGATTACATCCGCAGCATCAACTTTGGAAGGTTTATGAGAACTGTGCATTGTGTTTACAACTCCTATAACGGATGATAAAACAGAGGCACCAATTAAAATTTTGCCTGCATGTTTTGTTAGACCTGTACCTTCTCCTTTATACAGGGCTTTTGCACTTTTTATAAAATTTTTCCCGAAAGAGCTGAGTGTTTTTCCAAATTCTTTGCCTTTCCAGAATTTGAAAGTCATTACATTAAAGAAATTTTCCCACGGTTTTTGGAATGCCAAAGCTACACCTGTAGCTGCCCATAAGTAAGAAGATATATTTTTGGCCAGACTTGCTTTGATTACAATTTCTCTAATTCTTGCTTTTACTTCCTGATCAGAATCATTTAATCCGGTACCCATTCCGAGTTTTTTCGCAATTTTGTCATATCTGAAATTTCGCTCTTCTCCTTTGCCTACATCGCCATAATATAAATCATAGCGTGGGAATTCTACACTTTCAAATACTTTATGATGTTCAATACTAGTAATATCTGTGTCATTAACATCATCGGGAAGTTCATAAATAACTTTTGCATAAGGCCTTTCAATATCAATACCTGTCATAAGATGAACAGGTTTGCTGATAAATGATTTGGACAAACTTTTGGCAAGACCGTAAAAGATTACGCCTAGCGCCAGTTTTTTCCCGAGCGGGTTAGCTTTCATCTTGTCAAAGTTTGAATAGGAATTTACGGGTCCGATAAAAACATTCATAAGCATCAAACTTCCGATTAGGTATGGTACATTGCCCATAGTTAAAAATTCATAGAAGTTTGCGTTTCTGCTCCCTTTAAGTCCTTTAGCGGGATAAACCGTAAAAGCATTTGTTAGCTTGTCAATGGCTATATCAGTCCGCGTGGCAAGATTATTTTTTAAAAGCGTGTCATGGTTATATTTTAAAGCTTTTTTATCTTTTTCATTGCCGTCTGCAGAAAAATTTATGCTGTTTTTAGAGTTTGTATTGTTAACAGGTAAAATCATTTTTACTCCACACATCAATGCATTTATATAAGATGCGTAAATATTATTTTTTGACAGTAATTTTTAATCAATTTTACATTTTTTAACATAAAGTTTTTAAGTAAAAATCGTGAAAAATACTGCGGTAAATATTCCGGCAATAATGCAGTAATAGCCGAATATTGCAAGTGAAAATTTTGAAATAAATTTCATAAAATATTTTATACATAAATAACCCACAGCTGCCGATACTAATGTGCCTGCAATAATTGCATTCCAGTTATAGAGCATGGCTTCATGGATATCAATTTTTATCAGAGGATAAACCATGGATGCGCCGAGAATTATCGGAATGCTTAAAAGGAAAGAGTATCTCGCTGCTGTAATTCTGTCTAATCCACAAAAAAGTCCTGTTGCAATTGTCCAGCCGGAGCGGGAGAAGCCGGGCAGAGCAGCTAAACCTTGAGCAAGACCTATAAATATTGATGTTTTTAAATCAACCTGATCTTTTTTTGCTTCAATTTTTTTTGATTTATATTCGCTGTATAAAAGTGTAAATCCTGTTATGAAAAGTAAAATTCCGACAACTGACGGGGTATAAACGAGTTTTTCTGCGACTTCATTAATCGGAAGTGCCAGTGCAACAGTAATAATTGTGCCGGCTATAATATATAAGCCCAATTTTGCTTCTTTGTCCTTCCAGTCTTTTGTTTTATAAGCATGCCACATTGCTTTTATAATATTTGCAATATCTTTTCTGAAAAAAATTAATACTGCAACAAGAGTTCCCAGATGAACCATGATATCGAAAAATACTTCTTCATTTGAACTCTGAACTATTTCAATACCTTTTATTACTTTATAAAAATTTGAGGTAAAAACAAGGTGAGCCGAGCTTGATATAGGTAAAAATTCGCTCAGTCCCTGAACTATCCCCATTAATACTGCCTGTATAAAATTCATTATTTTCCCTCTCTGTTAATTACTGTTAAATTTATATTTTGCTTAACTCAAAAAAAACTCTGGTAAACAGTCTGCCTTCTTACCATCTGAACTTCTATTCATCTATATTTTTACTATTCTTCTTCAAAATAAGAACAGCATGAAGTCTGTGTTTCCCATACTGTTACTTTGCTTAGCTGTACAACTCTTTCTTTAAGTTTGTTATAAATAAACATGGATATCATTTCACTTGACGGACTTTCTCCTTTGAATTCCGGAAGCGCGTTTAAATCTTTGTGATCAAGCATATCTAAGACTACTTTTAACTCTCTTTTTAAGACTTTGTAGTCTATTAAAATATTACTTTTATCAAGTGTGTCGCCTTTCACAAAAACTTCTACCATCCAGTTGTGTCCGTGTTGATTTTCGCATTCGCCTTCATAATTTAAAAGATGGTGGGCAGCAGCAAAAAAAGCCTGTGTTTTAATTTCAAACATTTATATCCCCTTTTTCAGTATGTAATCACAAAATTCTCTAACAGCTCCGCGTCCGCCGTTTTTTGATGAAATAAAGTTTGCTACGGCTTTAACTTCATCAACTGCGTCATTCGGGCATCCTTTCAGTGCAACTTTTTCAAGTATGCATATATCAGGGAGATCATCTCCCATATAAGCTATTTCATCAAATGTTATATTATATTTCTGCATAATGCTTTCAAGAGTTGCTATTTTATTTTTTGAGCCTTGATGGAGTTCTTTTATATTCAAATTTTTTGCGCGGTGGAATACGGTTCCGTTTTCGCGTGCCGTAATTATAGCCGTAATTATTCCGGCTTTGTTAAGGTTTACAATTCCCTGTCCGTCTTTTGCGTTAAAGGTTTTATACTCATGACCGTTTTCGTCAAAAGTAAGGCTTCCGTCAGTTAAAACTCCATCGACATCAAAAGCTGTAAGTTTTATCGTCATCTTATGCAACTCCTGCTTTCAACAAATCATGGATGTGAATAACTCCTATCGGTTTGTTATTTTCATCAACAACCGCAAGTGCTGTGATTGAATATTTTTCCATAAGATTCAGAGCACTTGCTCCGTAATCTGATTTTGAAATATGTTTCGGGTTAACAGACATGACATCTTTTGCAAGCAGAGGTCTGATATTTTCATATTTAATAAGAGTTCTTCTGATATCACCGTCTGTGAGTACACCGGTTAAAATTCCGTTTGAATTTACAATCATTGCCATGCCGAGTTTCTTTTCCGAAATTAATTTAATAACATCGGCAAAACTGTCATCTTCTTTTGCGATGGGCAGTTTTTCGATATCAGTAAGCATAAGATCCGAGACTTTGTATGTAAAGCCTTTGCCAAGTGCGCCTGACGGGTGGAAAATAAGGAAATCTTCTTCAGAAAAGCCTCTTTTTTCAAGCAGACATACAGCGAGAGCATCTCCCATTGCAAGGGTTGCCGTTGTACTAGCTGTCGGGGCTTTATTCAACGGGCAGGCTTCTTTTTCAACAGAAATATCAAGGGTAACATCTGATGAATGAGCAAGAGTAGAATTCATTTTCCCTGTCATGCCTATCATTGTTACACCAAATCTTTTGATTAAAGGCAGAAGATTTAACAATTCTTGTGTTTCACCGCTGTTTGAAATTGCAATAACAACATCGTTTCTGGTAATAATACCCGAGTCGCCGTGTGTACTTTCTGCCGGATGAAGAAAGTATGACGGGGTTCCTGTGGAAGTTAATGTAGCGGCAATTTTACGTCCGATAAGCCCTGATTTACCCATACCGGTAACAATTACTCTGCCTTTGCAGTTATAAAGAATGTCTATTGCTTTATCAAATTCTTCTCCTATATTATTTTTCAGACGAAGAATCGAATTTGCTTCAATATCAAGAACTTCTTTTGCTAAATCATTGATTTTACTGCGATCCATTATTGTTTCCATTTCCTTAATCCCCCATCAGTTAAAATTATATAATAAATATCGTATAAAAGTATTAATTTATTATAAAATATTTAATTTTTGTTAATTTGCCTCGAATTTTAAAGTATGAAGCAAAGATTATATTACAAATTTGATAATTCTAAACACAGAATTGAAAAATTTAAAAAGTACATTGAAAAATATGGTTATTCAAAGGTTACTGCAGATTTTTCATCATTGAATATTTTTGATGCATTAAAGTTTGCGGTTCTTTCATCTGCTTATATTTCGCAAAATTATCCTTCAGCAAAACTGCGTTGTACTGGTGTAGGCAGTGAATTTTACGGGTTTGTAAATGATTTTTCAATAAAAAATTTAGAATTTGTATAAAATTAGCGCAAAAAAATTTTTTCAGGAGTTTTGTATAAGCATGCTGAATGTGGGAGCACTAAATCAAAAAATAATTGCGCAATCGGTAAAAACTACTGCCGTTCAGCCTTCTGTACCGAAAATAACGGAGAAAAAAGAAGGTTATTTATCTGACAAAAATTTAAAAATTGCGGCAGCTGCTGCTGCAAGTATTGCAATCGCGGGAATTTTAATCGCAAACAGAAACAGGATAGGCAGTCTTTTTAAAACGAAAAAAGCGTTAAATGCTTCAGAAAATTCTTCTTCTGTAAAGCCTAAAAATATAAAGTCAGATGAACCGCCGAAAACTCATTCTAATCCTTTGTCTGATAAAAATAAAAATCCTGTAGAGCTTACCGGCAATGATGAAAATCCTGTTGATGATATTGATGATATTTCAGGCGATGATTACGAATATATACCTCCGATACCTAAACTTATTGACAAAATTATACCTTATGATGAAGATTATGAACGTTTAAGACTTGAGGCAGAAACCCCGATAAGAGAGAAAATTACGGAAATATTTAAAAGATACAGGGATGATCAGGAGTCAGCACCGGAATTTGATAAATACCGTATACAAAATGTTATAGCCCCGGAATTTATTTCTCCGCCGATAAAACCTGATTTAAGAGAACTGGATGAGGCAGATTTAGATGCCGTATTATCTTTCCTTGAAAAATATCAATATAATGCAAAAATGCGTGCAGGCATGGATGTATCAAATATTGATGAAGTTCAGAGATTAAACAGACTTATTCAAGAGGCAGAACCTTTGGAACAGACTTCTTATGTATACCGTGGAATTAGAACGCGTGAGCTTTGGGGAGAGCATAAAGAATTTGAATTCGCAAAAGATATGGAAGTTGGGGATACTTTAAAAGATAGAGCATTTGTTGCTACATCGCGCTCTTATGATGTAGATCTTGCTTCTGTTGACCCCAAAAATCTAGATGAACGTTTTCAAAATCACGGCTTTATTATGAAAATACGTCTGCCTGAGGGAACAAAAGGGTTGGATTGCAGACGATGTTCTATGGTAAATTCAGATAGAGGCGCAAATGCAGTATTTATTCTCCCGCCGGATTCCGAATTTAAAATAAGAGCATTTGATTACCCGCGCAGAATAATAGTTTGCGATTATATTCTGCCAAATAAATAATTTATTATGGAATTTGTGTTATAATTCACTTGTTTTAATTTATTTCAAATAAAGGAGAAAATAATAAATGATTGAACATTTGCATAATATTGTTCAAAATCATGCAGTTTTTATTTCTGCTTCAATTTTGATAATTGCATATATATTTATCGCACTTGAAAAAATTCCAAAGGTTACGATAGCTTTACTGGGTGCGGTGATTACGATTTTGTTCGGACTTGTGAGTCAGTCAAAATCAGTGAACGGAATTTTAAATCCTGATTATTTTATCAATTTTGTTGATTTTAACGTAATTTTTCTTCTTGTATCAATGATGATTATTGTAAGTATTGCAGCAAGAAGCGGAATGTTTAACTGGATTGCTAATGAACTTTTGAAACTTACAAAAGGGCACCCGAAACTTGTTCTTTTTACGCTCGGGATTTTTACGGCGGTAACGTCTGCTTTTCTTGATAATGTAACTACGGTAATTCTTATTATGCCTGTTACGTTTTTTATAGCTGAACAGCTGGAGATAAATCCCGTACCTTTTTTAATAACAGAAATATTTGCATCCAATATCGGCGGTACTGCAACTTTAATCGGAGATCCGCCCAATATTATAATCGGAAGCGCTGCAGGGTTATCTTTTATGGATTTTGTGAGAGAATTAACAGGGGTTGTCTCTTTAATTCTTGTTATAGTTACTGCTTTAATGCTGTTTATTTTTAGAAAATCTCTGGTTGCTGATGCTGAAAAAATGAAAGCAGTTGCAAATCTGGATAATTCTAAAACGATTACGGATTTCCCTTTAATGATAAGGAGTGCGGTTATACTCGTGCTTGTTATTTTTGGGTTTGTACTCCATGATGTAACTCATATTGAGACATGCGTTACTGCAATGTTAGGTGCAAGTGTTCTTTTGTTGTTTGAAAAGCCGAAAGATATATTGTGCGATGTTGAGTGGAATACGATATTTTTCTTTATCGGTTTATTTATAATTATCGGCGGTCTTGATGCTTCAGGCGGTATTGCTCTGATGGCAAAATGGATATTAAATATCACACAGGGTTCTCAAAATGCCGCATCTATGCTGATACTCTGGGCTTCCGGTTTGATTTCAGGGGTTATAGATAATATTCCATATACTGCGACTATGACACCTATGTTATTAGAAATTCAAAAGACTATGGGTGCTGATTACACTTACCCGTTATGGTGGTGTTTGTCTCTCGGGGCATGTCTTGGAGGAAATATGACAATAATCGGAGCGGCATGTAATGTTATAGTTTCTGAAACTTCTGCTCATAAAGGGTATCCGATTTCATTTATGGGATTTTTGAAGTACGGTGTTGTTACAATGCTTATCTCGCTTTTTATAAGTTCGGTATATATATGGTTTAGATTTTTAAATTAATCTTGTTATTCAAAATCAGCCGTTCAGTTTTTGTTTTTTATATTTAATAAGCAGTAACAGCGGAATAACAGCAACAGCCATAAGCGCAAGAGCAGTAAACGCATCAAAAAACGATGCCAGTTTCGACTGCAGTAAAAGCTGATTATATAATGTCCCGCTTGCTTTTTTTGCTGCAACCACATCAGGATAATGTATTAAAAATTTTGTTTTCAATGCAAGAAGTTTGTGCTGGAATACAGGGTTATGCGGCGATAAATTTTCGACAAGGTATGTTTGTCTTACCTGTGAAACTCTTGCAATAAACGTAGCCGAAGCAGATGTTGCAATTGCCGTTATGATATTTTTAAACAGAGCATGTAATGATGCCGCATCGGCATTTTTAGAAGCAGGAAGCGTTTGGAACGACAGGGCTGTAATCGGAACAAATGCCATCGGAACACCAACGCACAACAAAAGGTTCGGTAATATAACACTCTCGATTGAAGATGTTGTATTTAATTGTGTAAGCATTAATAAGGAAACAGATATTGTTAAAAGTCCAGCTGTTGCCATGATTTTTGGCTTTATATATCTTGAGAGTTCTCCGAACAGCAATAATCCGACAAGACATACTATAGAGCGCGGAAACATTGAAAGTCCTGATTTTGAAGGGCTGTATCCCAAAAGACTCTGGACAAACATAGGAACCAAAAGCAGGGTTGAATATATTGTAACATTGATAAATGAACTCATTAATGTTCCAAACATAAAGTTTCTGTCTTTAAATACTCTGATATCAATAACAGGATATTTGTATTCAAGTTCCCATACATAAAAGAATACAAAAGCAAAAATACATACACCCGTTGTCCAGCAAATCCATGTTGTGTCAAACCAGTTGTACTGCTGTCCTTTATCAAGCACAATCTGCATGCATGCCATTGCTATAACTATTGAACCGTATCCGATTATATCAAATTTTTTATTATACTTTTGTTTTTGTGGTTTGTCGTTAGGTACAAACATTTTTACAAGCGCAAATGAAATCATACACAACGGAATATTCATAATAAAAATCCACTGCCATGACCAGTTATCCGTCAGATACCCTCCGATGAAAGGCCCCGCAAGAGGAGAAAACATTGCGGCAACTCCGAACAATCCCATTGCAACTCCTCGTTGCTCGGGCGGAAAAATTTCAAGCAAAACAGCCTGACACAAAGGTAATATTGCTCCGCTTCCAATACCCTGAACAATTCTTGCGGCTATAAGCGCCTGTAAATTCGGGGCAAGTATGCATAGCAGGCAGCCTAATGCAAATAACCAGATACTGTAAAAAAGTAAAAGTTTTTTACCTATTGTTCTGACCAGATACCCTGTAACGGGGAGCATAAGCCCGCCTGATATAATATAGCAGGTTATAACGGTATTTGTTTCATACTGTGTTGCTCCGTAAAATCCTGCAATATGAGGCTGGCTGACGTTTGTGGCAGAAGATGCCGCAAGCGACAAAAATGCCGGAAGCAATACGGATATTGCAACTATATAGGGGTTAGTCTGCTTTTTTGTTTCTTCCATTATCTTATTTTAACCTTTGGTACTACTGACATTCCGGGGACTATGTTGTAATCTTTAATATCTTCGTCAAACATAATTTTGACTGGAACTCTCTGAACGATTTTTACATAGCTTCCGACAGCATTTTCAGGCGGGAATAAGCTTGATTTTGCACCTGTTGAACGCTGGATGCTGTCAACATGACCTTTAAAGCGTTTGCCCGGGTATGTATCGACTTTGATTGAAACAGGCTGGCCTTTTTTCATGTGTGTAAGCTGAATTTCTTTAAAGTTTGCAATTACCCAGACCTGCTCGGGAACAATATTCATTAAAGGCTGACCTGTTTGAAGGTAGTTGCCCTTTTCAACGCTTCTGGCTGAAACCATACCTGATTGCGGGGCATAAATTTTTGTATATGAAAGGTTTAGTTTCGCCTGTTCAACTTCGGCTTCAAGCCTTTTAATTTCTGCCTGAACAGCTTCTGCTTTTGCTTTGTGAGATTCTAAAGCTGATTGCATTGCCTTTGATTTTTCTGTGGCAGCTTTATGGTTAGCCTGTGCAACCGTGTAGCTGGTATTGCTGTTGTCATAATCCTGTTTTGATACTATGCCTTCTTTATACATATCGGTGTATCTTTTGTGATCCTTTGTTGCAAAATCAAGTTTTGATTGAGCAGATGTAACATCTTCATAAGATTGATTTACATTTGAACTGCCCTCTTCAATTTGTTTTTCGGTAACATTGAGCTGTGCCTTTGCTTCCTCGAGTTTTGCCTCAGCCTGATGAAGTTTAACTTCATAATCAGCAGGGTCAATTTCAACAAGAAGCTGCCCTGCTTTAACAACATCGTTATCATCAACAAGCAGATTAATTACAGGCCCTGATACACGCGGAGCAACCGATATAAGTCTGCCTTCAACAAAAGCGTCATCTGTTGACTGGTAAAAAGTTGCATGCACTGCGAGAAATATACCCGTCAATACAAGAATTACCGCTGTTATTACAGGAACAAATACTCTTTTTTTCTTATATTCGGGGCGTTTCTTTTTTGCTTTTTCTTTTCTTACTTTTAATCTTTCTTTAGCTTTTTCTTCAAATTGTTCATCGTGATTTTTATTTTGGGGTTTGTCTGTCATATTTTACCTCTTATATTTGTATATTTAATTTTTTCTCAAGATTTGCTTTAATTTTATTTAAAACTGTCAGGCAATTTTCCAGTTCTTCGTCCGTAACTCCTTCTACCGTATTCTGCCAGTGTTCGGCAACTGTCGGTAAAACTTCGTTATAGGCTTTTTTACCTTCTTCTGTTATATTAATTTTAAATATTTTACGTTTGTTAATATCAGGAGTTCTTGTAACCAGTCCTTTTTCTTCAAGAATATTTATAATTCTTGTGATATTAGGGCGGTCTTTGAGGGTAAGTGCACCTATTTGCCTCTGGTATAAGCCGTCATGGTCGAGTATAGCTGTCAAAACAGTAAATTGTTCAGGGGTAATCTGGAAATTTGCCTTAATAAATTTCTGATTAGCAATTGCGCGTACCATTTTGCCTACACGTACTAATTTCATCCCTATTCTGCTTTTTAATAAATTATGCTTGTCCATGATTTTTCTTTGTGTTATTATGATAACACAAACATGTAAAAAAGGATACACTAAATATGAAAAATTTTAAAATATTACTTACCCTGTTTATTTTGCTGTGTTCATTTAATATAGCAGCAGAAGCAAAAAACAAAAAAAATACACCCGATTACAGAATTGAATATTTAAACCTTGACTGGTGGCAGAAATATAATGATCCTGTTTTGACAGATTATATTACTACTGCATTTAAAAACAATCAGGATTTAAAAATTGCCTCTCTTAACGTAAAGCAGTCAGAACAGGTTGTCAAAATGGCTTTTGCGGGACAGCTTCCTCAGGTAGGATTTCAGGGAGATTTGTTCAGAGATTTCAGTTCATCAACCGTTAAATTCGGCGATGTTGTAATTCCAGATTACAAACAGAGCAACTTTTTTCTTCCGCTTACAATGAGTTATGAAATTGATATCTGGGGCGAAAATTATTTGAGAACCAAATCATTTAAAAAACAGCATGAAATTGTTAAACAGAATGAAAGAGCTTCTTACATATCTTTAACTTCTGCTGTAGCATCTCAATATTTTAACCTTATAAAATTTGATAAGTTGATAAAGGATCAGGAAGAACTTGTCAAACTTCAGACAGAAATCGTAAGATTAGAAGAAATAAAATATAATAACGGTTTGTGTCCCGTAACCGAACTTATGGATGAAAAACAGCTTTTGACGCAGTTAAAAGCAGAATTGAATGTTTATGTTGATAAAAGACTGATTGTTGCAAGAGAACTCGGAGTATTGACAGGTTTAAGAGAAAAAGATTTGTCTCAAATGGCAAGATCAGATTATTCAAAGCTTGAACTTTTACCGTTGCCCGAAGCTATCAATGCGGAAGTTATTCAATACAGACCGGATTATTTGAAGGCTGAAGATTATATTGAAAAAATAGGAATAGATGCTAAAGTAGCAAGACGCGACTTTTTGCCTAAATTTATTTTATACGGTCAGGCTGGTTTCAGCGCATATAATTTTACAAATATATTCGGAAATCATACTTTCAAGTCTCTTGCAGGTGTTGTGCCGTCGCTTGATTTGTTTACCGGCGGTGCGAAAATGGCGCGGTTGAGATGGACGAAACTTGAACTTGAAAAAGCTCAGCAGATGTATGAAAAAACAATTTTAACATCAATACAAGAGGTAAATGATTCTCTGGGCGGAGCAAAAACAAGAGAGAAAAATTATAAAGAAAGCGTAAAACGGTACAATCTGGAAAATGAAAAATATAAACTGGCTGACAAAAAATTCAATATTGGAGCAAAATCAAATCTTGATTTGATGAAAGATAGCGAAAAACTTATTGTAGCTGATAAAGATAAAGTAAATAATCAGGTGAATTATCTGCTTTCTACTGTCGATATTTATAAGGCAGTCGGCGGAAAAGATTTTACCACCGTGAACGATAATCTCTAAAATTAATCTTATATATAACACTTATGTCTAATTCTTTTCGTATTAAAAAATGTTTAAATTTTTGTATGAAAAGAATTTTTTTTATATTACTTGTAATATTTTTACCGCATATTTCTTGTATTGCAGAAGAAATTCATTTTGACAATGAAGTGTATAAGTTGAAATACAGTTCTCTGGCTCCGCAGACAAAAGGTTACGGCAATGAGTATTTTAGAAATTCTGAAAATGTCGGGAACTGGACTAAAATGATAGGAGTTTATTATTATCCGGAAGAAAAAGATCCTGTAAAATATGCCGAAAATTTTGACAAAACTATTGAGAATACTGAAAACAGCGTTCTTTTAAAACTTATTGAAAACAAAAAAGCTGATAAGGCTGCAATAAGTTTTCTTGTAAACGGATGTGAAAATGCTAAGAAATATTTCGAATATGATATATACAGATTTGAAAAAAATCCAAACAAAGGAATTATGGTCTTAAAGTACGCTGTGAAGTATTACTTCACAAATAATACTGAAATAAAATCAATTGCTGAAAATATCAAAAAAAATAACGATAAATATCTGGAAACTATTATTACATCGCCAATTCCGCTGCTTGTAGAAAAAGATATTCTTATTCGCGAATAAGAAGTCAGCAGTATTGACATATTTAGTATGCCTGCATATTATTAAATTATGGTAGTTGAAGACACAACCAGAGTAAAAGATTACTTAAATAAGACAAAATTAAAACATTTGGATTACGTTATAAATCCTTATGTCGGCTGTCCGAACAAATGTTTGTATTGCTATGCGGCTTATATGTCAAGCTTTAGTAAACATTCTGAGGAATGGGGAGAATTTATTGACGTAAAAAGAACAGCTAAAAAAATAAATACTTTTAAAATAAAAAATAAAAAAGTTATGATTAGCACCGTAACAGATCCATATAATTCTTATGAAAAAAAATATAAAGTAACAAGAATGATTATGGAACAGCTTGTAAAATCAGAAGCTTTTATAACAATTGTAACAAAATCCAAACTTGTGTTAAGAGATGTTGATTTGTTCAAAAAGATGAAATATCTTGAAATTGCTATATCCATAAGCTTGCTTGATGAAAATTTGAAAAAGAAAATAGAACTAAATTCTTCTTCCATAAAAGAAAGACTTGAAACTTTAAAAGAATTGAAGCAAAATGGAATTAAGACAATAGTATTTATTTCTCCTATAATTCCTGAAATAACAGATTTTAAAAAAATTATAGAAGCTACAAGAGATTATACTGATGAATACTGGTTTGATAAGTTAAATCTCAGAAGCAGTTTCAAGACAAAAATGTTCAGGTTTATAAGCGAAGAGTACCCGTTATATAAAACAATATATGATGATATATATAATAAAAAAAATCCGCAGTATTTTGATGAAATATCAGATGATATAGAAAGATATTGCAGAGAACATAAAATAAATTATAAGAATTTTTCTGCCGGCTCATAAATTGCTTCTTGACAAAATAAAATAATAAATCTTTTTAGCCGGCTTTTCCTAAAATTAAAAGACATTGATAAAGTTTCCATCAAACTGTCAATGTCTTTTTATGCTAATATAAAAATTGTAATTTAATTGTTAAAATTTAGAGGGCGTTTTTTATGAAAGTTTTATTATTTAACGGCAGTTCAAATGAAAATGGATGTACTTATACTGCACTTGAAGAAGCTGCTTCATCGCTTAAGAAGAACGGAATTGAGACGGAAATTATTCAGGTCGGGAAAAATGCAATCCGCGATTGTATCGGATGCGGAGGGTGCCGTAAAAACGGAGGCAAATGCGTTTTTAAAGACGATATCGTAAATGAAGTTATAGAAAAAGCAAAAAATGCTGACGGTTTTATTTTCGGTTCACCTGTATATTACGCCCATCCGAGCGGACGATTATTATCTTTTATGGACAGATTGTTTTATGCTGGCGGTGCAAATTTCGCATTCAAGCCGGCAGCAGCTGTGGTTTCTGCAAGACGTGCAGGCACAACAGCATCTCTTGATGCAATTACAAAACATTTTACGATAAATCAAATGCCTGTTATTTCGTCAAATTACTGGTGTATGACGCACGGTGCTCAAAATTCTCCCGAACAGGCAAAGCAGGATTTAGAAGGAATGCAGATAATGAGAGTTCTGGGCGGGAATATGGCATGGATTTTGAAATGTATTGAAGCCGGCAAAAAAGAAGGCATTTTCCATCCGCAGACGGAAGATAAGGTTATGACGAATTTTATCCGCTGAATTTGCTAAGCTTTTAAGGCTCTGAGAGAGTTTATAACGGCTAAAAGCGCTACGCCCGTGTCGGCAAATACGGCTCCCCACATTGTTACGATACCGAAGGCACCGAGGATTAAGAACAACGCTTTTATCCCCAGAGCAAATATTATATTTTGTTTAACAATACTCATTGTTTTTCTTGCAATGAGTACTGCTTTTGCAATTTTTGAAGGTTTATCATCCATTATAACAATATCGGCAGCTTCTATTGCAGCATCAGAACCAAGACCTCCCATTGCAATCCCGACATCGGCTCTTGTTAAAACAGGAGCATCATTAATCCCATCACCTGCAAATATTACACTTTTGTTTTTTTCTTTGTCTGCAATTAATTCTTCAAGCTTTTCAACTTTTTGTGCCGGAAGTAATTCTGCATAGAATTTATCTATACCGAGTTTTTGAGCAATATACCGAGCTGTTTTTTGAGAGTCTCCCGTGAGCATTACTGTTTGATTTGCGAATATTTTTAAATTATTAATTGCAAGTTTTGCATCTTCTTTCGGTTCATCGGATATTACTATATAACCTGTGAAATTTCTGTTTTTTGCTGTATAAACTATTGTTCCTGCACTGTCAATCAGCGGAAATTCTACATTAAACATTTTCATAAGATTAGAATTTCCAGCAAGAATTTCTGAGCCTTCAATGTTTGCTTTTACGCCGTTTCCTGCGATTTCTTCAATTTCTTTAATTTTTTCCGAATCGATTTTTTCACCGTATGCTTCCTTTAAAGAAAGAGCAATCGGATGGCTTGAATAATTTTCTGCGTGTGCGCACATTTTCAAAAGTTCCTGCTCTGTTAGACCTTCCGGGTGAATTTCCGTTACTTTAAATGTGCCTTTTGTAAGTGTCCCTGTTTTGTCAAATACAACGGAATCAGGATTTGAAAGAGCTTCTATATAGCATGCGCCTTTTATAAGTATACCGTGCTTTGATGCTCCGCCGATACCTGCAAAAAATCCTAAAGGTACCGATATTACAAGCGCACACGGGCATGAAATTACAAGAAATGTTAATGCACGCTGAACCCAGATGCTGAATCCCGCATGTAAAATTAGCGGCGGGATAACTGCTAATATAAAAGCCCCTGCAACAACGGCAGGTGTATAATATCTGGCAAATTTTGTAATAAAGTTTTCTGCTTTTGCTTTTTTTGCCCCGGCATGTTCTACAAGTTCAAGAATTTTGGATACTGTTGATTCGCCGAATTCTTTTTCAACTTTTATTTTTAAAAGGCCGTTTGTATTTATACACCCGCTGATTGCGCTGTCTCCTGCCTTTAATTCTTTCGGAGCTGATTCACCCGTTAGAGCAGATGTGTCAACAGATGCATGACCTTCAATTACTGTACCGTCAAGCGGAATCTTTTCTCCTGTTTTTACAGTTATTATGTCGTCTTTTTTTACATCTGCCGGGTTTACTTTGGTTAATTCCCCGTTAATTTCAATGTTTGCATAGTCAGGTCTTATATCCATAAGCCGAGAAATTGATCTTCTTGATTTTTCAACAGCTTTTTCCTGCAAAAATTCGCCGATTTGATAAAGTATCATAACCATAACTGCTTCAGGGTACTCTTTAATTGCAAAAGCCCCTGCTGTTGCTATAACCATTAAAAAGTTTTCATCAAACATATCTCCTTTGAATATGTTCTTAACAGCTTTAATTAAAACATCACCGCCTGC
>URXH01000042.1 GCA_900551675.1 uncultured bacterium
TTTTTCCTGTTTTTTGTTATCCATAATACACTTCACTTGCTTTGACTAATAGTTATATTAATACATATAATAGTGTAATTAAAATTTACTGTCAAGTCATATATTTTAACATTATGGATTTTGAGCAGTTTAAAAAACGAATTGGATTGAAAATAAAGTATTACAGAAATCTAAGAGATTTAACCCAAGAAAGTTTGTCTGAAAAGATTTCTTGTACTGAAAATTATTTAAGCTTAATCGAAAACGGACATAAAAATATCAGTTTAAAGATGGTGCACAAAATATCTGAAGCTTTGAATATCAATGCTGCAAAACTTTTTGATGTCAATGATTAAGTTTCAGTATCTGATTGGATCACGAAACAAGTTCGGAATGACTAAAGCAGAAAATATAGATGTCATCCGAATTTATTTCCGCATTTTGAATAAACATTATCCTTTCATGCCAAAAGACTAAAACTTTTTGAGCTTAGCATACGCTGCATCCATAGCTTTTACGCCCTGACGGCCGAAGTCAATCGTATACATCATGCTGTCGCCGATTTGCGTAACTTCTTTTATATGCCCGATACCAAGTTTGTCATGGAAAACTCTTTCGCCTTCATTGAAAACGTATTCAATCGGGGTTGTTGTCTCCATTTTTTTCTGGCGTTCTGCTTCTGCCTGCTGCTGGATAAGTTCTTTTTGCTTCTTTTCTTCAAGCATGCGTTTTATTGCATTATCTTTAAAGAACTCTTTTACTTTCTGTTCATCCCGTTCTTTATTTTCTTTTGATTTTACAAGGATTGTACGGGATGGAGTTCTTTGAGGTTGTTTAATATAATTCGAATTTTGTTTTTGCCTGTCTGATTGCGAATTTCCTGTTGCAAGCCCGCGAGTCGGGGCTACAAAACCTTTACCAAAACCCGTTGACGGCTTAATATATCCGTAACTGTCAGCTTGGGCTGCAGAATAAGAAAAGTCCGACTTGCCTGTACGAGCTTTTGATACTGCATTTTGGAAGGTTGAAGTACCGCTTGTTGAACCTTCAAATCCGATAGAATTAAGCAGTTGACGCGGAATTTCTTCAATAAATCTTGAAGGATTGTAATACTTGTATTCACCCCACATCTGGCGGCGTTTAGCTGATGTAAGGTATAATTTTTCTTCCGCACGTGTAACGCCTACATACATCAAACGACGTTCTTCTTCCATTTCGGAAGGCACATTAAAGGTTCTTTGGTGAGGGAAAACTCCTTCATCACAGCCTGCAAGAAATACTACGGGAAATTCAAGACCTTTTGCGGAGTGCAGTGTCATCAAAGTTACGTTGTTTGATATATCGTCCATTCCGTCAAGGTCAGAAACTAGAGCAACCTGCTGTAAAAATTCTCCGAGCGCGTTTTCAGCATCTTCGGGGACAAATTCGCCCGCAACGTTTACAAGTTCCTGTAAGTTTTCAATATCTGCTTCGCTTTCCGGAGTATTCTGCGCCTGTAATTCTGCCAGATAACCTGTTTTTTCTATGACAAGGGTTACAAATTCCTGCAGGGTGTATGAATTTACAGCATCCTTAAATTTCAAAATAAGCTGTGAAAAATCACGCAGTTTTGCTCTTGTTCTCGGCGGGATTTCGATAGCTTCTTCAATTCTCTGACAGGCTTGAAAAAGGCTTATATCTTCTTTATCGGCAAAATCAGACAAGTTTTTAATTGTAGTGTCGCCGATTGAACGTTTCGGAACATTCACTATTCTTCTGAAACTCTGTGAATCGTCAGGATTATAGATTAATTTCAGATAAGCAATTATATCTTTAATTTCCTTACGGTCATAGAATTTCAGACCGCCGTAAATCCTGTATGGGATTCCTGCAGCCATACAGGCTTCTTCAAGCGCACGGGATTGTGAATTTGTACGGTAAAGTATTGCATAGCGGTTGTAGTCTCCGCCCGAATCCTGTTTTATGCGGCTTGCGATAAAGTTCGCTTCATCAGCTTCGTCCTGCGCCTCAAAGTAATCTATAAGCTCGCCTTCGCCTTTATTTGAATAAAGAACTTTATCAACACGTTCTGTATTGTTTTCAATAATTGCGTTTGCAACATTCAAAATATTGGCGGTCGAACGGTAATTCTGCTCAAGTTTGATTAGTTTAGTCTTTTTAAAGTCTTTCTGGAAATTCAAAATAATAGTGTAATCAGCGCCTCGCCAGCTGTAAATGGATTGGTCAACATCGCCTACAACGCAAAGCGAACGCTCGTCGGGAATTTCAGCTTCGTTATTGGTGTATAGCATATTGATAAGCTTGTATTGAGCCATGTTGGTATCTTGAAACTCGTCTACCAGAATATGCTGAAATCTGTCATAATACAATTGACGAACTTCTTTGCACTGCTCAAGAAGTTTTACGGTAAGCATGAGCATATCGTCAAAATCTATTGCATTATTGTTATTTAATGTATTTTCGTATTCTTCATAAATCGCGGCAATTTTTTGGGATTTGAAATCTCTTGCAAATGTTGCAAATGTATATGCATCCTGCATTTTGTTTTTTGCATTTGAGATAACTGTTTTTACAAGTTTCGGCGCATAAACTTTATCATCAAGATTTAATTTTTTTACTGCCTGCTTGATTACCGCATTGCTGTCTGTTTCATCATAGATAGAAAAATTTTTGTCTAATCTTTTTCCTGATTGAAAGCTGTAATTTTCAATATTCTCTCTTAAAATTCTACCGCAGATACCGTGGAAAGTGCCGACCCACATATATTTTACGACATTTTCGCCTAATATATTTCCGAGACGTTCTTTCATTTCTTTAGCTGCTTTATTGGTAAATGTTACAGCTAAGATATTACGCGGTCTGACACCGTTTTGTATAAGATAAGCTATTCTTGAGGTGAGTAATTTAGTTTTTCCGCTCCCTGCACCTGCCAGTACAAGCAACGGCCCCTGAACGGTTTGAACAGCCTCTCTCTGCTCTTTGTTAAGATTATCAAGTATATTTTCCATATCCCTATTCCCAAAATCAAATTTTTGTGATATAATCAGCATAAACTAAAAACGTAAAGATTGCAATCAGAAAGTAGGAAAAATGGTGAAAACTGACGATATTAAAGTATTTATGGGATCTGAAGACGAAAATAAAGAAAAACAAAATTCAATTGTGGTGCCGATAGATGATGATATGGACACCGTGGCGTCAGATTCACCTGATACCGTTGATGAACTTGCAATGGAACTTGCTACAATTCAGCAGTCAGCAAAAAGAATTGCGATAATCGGAAGCCGTAATCTTCCGATTACACACCAGCAGATGATTGAAACTTTAACAACCGCACTTGTAATGCAGGGAAATACAATTATTACATCAGGCGGTTCATCAGGTACAAACGCTGCGGCAATCAGAGGTGCAATGAAAGCTAACCCTGACAAATTGAAAGTTATTTTACCGCAGACAATAGGACAGCAGCCTTCTGATGTTCAAAATCAGCTTATCGGTGTTCCGAACATTGTAGAACACCCTGACCGCGCTATGATGACACTTGCTGATGCATCAAGAGTTTGCAACAGAGAAATTATTGATGATTGTAATCAGCTGATATGCTTTTTATCCCATACAAGTAAAACTTTGCATAATGCCGTTCAGTACGCTGAAGAAGGACACAAAGTTATTACTGTATTCTATTTGGATTAATAAAAAGGATATTTTATATATAAATGTCATTAAGCAAAATGGTTATTGCGAATATATTAAACAATCAGAGTATAAAAAATTTATATTTTGAAACGGGTTGGTCTATAGAGGCTTTGAGGCAACTGGAGTTTGCTTGTAACGATTTTAATGAAGCAAAAGAAGTTTATAAATACAGACAGTTGGAGGTTCCGTCTGATTTGTTAACAAAAAAATTTTTTTCCGATACCCAAAATCGGATTTTATTTCTCAATACTTTTGTGTATTAAAAGATGATATATTCGGAAAACAGCTTGTATACTTTAAAATTTCTTACATTTAAAAGAGATTTGTATTTGTGTTAAAATATATATTATCATCAAGTTATGAAAGATTCCTATGAATGAAAAATTAAAAAAACTTACCGGCAAGAATAAAAATGATTATGAAGCAATAGCAAAAGATTTAGTCAACAAGCCCGATATTGAACTTTTTAAAGAGCTTGTTGATAATGATGAATTTTTATTTGACTTTGTAAAAAATAACGTTGCAGATAGAATTGCAGGACAGGTTAATGAGACAAATTATTTGAACCTTATACAGTTTTTGAAATATTATTCGCCTTCTTATGAAGATATCATTGTTTCCACTTTTATAAAATATGCAGATGAAGATTTGACGGATATTCTTCTTGACAAATTTGAAAACGGAACAACAGAAGAAAAAATTTATGCAGCAAAATATTTTGCAAAAATTCAGGATCCTCTTGCACATGAATTTTTGAAAATGAATGCGTATTCCGAAAATGAATATCTGGCGCAAAACTGTGCTTCGGCGCTTGCTCAATGGAATGATAGAGAAGTATATAACATTGCCGTTACAAAATTACACAGCGGAGACGATTTTGAAAGCCTTGCCGCAGTAAAATTTCTTGCTGCATAC
This sequence comes from uncultured bacterium, assembly GCA_900551675.1. Lineage (GTDB taxonomy): Bacteria > Cyanobacteriota > Vampirovibrionia > Gastranaerophilales > Gastranaerophilaceae > Stercorousia. Next base: position 4,591 of record URXH01000042.1, read on the forward strand.
GGAGACAAATCTGCTGTGCCGGCTATAATAGATACAATGAAACATTCTGCTATGCCTGAAAATATTGCAGGAGAAATTCCGTATCTGGAAAATCTTTTTGATTTGATAGATAAATCTTATGAGGATGCTTTACTTGTATTAAACAATATTATAAACGGCTTAGGCGAAATTTTGCCTTTATCAATTGTGTTTGATTTTGAACTTTTTGAAGTTTTTGAAAAACTTATTAATAATTATGATGACAGCAAATGTGCTGTTACTATTTTGAACGCTAAAGAAAAATTTGATACCCTGACTGAAAATGAGGAGTATCTTTATGATGAAGATAAAGATACGAAAAATGAAATTTCAGACATAAAAAAATTGTTGAAAAGTGTTAATAAGAAAAATCTTGAAAAATATGTTAATGATGAATTAAAAGAAAACAGTCCTCTTGTGTTTATTGCACTTGATTTTGCAACAGATGTATTTGCGATCAGAGAACTTTTAAAGTCCAATAATCAGACTTTGATTTTAAAGACAGCAGAAGTTTTGAAGAATTTAGGCAGCTTTGATGAAACAGCAAGAACTGTTGCATTACTAAAAGTTACGGATATTAACATAAAAGCAATAATAAGAGCCTTGTAATTTTACTATATTTCATAATCTATGCCGTGTTTGGCAAAAAGACTGTTAAAATAGTCTTTATTTTCAAGAATATTTTTTTGTTCCAGAGTCATATCCATAACCCAGTTAAATTTGTGGTTATTTATATTTTTTTCTTTTAGCGAACGGTTTATGTATTGTGTGAAGAGTTTATTTGCTTCAACGCTGAAATTCCTTTGTTTCGCTGCTGATGGTTGAGAAGAAATTTTATCTGCCAGTGCTTTCGCTTTTAATGCAATGTCTTTAAAAGCGGGCGCAGTATCTTTTGCTACGGTATCAAGCAGTTTATTTCTGTCCTGAAAAGAGGTTACAGAAGGTTTGAATTTATATTTTGCATGAAAATAAATTGCGGTGTCTTTTGATTTTATTGAGAAAGTTTTGATGTTGTTTTCAAGCATCTGGATAATACTTGCAAGACGCAGAATTTCTCCAAAAAAATAGTTTTTCCGCCTGTATTCAGGAATTACATTTATAAGCAGACCTGTCATATAATCCGTATTCTCAAAATGTGTATACTGTTCAAATCCTAGTAATTTCCCGAATTTATTCTTAAGCTCTATAATAAATCTATAGCCGTTTCCGTATGAATCCTCTTTAACATTAACATTTAATTCTCCGGCTTTATTGTGCGGAACAATTAAAGAACATAATTTTCTTGTTTCATCCGGTCTATAAAGTTTTATTGATGGTTTCACGGTATTAACTTTTATCATAAAAAATATAATACTCAAAAACAAAAATTTTTGCGCTGATTTCATAACTTGATTTGTTATGTTATAATTTGGATATCTGAAAGGATAATGATTAATGAAAACAATAAAAATAACCAAAATGCAGGGCTGCGGAAACGATTTTGTAATTGTTGATTATCCCGAATTTGAAAAAACAGGCATGAAAATGGATGAACTTGCCGTAAAATTATGCGACAGACATTATGGTGTCGGAGCAGACGGAATGATTATACCTGAAACAGATGCTAAAGATACCGATTTAGGCTGGTACTTTTATAACTCTGACGGTTCAACAGCTCAAATGTGCGGAAACGGAATGAGATGTTTTGCAAAATATGCCTATGATAACAAATTTGTTAAGAAAAAAGCATTCAGCGTGCAAACGCTTGCAGGTGTTATAAAACCCGAACTTTTAGAGAACGGACTTATAAAAGTAAATATGGGAAAACCGATTTTGGAAGACAAAAAAATTCCATTCTGGGGTGAAAGAACTATAACAGCTCTCGATAGAGAATTTGATATAACCCCTGTATCTATGGGAAATCCTCACTGTGTTATTATTACAGATGAAGATCCTATGGAATTGGCAGAAAAATACGGATCTGTTATTGAAAAACACGAGTATTTCCCGGAAAAAACAAATACGGAATTTGTAAAAGTAAAATCCCGTATGGAAATTGATATGCGCGTTTATGAACGCGGATGCGGAATTACTTTAGCCTGCGGAACAGGTGCCTGCGCAAGCGTTGTTGCATGTGTTTTAAATAACTTAACAGAAAATAAGGTTAAAGTTAATCTTCTCGGCGGGCCTGTATTTGTTGAATGGCAAGGCTCAAAGGATAATACGCAGGAAAATATTTACTTAATAGGCTCGGCAAATTACAGCTTTTTTGCAGAGTATATATTGTAAAATAAGCTGTTTCCATGATATTATTATTCCATACACTAGAATAGGAGAAATTTAATATGAAAAATTACGAATTACTAACTGTATTTAAACCGAGTTTGGATGCAGAAGAAGTAGATAAAGCGCTTGAAGCTCTCGGAAAAACTGTTTCCGATTTAGGCGGAAAAGTTGTTTCTACTGACAAAACAGGCAGAAAAAAATTGGCTTACGATATTCAAAATTTCAGAGACGGATTTTTTGTAACTTCTGTTGTAAGCCTTCCGGAAGATAAGACTGCAGAATTCAGACGCCAGCTTAGATTAAGCGACAGCATTTTAAGAACAATGTTTTTAGAAGCTTCAAAAGCAGGAGTATAAAAATATGAGCCTTGCAAAATCAGTAGTTACAGGAACAGTATACAGAGCACCGGAAAAACGTTTTACACAGAATAACGTTGCGGTATCTGCTTTTGTTCTTAATATCGGTGAAAGAGAAGAAACTCTTATCAGAGTTCTTTCCAAAAGAACTGCTCTTGATGAAATAGTTTCATCTCTGGCTAAAGGCGAGCGGGTTCTTGTAGAGGGAAGACTTCAGACAGCAGCCGTAAAATCAGATGACGGTACTGAAAGAAGAATTTACGAGATTGATGCTAACACAATTGAAAAATTGGGTGAAGGTTCATCTGCTCCCGCAAATCAAAAGTTTGGAACGGAAGAAATCGTTAAATTTGAATCGGATGACCTGTCAAACGAATTGATTAACGAGGACGAAATTCCTTTTTAGGGACGTAGCCGTTCCATCCGTCACAAAGGTGTTGGATAAACTTGTACATTCTTAACTAAAAAAGGAGCTTAGCCGCTCTACCCAACAAAGCTTACGACTTGCATGAAGCGCTTTTGATTGATACTGAAATAATTTTACATTCTTAATGCCGCTTTTGCAGGCCAATGCATTCGGGTATTTCGTCATTCCGAACTCGTTTCGGAATCTCCTTATCGCTCGCACTTGTTTTATAGGTAATAAATTTTAATACAGTACAAATAAAAAAATGGCTAGAAAGGCTAAATAGAAAAATGGCAAGACAAAACAACGAAGAAAAGAAAAAACGTAAAAATTGCAGTCTCTGTGCTGATAAGGTTGAAGCAATCGACTACAAAGATGCCGCAAAATTGAAAAGATACCTGACTGAAGCAGGAAAAATTATTCCGCGCAGAATTACAGGCAATTGTGCTAAACATCAGAGAATGATTGCAACAGCAATTAAACGTGCCAGAGAAGCTGCTATTATTGATTACGTATTTGACTAATCAGTTAATTAACAGTTAAAAGACCGGTAGTAATGCCGGTCTTTTTCTATTTCTCAAATATAATTCGGTAATACATATCCGCTTTCATAAATTTATTCGGGGGTTCTTTTTTCCACAGTTTAAGATTAATTTCTGCCGGAAGTTTGTATACAGTGAATATTTTGTCATATTGCATAGGGGAAATATTGTTACATCCGTCTTTATATTGGCAGCTTCCTCCAAGATGAATGTAGTCAGTGAATTTTTTTACATTTTCAGTTATGTTGTTATTTTTTTCAAACATGCTTATATTTTCTGAATCATATATATAAACGTAATCATAGCCGAAATCTTTTGCATTCAGCCCTGATAATTGTATTGGATATCTGGTCATTTTACCATTTACGTTGTCGCGAAATTTAAGAAATTTTCGCGTGAGTTTGTATCTGGCAATTATTAAATTATCTTTTTTACTATATTGAAGAGACAGCGGCAAAAATTTGCCGTACTCGCCTGTGCAGAACTCTTTATTATACCCCTGATCCCAGGGTAAAAACGGAAGGCTCAAACCTACAAGTGCATCAGGATTATTCATTTGCGCGCTGACTTTTGAGGCGCCTTCAATTTTTTCATGGTGATCGCCTTTATAATTTAATTGATTACAGGTAATTGTACCCCACCAGGGTTTGTTATCAACTATTGAGCCGAAAACTGCATTGTCAGGTTCATAATTTTCTCTTGCAAAAAGAGAATTTTTTACATGTTTTTTTCTTATGTCATAAATTTGTTGTTTTGTTAAATAATCGTATTCACTTAATGGATTGACTTTTATAGTTTGAAAACCTGAGGTGTTTTTTACATTCAAAATTTTATTATCATGGAAAGAAAAGATTAAAGCCGGACAACAAAACCAGATTACGGCCGCAAGAATAATTATTTTTGCGGTTACTAGCAAACTTACCGGAACTTTTTCAAGCAAATCGGGCTCATTATGTCCGCCATGATTATAGCTTGACCCCATGTAACCTTCTTCCTTCCACTTTTTAAATTCTTGACAGTCTTTTATGCTGTCTTTTGCAAGCTGGTCATTCGGTTTGACTTTTAACACATCCTGATAGGCAAGTATTGCATTATCATAATCTTGAATTGCCTGGTAATAAAGAGCTTTCCAGGTTAACACAAATTCATCTTCAGGTGCCAGTTGAACAGCCTGGTTTATTTGTTCTAAAACCTTTTGTTTTTCTTCATCACTTGAATTTTCTGTAATCGCAGGTACAATATTTTCAAGATTTTCAATGAGTTTTTCTAATTGCTTGTTATCCATTGTAACCTCTGAAATTCTTTTCTTTAATTTTGTCAATTATTAGAATTATGTCAAATATAAATGAAATTCCTAAAAATGCTCCAACAGGGAGAAGCGGAATTAAAAGAAGCATAAAATCTTTGTATAAATGATCATTTAATGCATCTTTAAATCCTGCAAGAAATACCAGACCTATGAAAAAAAATACGATAGACATCCATTTATATTTTGTTTCTCCAACGCTTGTCAAAACGGGTTTTGTACCTTTGTGCAAATATTCTTCGATTTTTTCTTTCAGATCTTGATCTTCTCCTGCACCTTCAAATTTGTATGAAAAATTATTAACTTTCCTTGCGCAGTCAACGATATTATAAATTAACCTCATAGCATCCATGGGAGTATTAGTTAAAGAAAATTTTTTATTATTTAAAACAGTAAAATTAAGTTTAACTTCGTTTAATACGATATAAGTGCCGTATTTGTTACGCGCAAGCGTAGTTATCAAAATCATTTCCAGATTATTTATTTCAGAGTATCCGCAGACAAAATCGTATTGAGGACGGTTAAAATTAAATTTAACCCTGTCAGAAAGGAAGTCTACGGATTTAAGATTTAAAGCTGATGCAAGTTCTGCAAGTCCTGCGTGTCTTTCGATTATTGAAAGTATCAGACCTATATAGAATACTGCCGGTAAAATAATAAAAAGTCCCCATGCTATCCATGGATCTTCAGGATTACTTTTTATTAAGCCGTCAAAAGTTACTAAAGCCCATGAGAAAAATCCTGAAATTGTTTTTTGTGTATCTACCGAAAGATTTACGTAAGCCAGAATTATTCCGGCTGTGTATAAACCTGCCAGTAATGAAAAAAGTAATATGTTTTTTTTTGATGTTTTGGCCGAAACATTGTTTATATGCATAAATTTTACCTTCTGTTTTGTATCAAATGAAGTCTTTGTTTTGTAGACGGATGGGTAGAAAAGTATTGTAAAAATTCAGGAGATTGTTCTTTTGTTTCCAGCAGTTTGAAAAATTTAACAGCTCCTTTATTATTCCCATATAATCTGTACACAGTTCTATTTGCATATCTGTCAGCTTCTTTTTCCTGTCTTCTTGAATATGTTAGCCCGCTGAGACCTGAAATACTGTTTACCGTCAGATTTATATCTTTATTTTCGGATGCAAACATTGATGTTATAAGAGCGACTATTATTTGTCTGCTCATACTTTTCAAGTGGTCTCTGTGTGCATAATGGCCGAGTTCATGAGCCATAACAAAGGTGAGAACTTCTTCATCCTGTATTTCTTTTAAAAGTCCTTTTGTAAAAAATATACTCCCATTCGGGGTTATAAATGCGTTAATCTGTTTTTCCGTTACTTCGTAAATTGGAAATTCAGATTTACCCTGCAGATTTTTATCAAGCGGAACTATTTTATCTCTTATATTTTCAAGTTTTGTTATGTTTTCGTTTTTGTCAGATACCTTGGGTTTTGTGCCGAAGGAAAAAGCGTTTTCAATTTTGATTTGTGTCTCATTTGACATTCTGTCAATAAAAAAACAGCCTATTGCGTCTGCAAAAAGATACAGAAGTATACATATTCCTGCTATACCTGCAAGCAAAATCAAAAATTCTGTTCCTGCATTGGATTTGCCGACATTAATATTATTTTCTATTACACTTAAATATTTGTCTTCAATGTTTTTATTCATAAGTTATGGCTGTTCCGTAGGCTATTATGGCGCACTGGGGAACACTGTCCTGAGGATTGTAAGTATCATTAATCATAACAGATTCTATACGTGTATTAATGATAAAGTTTGCGCCGCGGGCTTTTTCACGCATTCTAAGTATTGCTTCGCGTCTGCCCCTGTCTAAGATTGATTCAAAAGTTGTAAGCCTGCCGCCGAAAAAACTTTTCAGTGATGCTACAAAATTTTTGAAATAATCCCCGCTTATAACACATTCGCCTGTAACAAACTCAATTTTTTTAATTTTTTTGTTTGTATGCCATGTTTTTGCGCCGAAATTTATAATCGGTTTTTTAATAAGTGCAATTTCGCGTTTTTTAATCTTTTCAAAATGTTTTTTTTCAATAATTGTACCTGTCATAAAAGTAATTCCAAGCACAATCAAGAGTAGTAATATATCACCCATTATATTGTTATCCTTTCGGTGCTACTTTTACTGCAGTTCCGTAAGCGTAAACTTCAGCGGCGCCTACAGTAACCGATGATGTTGCAAGTCTTACGTTAATTACTGCATTCGCTCCCATCATCTGAGCCTGCTGCTGCATACGGTGGATAGCTTCTTCACGAGCTTCTGACAGAAGTTCCGTATAACTTTTTAATTCGCCGCCGATCATGTTTTTCAATCCCGCACCGAAATCTTTAATAGCATTTTTTGCTCTAACCGTGCTTCCGGTAACAAGACCGTATTGAGCGGTAATCACCATACCGGGTACACTTTCAATGTTTGTTAAAATCATCTTCATAACCTCCGCAAAAATTATAGGCTATGCAAATTGGTTTGTAATCATATATTTAGTCTAAATATTCATTTTTAATAAATAGCATATATTACAAGCAGGATAATCTTAAATATTATAATATTTATTATAAAAAACTTATCATTTTCATTAGGTCTGTCCAATAGCATAAAGGCGTCTAAAATTAATGTTGCTATTGGAGCTAATTTCTCAAAGAAAGATTTTTCCCTATTATTCGTGCTAATGCCTGATTTGTAATCTTAAATGTAAGATTAACTGCGCTTATGATATAAGATTTTAATCCACGATAACTTAAGAGCAATTCTGTATCAATAGTTAACATTACATCCAGATCTTTATATGCATTGGCAAAATTGTATTTACTGTCAACAAAATTAAATTTTATTCTATCTGGTAAAAAATCTATGGATGTAAGATTTGTCTTTGAAAATGATTTTTTAATCAGTTGGTGTCTTTTTATTATTGCAATAATTCCACAAATATATAAAAGAGCAGGGAATAGAAGAAATATTCCGCCCCAATCGACAAAACCGCCCAGAGTAAAATGCCCTATAGCTAGAAAATTCATATAGCTGTATAACAGCATAAACCAGACTGTTACAATTACGCCGGTTGTAAGAAAAAATACAACGGTTAATTTGGAAGCTTCTATCGGATTATTTTTTATATGCATAATGTTTATATTATGAAACTACTTAATCACTTCAATAGTATCATAATCCACAAGATATGGCAGATGCTCTTCTGTTATCAATTCACCCGGTAGCAGAACTGCAATACCTGGAGGACATTCGGCAATTACTTCTGCAGCAATTCTTCCTACTGCATGCTCTTTTTGGATTCTTTCTTTATGCGAGTAAAAAGCTTCCCTGAGTGTCATTTTAATAATCGGTGTGAGCATCGGCATGTGTTTTTTCTTTTCCAGATAGCAGATGTCTGTGTAATTTGTTCTGTCTATCTGTTCAAGACATTTTGCAAGGTACTGCATATCAGAGCGTGTGTTGCCAATGTTTGAAAGAATTAAAAGTCCTGCATCAGAAGCACTTTCAACTTCTATGTTAAAATCGATTTCTAATATGGATTCAAGACGTTTTCCTGATAGTCTGTCATCGCGGATAAACACTTTAGTAATATCTGTTTTGTAGCCGAAGTCAGGCTGAAGATGGTGGATATGTTCAAGTTTGTCGATTTCTCTGCGTAAATATTTTGCATTTTGGACTGCCCTTTCAAGCTGTTTTCTGCCTCTTTGGCTGTCAAGATTTGCGCGTGCTGCATCTAAACTTGCAAGAAGCATTAGAGAAGGACTTGTCGTATGGAGTAATTTTAAAGCTTTTTCAACGGCATCACAATCAATCATGGAATTTTTTGCAATATGAAGCATAGAGCTCTGGCTCATGCTTCCGCCTGTTTTGTGCAGAGAATGAACAACCGCATCAGCTCCTAATTTTAAAGCTGTTTCGGGAAGATGATTGTTAAAATTCCAAAGACAAGCATGGGCTTCATCAACAATTAAAGGAACATTGTATTTTTTGCAGATTGCGGAAATAGATTTTACATCCGATACAACGCCTTCATAAGTCGGATTTGTAATCCATACCATTGAAGCATCTGGATTTTGACAGAGCATTTCTTCAACGCTTTCAGGAGTAACATTACCCCAGATTCCCCATTCGTCGAATTTTTTCGGGATAAGCCATAAAGGTTCTGCGCCTGAAATTATCATGCCTGTTAAAATTGAGCGGTGGCAGTTGCGGTTTGTGATAATTTTCTGCCCCCGTCCTGTCAAACCCATTGCAAGAGCAAGATTTCCAGCGGTTGAACCGTTCAGTAAAAAGAATGTTTTTTCAGCTCCGAATGCTTGAGCCGCAAGTTCCTGCGCTTCTTTTATCGGCCCTGTTGCGGGATGAAGTGTGCCGAGCCCGTCAAATTCATCAGTCGTGTCTATTGAAAGAGCTTTTGCTCCGATTAGTTTTTTAAATTCAGGCAAAACTCCGCTTCCTTTTGTATGACCGGGAATGTGAAACTGATAGCTCGGATTTTCGTAAGCTTTTTTCAGCGCTTCTACAATCGGGGCTTTAACTTTTATTTTAGTATATTTATTTTCTATAGTTTTATTCATGGCTTTTTTTGTTACATTCGTCATAATAATTAATATACACTAAAAAAAATTTTTTTTGCATATATTTTGTGTTACATTAATATTTGTGAACTATTTTTTCAAGAGAATAGCTGTAATACTTGTTTTAATGCTTCTTGCCCCTCCTGTTTTTGCATTCGGGAAAAATAAACAGCAGGCGTCAAAACCTGTTGAATCTCAGGAAGTTATTCATCTTGATGTTACAAAAAATGATGGTCAAAATTCACCCCCTATCGATAACAAAAATGATAATGACTGGGTGCAAAAAGATATTATAAGAGACAACGTTGATACAGAGTTCTCGATTTTTGACCACCTTCTGGATACCGATAAAGATAGTGAACATCCTTTTAAAATTGAGGAAGAATCTTTGTTCGGTCGAATTTATAAAAAAAAGCTTGAGAGAACTTCAATTCCATCGTTTCTTTTACAGGACGAATTGACTTTCAAATATGATAAAGGTCCAATTGACAAAGTTCAATTTTACGGGGCTTATCAGGGGAATTTAGGTTTCGGATTTGAGGGCTCGGATTATGATACTGATTACGGTTTCGGGTTTATGGAAGCCGGTGTTGTCGGAGATTTTAAAGACAAAAATACTGATTTTAAACTGCAGTTTAACTTTAAACCCGGAGAGAACAGAACTTATCTTCAAGGGCTGGTAACCGATGCATATATAATGAACACGCGTATTCCACATCACAAAATCATTATAGGAAATTCAAGAAATCAGGTCGGATTTGAAGGCGGTATGGGATCTTACGTACTTCCTTTTGCAATGCGTTCACAGATATCAAGAACTTTCGGCAACACAAGAGCACTCGGATTAAGGGTTGTAGGCGACTATGATTTAATTGACTACAGTTTAGCACTCAACAGTTCTGACAGATTTTTTAAAGAATTTTTTCCGGGAGCGGAATTTACAGGCTGGGTGAACTTTAAACCGCTTGGCAAAACTGACGGCAGGTACGGAACACTTGTTTTAGGCGGAGGTTTGAATGCAGGGCATAACGATACAGATTACACTGTCGGCGGTGCTTACGCAAGCTACAGGTACAAAAAATTTATGGCAAATTTTGAATATGCAATAGCTGACGGTTACAACGGAACATTCAGAAGTACTGATAAAGCGGAAGGTTTTTATACTACAATTGCATACAGACTTACTCAAAAACTGCATATTTTGGCGCGCTATGATCAGTTTGACCCGAACCGCGATATCGCAGATAACAAGCGAAGAGAATATTCCGTTGGTCTCAATTACTTCATAAAAGGTCAGGCTCTGCGTTTAATCCTTAATTATGTATTCTGCGATAACGAAGATACTGAAGACAGCCACAGAATTATTCTTGGTACTCAAATTGTTTTATAAGATATAAAAATATTAATTGCATCTGGTTTTCGTATTCCAATCTAAATCATTACAATGCAAATAGTCCATATTTTCGTTGAGTAAAACCCAAGCAGTGCAGCCGCGTCCGTTATCTTTATTTGATATTCCTATATTACAAAATTGTTTGAATCTTGCAGCACTATCAGCTGGACTTCCGTCCGGTATAATTCTGGCAGGCGAAGTATGGAGTGTAAAATAAAATATGTCTTTGCCTAATACACATTTCCCTTTTAAGGCACATTTATTCAGTAAAACGTATATATCCATTTTCCCATTGCTTACCCAGCCTGAAGAAAGAAGTGTACCGTCAGTCAAGTACATATAAGGAATATTCTTATCCTGTGATATTCTACTTCTAAATGTCCCATCTAATGAATAGTTATCGTACTTGAAATCAGGACTTTTGTTAACTTCCGCTTTTAATTTATTCATATTTTCACCGAGATACTGAAAAATAGTATATGCACTAGTATAATCTGTAATGTTATTTCCTTCATCATCTGTACCCTTTAAAGTGTCTGTCAAATCCCAATTGACAGGATCGCCATGTTTTTCTATTGCCATTAGATATGCCTGCTGTATTGTAGAATAAACCTTTTTTAACTGTGCAGCAGTTTGTTTTTCTCTATGGTTTGCAATCAATGACGGCATTGTCATAGCTGCCACAACTCCGATAATTCCTAAAGTTATTAAGACCTCTGCTAGCGTAAATGCATTTTT
>URXH01000043.1 GCA_900551675.1 uncultured bacterium
TTTTGCCTCTCTTTCGGCCTTTGACTCGTCGTATTTTTTCTCGCAGGAGTCAAAAAAGCCTTTGATTTTGCTGCCGAGTCCGCATACCCGTTCCTTAAAACGGCGGGAATTATGACTTGATGTTGTCAAACTTATACCCCATTCCTCTTAACGTGACTATCAGGTCACGGTACGGACCGAGGCTGTTTCTGAGCATCTTTATGTGTGTGTCTACGGTTCGGTCGTCGCCGTAGAAGTCAAATCCCCACACCTCCTCAAGCAGCCTCTCTCGTGACATGGCTATATTAATGTGTTTTAGAGTATTTTCTACCGGATTAGTTTTATTAAATATATTTATTACAGGTTCAAAAATTGTATTTGCAAAGAATAATGCTAATGTTGTTTGACCAGTGTAAAAAGTAGAGTTATAGACGTGTTGAACAAATTTGTTGTTAACGGATAATTCCAGAGGCCAGGAATTGAGATAATATATGTTATATTCAAGTTGTCTTGCAATTTTGAATAGTTCAGATTCGCTTATTGCATCAGAAGGTGCATTATAATGGAGAGAATCAATATAGTTAAAGTTTAATATGGAAGAAATAGTTGGTAATGTTTTATTGTAATTACTGTTTATATTGTCAAACACTAAAAAATCTTTTTCTTCTAATGTGTTGAGAAACTTCGTATTATCAAAACCGAGATGCTGCAGAGTGTCATTTCCCGCATACATATCTAGAAGAATAATGTATATATCTCTGTCAGGTTTTTTGCTTAATTTATATTCTTTAGTCTGATTAAAATGTTTATATGTAAAATTTGATATACTGATTACTTTGAAGAATGCATTACATACGCATAAAACAATGATGGCTGTTGTAAACGGTTTTAGAAATACAATAATTTTTTTTGTTTTTATTAGTACTACTGCAATCATTAAAATTTCAATAATTCCAATAATTTCAAATGAATTGAAATATGGATAATTAGTTAAAAATAGTTGAATATTATAAAGTATCGTTAAAATTATAATTGTTATTAAAACTGAATCAGTTTTGTTTTTTGTTATCAGATTTATTAAGCCTAATAAAATGAAGTAGACACATAGACCGCTGATTAGGACAATTCCGCCTATTAAGGCAACATTAATTATATTATTTGTGTACAGGTAAAAAATTTTATAAAGCGCTAAAAAACCGAACAAAAATAAAAATAAGGGTGATATATCAGCATCTTCTTTATCGTACTTAAGATTTTTTCTGCTTATAATTATGAATATTACGGCTAATATACAAAGCAAAAAGATTTGAATGCTGTTAAAAATTATTACATTCTGTTTAATATTAGCAATTATGAATGAATCAGTATCTGTTAAATGTGATTTAATATTTAATTTCAACGGAGTAATACATGCTGTATTTAATTTGGTACATGTCTTATTAATTTCTGAGAATGGAATGGAAACATTCCTTTTTGTAAAATAATTCTCCTGAATAAAGTTGGTAAAAAATATTAAAATAACGCATATTAAAGCATATATAATGCATTTTTTCCGGCTCATTTTGTCTCCATTAAATATAATGTTCGTTCAGTTTTAGAAATTTTTTCTTTGCATAAGATTTTGTAATATTCACAAAACTCATTTTCGAAATTAGCCTGTGTATAGTCATCAAATACATCTTTGCGATTAAGAAGCATTTTTTGCACTTTGGAATCTTTTTTGTCTACAAATTCAATAATTAAATATTTGCTAATGCTCGAAAAATATTTTGCTATATTTTCAAAAGGAATATTGTATGTAAATCTAAGATGATGAATTAATGCAAGCGCTAATATTAAATCAACATCTTTAGCTCTTTCCATAAGATTTTTCCGCTCCTTATTAGCCCAGCCTAATGAAGGAGACGGGTTTGCAAGGTCAAAGACAAGAGGAAAGATATTTTGTTCCTTATCCTGTTTTATTTTAAGATAGTTTTTTTCAATCGCCATTTTATCGATATCAAACGCAATCACATTTGCGCCGTTATCAGAAAAAATTCTTGAAAATATACCTGTATTGCTTCCGAAATCCCAGACATTTTCAGTTTTTATCATGGAACGGAAATTATTGATAATATTATATTTTTCGTCAAAACTTTTTTCTGTATAATTTGTAAAGCTGTAATAATCTTTCCATTCCGTCTCGTATTTGGGGAGCGTGATATTCTCAACTGTAGTGTACAGATTTCTGATAATATTTTTAAGCTGTTGTTTGTTAATTTTAACATTGTTGATTTTTTTAGAATTTTCAGAATATCTGTTTTGCATTTTGCTATGCAGATGTATATGCGTGAACAAATTTAAGTTAAATCTGGTTCCGAACGGTAAAAGTTTTGATGCCAGTTCAAGCGGTATACCATTAATATTTTGCAGGAACAATCCGTTCAAGCTTAAATCAGTATAGGCCATAAGTGCTAAAGGAGCAATAAAATTTTCACAAAATTGTTTATATGCAACCCAGGCTGTTCCTGCTTCATAAGTTTCAAATGATGATGTATCAATTAACAGCGGGTTATTATGCAGAAACTGAATATTAAAACAATTTGCGTCTTTAAGAGACATATTGTAATCCAGAGCAATTTGTTGAATTTTTAATGTTGCAAGGGCTGCATCTTTTAACTGTGAAAAACACCATTCCCACGGGTATGATATAAATACCTGTTCGGGTTTAATTACAATACAATTATTTTCTGTGCGAATTTCTTCATGTTTAAGTATAAGATTTTTTGAAACTAAATCATTATATAAACCGGAATCCATTAATTTTTTATATTCGGGAATATATCTTTCATAAATTTTTCTTACATATATTCCGTTTTCAATAAATACCTTTGCGTCAGGGTCTTTGAAAGATGCTTCTTCTCGTTTTTCAATAATATCCATTATTTCCCTTTTTTAAAAAATTGTTTTACTTTATCCTTCCAGAGATTAAATGTACAGCCAATTCCTACAAAACCGGCAATAATCATTTGTAACACCATACTTCCTGTCCCGGGATCAAGATATGCAAAAGCACATTGAGGTGCAATAATATTCATAAGAAACAAAATACTTAAAAAATATAAATTCTTCTTCAAAATAATTCCTCCATACGAAAAGTTTTTCAATTAATACACCATAATATCAATTTTGGTGCATTTTAATAAATTATACAAATCATATCATATTTTATTATGCCTTTCAAATTATTAAATATTTTTAAATAAGTTAAAATTCATATGGATATATTAAAAGAATAAGTGTTTTTCTTACCTGATGCACCAAAATTGATATAGTGATGTATTGTTAAATATTTTTCTTTATTTATCTTTTGCAATAAATTATTTTTTGTAGTAAAATCGGGTATTATGAGCGGGATAATTAAAGCTATGGTGATGTCGGCAGGTGTGGGATCAAGACTGGATCCTTTGACAAAATTTGTTCCTAAACCTCTGGTGCCGATTGCAAACAGACCTGTTATGGATATTTTGTTTGAAAAACTTGCATCAATCGGTGTAAAAGATGTTATCTGCAACACTTATTATCTTGCTGATAAAATTATTGAAAGATATGAAAATAACAATTCAGGTATAAATTTTAACTATATAAAAGAAGAAATTTTATCAGGAACCGCAGGCGGTGTTAAAAAATGCCAGTCTTTTTTTGATAAAGATTCTTGTTTTCTTGTGTTATCGGCTGATGGATTATCTAACGCAGATTTAAAAAAAGGTATTGAAATACATAGAAATTCTAATGCAATTGCGACTATTGGTATCAAAAGAATTCCGGCCGAAGATGTGTCGCACTTTGGAGTTGTTGTAACTGATGAAAATGGCTTTATAACTGAGTTTCAAGAAAAACCTTCTGCGGAACTCGCAAAAAGTAATTTTATAAATACAGGTATTTATATATTTGATTATAAAATTTTTGATTATATTCCGGAAAATACATTTTATGATTTTGCAAAAAATGTATTTCCGAAATTGTTAAAAGAGCATGCCATAAATACATTTGAGGTTGCAGAATACTGGAGTGATATCGGAACTTTAGAACAGTACAAGCAATCTACGCAGGATTTATTTAACGGAGAATGTAAATTTTCTCATGCCCCGATAGTTTATACGGATTCCGGCTCTTATATTGCAGAGGATGCTGTAATACCCGGATCAGTGAAATTTATCGGCAATTCTGTTATAGGAAAATATTCAAATATCGGTGAAAATTCGGTAATAGAAAACTGTATTATCTGGGATAATGTTGTTATAGGTGCTAATATAAGACTTTCTGACTGTGTAATAGCCTCAAACAGTGTAATAAAAACCGATTTGTCATCGCAAATTATTGGAGCAAATGAGATTATAGCTTCGGAATCTTTAAAAATATAATACTTGATTTTTAAACTTTTTGATGTTAGATTATTTATATTGTCTGAGGCTGTTGGCACTCTGGTGTTGATAAGTTTCATTAATACAAAAATATATCTGGGATTGTTGGCACTCTGCCAAGAAAACGATTGATTATCGTTTTCGAGATGGAAGGTAGCGTTGGTACCGCTGATAAATCCCAATAATACCGTAAATCTGGGACTGTGGCGCAGCGGTAGCGCAGGGGACTCATAATCCCTTGGTCGTGGGTTCGAATCCCTCCGGTCCCAGTTTTTTAATGTGTAAAATTAATTGTTTCACCTATTATTGTTTTTTATTCGTTCTATTTTAATGTCCGATTTGGATTTAAATTATTAAATGTCGTTTGGGTATACTTGCCTAACAATACTAAATTATAGCGGTCGAAAGTTCCTTGATGTAGTATTCATAAATGACCCCAATCGGACTTTATTGGGACTTTAAGATACAAAGAGTAGCCTTAAATCAGTCTGTAATTTACTGAAATCAAGGAATTTTTATAGTCCGATTAAAGTCCCATTTTTTGGGGGGGGGCAGGTATGCCCAACCGACAAAGCCGTATCTGCTGCTGGCTGACGTACAAGGTCAACTTTTTTAAAATTGATTATTCATTTCAATGTCGATTTCTTTAAATGCAGCATTTTCCTTTACTCTCCCTTTTACAAATCTAAATATATCATTTAATAATGATGCTTGATTTTCTGGATTTTCATCAATTTTACTATGCCTTGTAAATGAACATGCGACTTGTGCTAATTTATTGTTTTTGTTATGTTTCGTTAGGTGAATCTTTAGTTAATTTTTCAAAAAGAGCTCCGACTTTTTTGTGTTAATACTTAAATCTTTTACATTATTAACAAATCTGGCACCGAAATTAGGTTTTTGGTTTGGTTGGTAATTGTTTATTTGCATATTTTCCCCTTTCTTAACATATGAACTTTTTTATAACAAAATTCATAAATATATTTTTTTTCTAATATATGAAGTTATTGTAACATAATAAATTCAAAGAGCTTGTAGGGTTTCTACCCCAACACAAAGTGTCCCAAAAAATCAAACCATGTGTTCTTTTACATTTGTTTCTGTAAAAAATGTTTGTGGCTGTATTTTAATGTCCAGTTTACATGAAAGTCAAATCTTAAAATGTCATCCCTGAAATAAATTCAGGCAGGCTATGAACTTGTTTCAGGATCGTGTAACAGTAAGACTTTGATCCAATTTTACAGGTTTGAAGTTGCTTGATTGTCTATAATCAAACTGGTCGGAATCAGACTTTATTAGGACATAAAATCACAAAGAATATTTCTTAGTTAGACTAAACTCTTCTATAATCAAAGAAATTTTCGAGTCTAACTAATGTCCAATTTTATTGTTGGACTGAAAGCCCAACCTACTTATCCTATCCTACTTTAATAATCAGGTAATGTTTTATTATTAATCTTGTATATAAGGGATTAAATTTATAAATGTAACGAAATGTAAATGCGAGCTTAAAAAGGCTGAAACCCTTGATATAATCCTCATAGGATAGGATAGGATAGGATGTATTGCGCCCGTAGCAATTTTTTTGACCTGCAAAACTTTATAAAAATGTGTAGGTAATAACAAAAAAAGAAAGCAGGTAGAAATTATGTCAATGGAAACAAGATTATTTAATCATGGTGATAGCACTTATTTATTTACAAGAAAAACTGGTACAGTTCTTGGCTCCCCTAATTCTTATGATGCGAATTTACGGCGAGTTGAGAGTGACGGATCAGTTTCAGAACCGTTGATAACAAAAAAGAGAGATAGTTCTACTATTACAAGAAAGAATTCATGTTATAGAGGTGTTTCTTCTGAGATTAATCCTTGGTCTTTTGAGATTACTGATGGTGATAAATTAACACTTTCCGGTCGCTTAGACAGAGGAAAAGTTGAAGCCGTAGACGAATTAAAAATTCCTGTTGATAGGTATGGGAGAATATCCGGTGATTCTTTAGAAAACCTTTCGCCTATTGCAAAAAGATGGCTGAGAAAAGTTGGTGAATTTTTAGCAAAAGTTAAATAGGTAATTTTTAAGGATATGACACTGGAACAAGTTCAGTGTGGCAGTAAATAACAGGTCGGGCTTCTGCCCGACCTGTTTAAATTTATTATCTTGTTACGTAGTTCAATAATGTTCTGACACCTGCGCCTGTCGCACCTGATATAAATTCTTTCTGCGGTTTTTCAAGATAGGCGGTTCCTGCAATATCTATGTGGCACCATTTTGTATCTTTTACAAATTCCTGTAAGAATAATCCGGCAGTTGATGCTCCGCCGTAGCGCGAACCGGTGTTTTTCATATCTGCAATCTCGGATTTCAGGCTGTCCATATATTCTTTGAACATCGGAAGCTGCCAGTAAATTTCGCCTGAATCTTTTGCTGTCTGGATTAATCTTTCAATCATTTGTTCATCATTGCCCATAATACCTGATGCAACTGTTCCGAGAGCTACCATACAGGCGCCTGTAAGTGTTGCAATATCTATAACTTCATCAACTCCGAGTTCACACGCATAACAGAGAGCATCTGCAAGGGTTAATCTGCCTTCTGCATCGGTGTTATCTACTTCAATTGTTTTTCCGTTTTTGGCAGTTAAGATATCACCGGGTTTGTAAGATGAACCTGAAGGCATATTTTCGCATGCTGCGATAATTCCATGGACTTCCATATCCGGTTTAAGTTCCGTTAAAGCTCTCATTACACCTAAAATACATGCTGCGCCTGACATATCATCTTTCATCGTCAGCATTGATGAAGGCGGTTTAATATCAAGTCCGCCTGAGTCAAAGCAGATGCCTTTTCCGATAAGGGCGATTTTTTTCTTAACGTTTTTACCTGTGTATTTCATGTGTATGAATTTCGGCGGCTGTACGCTTCCCTGCCCTACGGCTAAATAAGCGCCCATCCCCATTCTTTCGATTTCATCTTTATCAAATACTTTTGTTTCAATACCTTCCAAACTTTCAGCTGTTTCAGCAAGTTTTGAAGGTGTTGCAATTTGAGCAGGTGTATTTGCAAGATCTCTTGTAAATTTCATTGCTTCGCCGAACACAATTCCTTCTTGAACATCGTTTTCAGAAAATCTTGCGAATGTGATTTCATCAAGATGATGTGCTTTTTCGGATTTATATTTGTCGTATGCATAATCTGCAATCATTGCACCGATAGCAGCAGATTTCCCGTAATCTGCATTTACATCAAAATCAAATACTGCATTTTTTGCCTTAATCTGATGAAGTTTTTTAACAGCTTTAGCAACAGCTTCTCTCATTTTGTTGTGGTCAAATTCTTCTTTTTTGCCGAAACCTATAACAAGGATTTTACCGGCAGGAATTTGTCCTAAAGTATGCAATAAATATGTTGTGCCGAATTTGCCTTCAAAATGATCTTTTTCTACCGCATAAGTATTGGCAAGCTCCTGAGAAGTTTTTTCACCTTCAAATTTATTGATGACTATAACTTCTGCAGGAGTGTTTTTTACGTCTTGTGAAACTTTAATTTTCATATATGTCTCTCTCCTTTTAACAATTTAAGTATACACTTTTTTTGAAGAATTGTAAATTAAAAATTTATGTAAGTGGCAAAATTTTGCTTTTACATATTTTTATAAGGTGAAAATGAGGTAATAAAATGGATTTAAAAGTAAATAATAATTATAACAATTTTCACAATTCTCACAATTCTCACAACCCCTCTTTTACAGCTCAATTAAGGGGGACAGCAATAAGAGCCGCAATTAGAAATGCTAAAGACGGTTTTCAAATTGGAGAAATCAGCGAAATAATTAACAATGCGCAAGAGATGGGGGATAAAGCTACAATAATTAACTGCTGTGCTGACGGCACAGTTATTGTAAGCAATAATAAGTTTGGAATTTCCGCTCATAAATATAAATTAAAAAAATATACACAATCTGACAATCCGGCTTTAGATTTGTTGAGAAATTTCTGCAGTGAAAACGGGGTATTGAAAGCTGAATATAATTTATTTAATTATATTTTTGAACATAGTAAAAATACGGCTTCTAAAAAAGCTAAATACAAGCTTTATTCATCATTACCGTTAAGCGGGACAACAAAAGGGATACTGGATGCCGCCGCGAAAAAGCAGGGAATTATTCCTGCTGCTCCTATGCCGGGGATAAATGCAAAAAATCCTGAAGAGGAGTTTGAAAAATTTAAGTCAATTATTTTGAAAAACTTTGAGAAATATATTTAATTACACACATAAAATATAAGAATTTTATGTTATGTATCAAAAAATAAATTTAGACTATACAAATATCTATTTACATGCTATCATATTGACAGATGTAGTAGGTAAATATTTTTTGGAAATATATGCAATAAAATTTATTTATATAGTTAAATAGTTTGAGGCTCGATAGGTTATATGTATCGGGCATTGCGTGTATTATTAAAAAATAGAAAAGGATAAGGTATAAAACTTTATGGACTTTTTATTGATTATTGCGGTTATTGCGGTAATAGCATTAATCGCTGTGCTGTTTGTCCAGCAGAGCAAAACCAAATCCGTGCTTCAATCTGTTGAAAAAGACAGGAAAGCATTGGAAGAAAAAGAAAAACTGCTTCTTAAAGAGGCAAAAATTAAAGCAATTGAAGAATTGCAGGATGACAGAGAGAAACTTAACGAAGAAGAAAGAGAAAGACGTCAGGAGCTTGCAAGACAGGAACAAAAACTCGCAAAACGCGAAGATATGCTTGAAGATAAAATTCAGGAATATACAGAAAAAGATTTACAGGCTCAAAGAAAGTTGGATGAACTTCTGGAAAAAGAAGATTATCTTGCTGAAATTGTTCAAAAACAGACAACCGAACTTGAGAGAATTTCCGGAATGTCTGCAGAAGACGCTAAAAATATGCTCCTTGACCAGCTTAAACATGATCTGGCGCAGGAGCAGATGCAGCTTATCAGAGAAAATGAAGCTAAGATAAAAGAAACATCATTAGAAAAGGCAAAAGAAATTTTATCAACAACAATGCAGAGATGTATGATTGAGCAGGTGGTTGAAACAACAGTTTCTGTTGTTGCCTTACCCAACGATGAAATGAAAGGCCGTATAATAGGACGTGAAGGACGCAATATCAGAGCATTAGAAACTTTGACAGGAGTTGATTTGATTATCGATGATACCCCTGAAGCCGTTGTATTATCAAGTTTTGACCCTGTAAGACGCGAGATTGCTAAACTGGCTCTTGAAAAACTTATTGTAGACGGTCGTATTCACCCTGTCCGTATTGAGGAAATGGTTGAAAAAGCTCAGGATGAAATTGATAAAAAAATCTGGGAAGAAGGCGAAAATGCTGCTCTTGAAATGGGTGTTATGGGCTTGAATAAAGAGCTTATCAAAACTCTTGGTCGACTTTATTACAGAACAAGCTACGGGCAGAATGTATTGAAGCATTCTCTTGAAGTAGGGCACATCGCAGGCATGCTGGCCGCAGAAATCGGTGCGAATGAAAAAATTGCAAAACGTGCAGGTCTTTTGCATGATATTGGTAAAGCTGTTGATCAAACTCAGGAAGGCACACATATTCAGCTCGGGGTTGAACTTGCGTCAAGATATGGAGAACGGCCGGAAGTAATTCATGCAATAGAAGCCCACCACGATGATGTTGTAGCAAATACAATTGAAGCAGTTCTGGTAAAAGTTGCCGATGCAATTTCCGCAGGCAGACCCGGTGCAAGACGCGACACGCTTGAAATTTATATTAAACGTCTTCAGAAGATTGAAGAAATAGTTAACAGTTATGAAGGTATTAAGCAATCATTTGCGGTTCAAGCAGGACGCGAGGTCAGAATTATTGTTGAATCTGAAAGATTTGATGATCTTGCATCACAGAAACTGGCAAGAGATATTGCAAAACGTATTGAAGACGAACTTGATTACCCCGGACAAATCAGAGTTACGGTAGTAAGAGAGTTCAGAACAACTGAAATAGCTAAATAAGTGTAAAAGTGAACAGGGAAGTGTGAAGAAAGAGCTAAAAGCCGCTTCACTCTTCACATTTCACGCTTCACTACAGAGGTGTAAATGACAGGTGATGATAAAAATATAAAAGTTTTATTTTTCGGCGATCTTGTGGGCAGACCGGGAAGATTTGCCGTACGGGATTTTCTGATGCCGGACGATCCTCAAGCTCTGCCGCAGGCAGCTGGAGAAAAGTATGATTTTATAATCGCTAATGTTGAAAATGCATCTCATGGTTTCGGGCTTACTGAAAAGAATTATAATGAATTATCCGAATACGGGATTGATTGTATGACATCAGGCAATCATATCTGGGATAAAAAAGAAATTTTTAACTACATAGATAAAGCTGATAAATTAATCAGACCTTTTAATTACCCTGAAAATACTCCAGGTTTCGGAAGCCGTATTTTTGAAACAGAGAACGGTGTTAAAATAGGGGTTATAAATGTTCTTGGCAGAGTTTTTATGGCGCCTGTTGAATCTCAGTGGACTGTTGTAAAAGATGAAATTGAACGTTTAAAATCAATTACCCCTGTCGTGATAGTTGATTTTCATGCAGAAGCTACGGCAGAAAAAATTTGTTTTGGAAAATTTTGTTCAGAACTTGGCGTCAGTGCATTTTTTGGAACTCATACACATGTGCAGACAGCCGATGAACAAATTATTAATAATATGGGCTATATAACAGACGCAGGTTTTTGCGGTGCGGCTGAAAGTGTTATCGGAATGGACTATAAAACTTCTCTTAACCGTTTTACAACTGTTATTCCCGAGCGGTACGATGTAGCGGACAGTAATGTCGTCCAAATAAATGCTGTTGAAGTGGAAATTAATCAAGTCAGCGGGCATACTGTAGCTATAAAAAGAGTTTTTTGTTATGCAGATAAGAGTAAAAAGGAAGAGGAAAATGAAAAGTGATTTGCACATTCATACATTCTACTCGGACGGAGTTTTCTCGCCTGAAAAGATTGTCGATACCGCAATTGATGTCGGACTTCAGGCAATTGCTTTGACCGATCACGATAATGTTTTGTCATACAAAGTCGCAAAAGACTATTTGAAAAAACAAAATAAAGAAGACAAGCTTGAGATTATTCAGGGGATTGAAGTAAATACGCTTTATAAAAATTATGAAGTTCATATTTTAGGTTACTTTATGGATGTAACTGATAATGATTTTCAGGAATTGTTAAAAATTCAGCAGCAGGCGCGTGTCAAGCAGACAAAAGAGATTCTCGCGCTTCTTGCTAAAAAAGAAGGTATCAGAATAAAGTTTGATGATATAAAAAAACAGGTCGCTGAAGGCGGAAGTATCGGCCGTCCGCATATTGCAAAAGCTATTACAAATGCCGGCGGTACAACAAGCGTTATGGAAGCTTATGCAAAATATATCCATGACGATTCTCCTGTTTATGTACAGAGAAAAACGGTTACTCCGCAAGATGCTGTTGAAATTATTTATGATGCCGGCGGTGTTCCTGTAATAGCTCACCCTCATGATCTTGATATTGCGGAAAGTTTGATTAAAGAACTTATGCAGTACGGTTTAAGAGGTATTGAAGCTTACCATAGAAAACACACTCCGGCATGTGTTGAATATTTTTCATCAATGGCGGAAGAACTCGGGCTTATTGTAACCGGCGGATCTGATTTCCATGCACCGAATATTATGAACGGCCAGATAATTCTCGGTAAAAACTTTGTTCCTGAATGGGTTTACGATAAATTAATCGAAGAAAAAAAACGTATTGATATGGCATAATAAGAGGCTTTTTTATGACAGTTAAAAACAGGTGGAAACTTGAATATTCTATAGCTTTGTTTGTAATGCTTGGAGTGATACTGCTTATAATGCCTTTTTCTATAGAAAATACAAGGCAGGCAAATTTTATTTCAAAGTGGAACGAAAAATTAAACCGTGTAGAATATATGTTTTCGGTTATAAATGCCCATATAACGGATGATATGCTAAAAAGTATGAATAAAGCTACTACTTCCCGTGAACGAGAAGGGTTGTTATTGACCGTTATAAAGCCGTATTTGCGTGTTAATACTGATAATTATCCTATAAAACATTACAAACCGCGTTATATGAACGGTTCGCATGTTTATAAAGGACAGACTTATTATTTTAATGATTTTTATTTTGCGGAAAACAATACTATTATCGGGTTTAAAGATATTAAAACAGACAAATCATCTGATATATGGTTTTTGATGATGTTTGATATAAACGGCCTTTTGCCGCCGAACAGGTGGGGTAAGGATATTTTTGGCATAAATATTTATGACGGCGGGAAAATAGAACCTTTTGGATATGATAAAAGTATGGAAGAATTACGAAAAGATTGTTCTTCATCGGGAACGGGGGTAAGCTGCTCATATTATTATAAAATAGGCGGTGGTTTTGATGAATGATATAAAACGTGTTTGCGTATTCGCATCTTCCTGTAATTATCTTGAAAAATCATTCTACGGTGAAGCTGAAAAATTCGGGGATTTGTTAGGCAAATCCGGTTTTGATATGGTATATGGCGGAAGTTCTCTGGGACTTATGTGGGCTTGTGCTAAAAAAGTTAAAGAAAACGGCGGGCAGATAATCGGTGTTATGCCTGAAAAATTACATAATATGGGAGTTAATACCGATGAATGTGTCGAGTTGTATATTACTCCATGTATGCGCAGCCGGAAAGCCAAAATGGACGAAATATCGGATGCTGTTGTCGCACTTCCTGGAGGTTTCGGGACTCTTGAAGAGTTATCGGAAATGATTGTACAAAAACAATTAGGTTATAATAACAAACCTGTAGTAATTTTAAATACAAACAATTTTTATGATAAATTAATCGAATTTTTAGATGAAGTAATTGAAAAGAAATTTGCATCCAAAAATGCACGCGCACTCTTTTTTTTAGCTTCAACGCCTTTGGAAGCTGTTGAATATTTGAAAAATTATATCCCGCAGAGTGCCCAGGTTACAAAAGAACATATTTACAACAGGTAAATCTTTTTAATATTGCAGCATTGAAACAGTTCTCGGAGAATCTGTTAATTTTTCTCTGCCGTTAAGATCTGTCAATTCGATTAAAAATGCTATACCGACTAAATTCGCCCCTGTTTTTTTGACAAGTTTGCAGGCAGCTTCCGCTGTCCCGCCTGTTGCAAGTAAATCATCAACAATTAACACATTTGCGCCTTTTTCGAAAGCATCTTTATGAACTTCAATCTTATCTGTGCCGTACTCAAGAGAATATTCCTGAGAATACGTTTCGGCAGGTAATTTGTTGGGTTTTCTGATAGGAACAAACCCAGCATTGAGTTTGTAAGCCATAGGCATGCCGAATATAAAACCTCTGCTTTCTATCCCTGCTACATAATCAATTTTTACATCTTTAAATTGTGCGCACAGATAGTCTATCATCACCTTTAATGTTTCAGGATCTTTCAGTGCTGTTGTTATATCGCGGAATATAATCCCTTCTTTTGGAAAATTCGGAACTGATCTGATTTTATTTCTTACGTCTATAATTGTTTCTGTAGCCATTTTTATTTTTCTCCTTTTATTTTAATCCTCTTTGCCGGATTTTGTGTAGTTTTTAAATTCTCCTTCAGAGGTTCTTTCGGCAAGTATTTGTTTTAATTTTTCTCTGTATTTTTCGGTATACTCTTTAGTATATTTTTTAGTTTTCTCTAATTCTTTTTTGATGAAAGCTTTTATGCTTGCTTCTTCTTCCAGAACAAGACCGTGTGCGGTTTTGCCCCAATTCATATCTTTTTTCAAGAAAAGTATTTTAAAGCATATATATAAAACAAGCGGGAACCATATTATAAAAAGATAAATAGAGGTTTCCAATGCCTCAAAAGTCGCATCGAGTCTCGGCATGTAATCATATCGCCTCAAAGCATATCTGGCTCCGAAAAAGAAGCCGAATCCGATAGCACATCCGATAACTATAGATGAGTAAAGCATGTGAGGCGGTGCCTGTTTGGCGAGAACTTTAAAACCGCGGATAAGAATTTCCATGACAAACCAGCCCGGCATGATAAACTGAGTTATATATGCTGTCATATCAAGGCTTGCGCGCAGAGACATATCTTTTGAAAACAAAACATCTCCGGCATATTCAAGATATCTTCTGATTGTTCCTTCCAGCCAGCGTCTTCTCTGTCTGTAAAGCGGTCTTAAATATATAATTCCTTCTTCATAAACAACAGCATCAGGACAAAATCTTATATCCCAGCCTTTTATGTGCAATCTTGTAGACATATCAAGATCGTCAACAAGTGTATAGTTATTCCATCCCCCGATATCATCTAGCGCCTGGCGTTTAATAAGCTCTCCGTTGCCTCTTAATTCTACAGCGCCTTTAATAGAGTCTCTTCCTACTTGAAAATGTGTATCCATTGTATATTCATTGTTCTGGCATCTGGTTAAAAGATTTACGTTTTTGTTTCTTATAACTTTTCTTGCCTGAACAGCTCCAACATCTTTAGGCTCAAGATACGGTATAAGTTTTGAAAGGAATTCTGGTTCCACTGTGGCATCAGCGTCAAATACAAGTATTGCTTCCCCTTTTGCAATTTTAAAAGCGTCATTTAATACGGCAGATTTGCCCGGGAATGCATCTTTAGGTCTTATAAGTGCTGTAACTTTATCATATTTGTGTTCGAGATCTTTTATAACGGATGCAGTGTTATCGGAGCTTCTGTCATCAATTACGATAATATCAAAATTTTCATAATCCATGTTTAATATGTTGCGTACAGTGTTTGAAATTACGCTTTCTTCATTGTGAGCGGGTATCATGACAGTAACTGACGGTTTGTAGTTTTCGTTAATTATTTGGGGATATTTTTCAAGTTTACGTTTTTTAAGTTTGTAAGAAAGGTTCAAAAATAAAGCGTATATGAACATGAACGTGCATAAAAGCGCAAGTCCCCAAACTGTATTAAAATAGCTTTGAAATATGTAAATAAAAACTCCGAGTCCAAAAACTATGGTAAATAAAAGAATTCTTTCTTTCATGTTGACAATACCTTTTTATACTCCCGTTTTAATTCCTATAATATTATAGCAAAAACTAATTTTTCCCGTCCAAAATAAAAACAATTTATTACTTTTTGTAATACAAATTCCTCTATTTGTATGTTTTATTGGTAAAAAAGTGTTAAAAAACGTAAAAATACTTGCTTTTAAAATAAATTACGCTATAATTAAGGATGTACAAAGAGAGAAGGAGTTTTATTATGAACAAAGAAGAATTAGTACAAGAAATTGCAAAAAAATCTAACGTAACTCAAAAAGAAGCATCAGAAGTTTTGGGTGCTTTAATTGAAACTATTCAAAAAACAGTTTCTAAAGGTAAAAAAGTTACATTAGTTGGCTTCGGTACTTTTGAATCAAGAAAAAGAGCTGCAAGAGTTGGCCGTAACCCTCAAACTGGCAAGGAACTTAAAATCCCTGCAAGAACAGTTCCGGCATTCTCTGCTGGTAAAAAATTCAAAGAAGCTGTTAACAAAAAATAAGCAGTTTTTTGAAAGCTTTGTAAACAACGGACTTAACATTATTGTTAAGCCCGTTGTTGTTTGATATAATATATAATAATATTAAAATTGAATTTAAGAAAGGAGCAAAGTATGGAAAGTTTATTACGAAGTA
>URXH01000044.1 GCA_900551675.1 uncultured bacterium
CAGAGAATGTATAATGAGCACCTAAAAAGTCGCACGTACAGATTACATTATCTTCTTTTATATAAGTGAACATTGTATCAGGCCAGTGAACCCCAGGAGCAAAAATAAATTTTAATGTTTTATCACCGAGAGAAACTTCTTCGCCATCTGTAATAACTCTGATTTTTTCATCTGCTACATGAAGCATTGATTTAATATTTTCAGCACATTTAGGATTTGTTAAAACAATTGCATTGGGGTATTTTTCTAACAAAGCAGGGATAGATCCCGAATGGTCCTGTTCTCCATGATTTGCTATTATATAATCAACTTTACCGATTTGATTTTCAGCTAATCTTTTTAAATATTCTTTAGTTTTCGGCGGATACATTGTATCTATAATTGCAGTTTTTTCAGAGCCTTTTACAAGGTATGAGTTGTAGCTTGTACCGTGCTCCAGCGGAATTAACTCGTCAAAAATTCTTCTGTCGCAGTCATTCAAACCGCAGTAGAAAATATTGTTTTTAATTTCCTGAAATTTCATTTATATTTCTCCTTTACTATTTATTTGGCTTTTTATAAAAAAATACTTCTTCTTTTAAACAAAGGGGGCAGTATTGGGGGTCCTCTTTCTGGACAAAAACAGCTCCGCAGGTTGAACACACCCAGTTATAAGTTCCGTCAGGATTTGGGTCTGCTTGATCCTCAAGTTTCAATATTAATTTTTTCATTCGGTCATAATGAATTTTTTCTATAGCTTCAATATTTTCCAAAAGACCTGCAATATGATCAAGTCCTTCCTCTTTAGCCTTTTGCGCAAATTGTTCATAAATGCCTTCAATTTCATCTTTTTCATTTTTCAAAGCATCTCTTGCGCTGTCAAGCAAACCAGGCAAACAGCCGCTATCACATTTTAACCATTTATACCAGAGCTTTGAATGCTCTTTTTCATGATTTGCATAACGTGTCATTAAGCGTGCAAGGTCATTATAGCCCTGTTTTTCAGCAATTAATGCATAAATATCATATTCCATACGCCTTTTTGCATTAATTTCAAAAGCTTTCATTAAATTTTTTTCTGTTTCTGTACCTTTAAGCTCCACAAATTATCCCTCTCGATTAATATACATTAATATTTTAACATAAAAAAGGCTTTGTAAAAATACAAAGCCTTACTAAATTTATTAATAATTTTTGGCTTTCATAAAGAAGTATGCCTGCGGGTGTTTACACACAGGACAAATTTCAGGGGCTTTCTCTCCTGTATGAATGTGTCCGCAATTTGCACATTCCCAGACTACAACTTCATTTTTAGCAAAAACCGTACTGTTTTTTACAGCTTCTAAAAGAGCTCTATATCTTTCTTCATGTTCTTTTTCAATCTTGCCGACAAGTTCAAACAAAGCGGAAAGTGTATCAAACCCTTCTTCTTTTGCTTCTTTGGCAAATTGGGCATACATATCCGTCCACTCATAACGCTCTCCGTCTGCCGCATCTTCCAGATTTTTCAATGTCTCGGGAATTTTATCACCATGCAAAGCTTTGAACCAAATTTTAGCATGTTCTTTTTCATTATTTGCAGTTTCTTCAAATATTTTGCTTATTTGAACAAATCCATCTTTTTTAGCCTGAGAAGCATAGTATGTATACTTATTTCTCGCCTGCGATTCGCCTGCAAAAGCAGCCCATAAATTTTTTTCAGTTTTTGTTCCTTTTAATTCAGGCATAATACTTCCTTTCTTCATTAAACTTCAACAAAAATTCATTGGTTATTGTTTTTCAAACATATCTTTTCCAACACCGCAAAGAGGGCAAACATAATCGTCAGCTAAATCTTCAAACTTTACGCCGCCGTTTTCTTCCGGATCATACACATAACCGCATACTGTGCATACATACTTTTCCATAATTATCTCCTTTCTTGAGCTGATTTACAGCCGTTTAATTACTCTCTTTTATCTTTTCCAGACAATTTTTACATATACCATTAAATATTATATCATGTTTTTTTACAATAAAACCTGTTTCCGCTTCAGTTTTTTGAACGATATCAGGGGCTATATCAGAACTTACATCAAAAACTCTCCTGCAGTTATCACATATAAAATGATAATGCTCATGAGTATTATGGTCATAATGCGATGATGTCTCTAAACCGTCAATTTTTTTTATAACACCGTTATCTGCAAGCTGATTCAGATTTCTGTACAAAGTTGCAAGACTTATATTAGGCTCTTTAGATTTTAAAATTGCATAAAGATATTCTGCTGTCGGATGAACAACATTTGATTTTAACGTATCTAAAATAACTTCTCTTTGTCTTGAATAATTCATAATCTTCCGCGAAATCAGTAACAATTATCATTTTATTAATTTTTCGATTTTTTGTCAATACATGCTTAACATAATTAAATATTTAAGGCAATTTATTAAGAAATTTTGTTTTAATTAATATATGGAGAATAGTGTCAGTGTAAATCAAAATATGAAAAATCCTGCGTTAAATGTCGGCATAATTACACCGCCGAACGGATTCGTTAAACCTGTTCTATATTCACATGAACAAGCATCCAGAGATTTTAACAGGCTTAATTATGACATTTACACTTCAATGAAAAATACAGAAAGCATAGAAAGAAGAAAAACACCCAAATCAGTGTTTGCATTTCTTGGAATAGGAAGTCTTGCCCTGTGTTTCCCATTAATAAAAAAAATGTTTAGAAAATAAATCTCATGTTTGTGCTAAACTTATATAGCAATGAATTTAGACACAGCCATTGATACATTTTTATCACCGATAGCCGATAAAATTTCAGGGATAATTTTCAGTTCTATCACCATTCACGGAGTCAGAATTGAATTTCTTGTTGCACTTTTAATGATTGCGGCTTTTTATTTTACAATCAGAACAAGATTTATCGGAATCTGGGGATTTAAGCACGCTTTACAGCTCATTACCAAAAATTATGAGCACAAAGAAATCCGTGTTAAAAAGAAAAAAGGCGAAGTATCTTCTTTTCAGGCTCTGACTGCAACAATTTCAGCATCAGCAGGCATAGGAAACGTAGCAGGCTCGGCAGCGGCTGTATCTATAGGCGGCCCGGGAGTAATTTTCTGGATGATACTGGCAGGTTTTTTCTCAATGGCATTAAAGTTTGCAGAAGTTCTTTTAGGGCTTAAATTTAGAAAAATTAATCCTGACGGTACAATCGCAGGCGGACCTATGTATTATATTGAAGGCGCTCTTAAAAATAACAAATATATCGGTAAATTTGCTCCTCACCTTTCTAAAATTTATGCAGTATGCTGTATTTTTGCGATGATTGGGGGCTGGAATTTATTCCAGATAAATGCAATGACAACCCAAATTACGGAAGTTACAGGAGGAAATAACAGTTTTTTTGCAAATCAGGGCTGGCTTTTAGGTTTAATTGTTGCTGTTATAACTTACTTTACAATTATCGGCGGGATTAAAGCAATCGGAAAATTTACATCCAAGGTTACGCCTGTCATGTGCACATTATATGTTTTAACAGCTTTTGCGGTGTGTATTTATAATATCGGTCATGTCCCTCATACATTCAGTGTAATTTTAAAAGAAGCATTTCAACCAAAAGCATTAGCAGGCGGATGGATGATGTGCATGCTTTGGGGATTTCGCCGTGCAATGTTTGCAAACGAAGCAGGGCTTGGCACTGCACCGATTGCGTTTTCTGCCGTAAAAACGAATAATCCTGTTGCACAGGCTTTTATTGCCATGCTTCAGCCGTTTGTTGATACAGTAATTGTAGGCTCTGCAACTGCTTTTGTTATAGTTGTTTCGGGAGAATACCTTAATACATCAGGGATTGCAGGTATAGAATTAACTTCAAAAGCATTTGGTACAGTGTGCCCGTTTTTCCCGATTTTGTTAACATTTATGGCAAGCTGTTTTGTACTGTCTACAATGCTTTGCGGCTCATATTACGGAATTAAGGCGTGGAATTATTTATTTGGCGATACAAAATTGACAACACGCACTTTTCAGGTTATATATTGTATATTCATAATAATCGGTTCTGCCATGAACTTTAAAAGTATAATTAATCTATCTGATGCATTTACTTTATTCTTGGCTGTGCCAAACTTAATAGCAGTATTCATGTTATCAGATGTAATCATGAAAGAATTAAAAAGATATTGTAAAAAATATAATGTAGGATTATTTAAAGAGGAGAGAGACGAAAATGAAGAAAGATTGTCTGGAGATAGTAAGATCAAAGTGTGAAAGCTGCACAGGCTGTGCACTTGCAAAAACAAGAAAAAATGTTGTTTTTTCTGACGGAAATCCGTCAACTGCAAAAATAGTTCTTATCGGCGAAGCTCCTGGTGAAATGGAAGATGAAACAGGCAGACCCTTTGTCGGACGTGCCGGACAGCTTTTAAATGAGTTTCTTTCAAATGCAGGAATTTCAAGAGATGAAGATGTATATATTATCAACACTGTAAAATGCAGACCTCCTGAAAACAGAGTTCCGACAGAAGAAGAACAATCAGCCTGCAGAAAGTTTTTAAACGCTCAAATTGATATTATCAACCCGAGAGCAATTGTTCTTTGCGGAGCTACAGCATTAAAAACATTTGTACAGCTTGATAAAAAACAGACAATCTCTAAAGTCAGAGGTCAATGGATGACAATTAACGTTGATGGAAAAGATTATAAAGCAATAACAATCTTCCATCCGTCATATCTTTTAAGAAATAACTCTATGGCAGACGGCTCTCCAAGAAGATTGATGCAGGAAGATTTAGCTAATATCAAAAATGAAATTTTACCTGACATAGATCATTCTACAGACAGCAATGATGTTGTCTTTATGGAACCCAGAGAAATAGCTATGGTGTAAAATAATATTTCAAAATACATAAAAAAAAATAAGATGCCGATTGCATCTTATTTTTTTATTCATATTCTAATATATAATATTTCATGATATTTTAAATTAATATGGTAAATAATTCAATTTCAAACAATTTAACTGAGCATAATTCAACTTCAACAAGACAACATTATTTATGGGGAGATATAACCAAAGGGATTGCAATAACACTTGTTGTTGCAGGGCATTCCTATTTTCCGAAAAATTTTTCAGATTTTATATATTTATTCCATATGCCGTTATTTTTCATTCTTGCAGGCTATTTCTTTGATTTTTCGAAATATTGTGATAATTTTAAACTGCTGCTTTTAACGTCAGCCAAAAGACTTTTACTGCCGGCATTACTTTGGAAACTAGTCTTTTTTAATATTACCAGCCGTAAGTTTCTCGATAATTTATTAATAATACTATATGCCTCCGGACGAAACGTTTTAAAATTTAAAACTTCAATAGGCTCTGCCTGGTTTCTTCCATGCCTGTTCCTTGTAAGAATTTTTCTTTGGACATTTCTGAAATTAACTAAAAAATTTGAGTCTAATGATTTTGTTAATTGTATTATTGCATTTTTTATAACATCATCAGGTATATTAATCGGGAAATACATAAAACTTCCTTGGAGCTTTGATATTGCTTTATCCGTTTTATACATAACATATATAGGTTATCTGCTGAATAAATATAATTTCTTTAAGAAAAAATTTTTATTACTGTTCACATATGCAGGCGCATTAATATTAGGATACATAGATTATAAATATTTCGGTCTTGATTTAAACAGCCGAATTTATACAAATCCTTTTATATCTTTAAATACAGCAATAGGATTAAGTATTATTGTAATTAGATTTTCAATGTTACTTGAAAAAATAAACATAACTTACTTAAATTTACTATTAAAATACCTTGGTCTTAATTCTCTTATCATTCTGCTGTCCCATCATCTGGCGTATTCCGAAAAATTCACAATCTGTCAAACTATATTTACAAAAGTACTAATGGTAATTCCGGATTATTCATATAAATTCGGAATTTGTCTCACTATATGGAGGTTTGCCGCAAGCATAGCTATTATAGAGCTATTAGCATTGTTCCCTGCCACTAAAAAAATATTCTCTGCGGTATCAATTGTCTCTATCTTTAAAGAACACAAGCAAAATCAGACTATTTAGCATCTACAATTTTTTCAGCAGGAGCCAAACCCGGTTCCAGATCAGAACCGGTAATTAATTTTCTGAATGCAAACTGTGCTTTCGGCAGAACATAAGCAAGAAGGAAACTGCTCAGGGCTACATTAGTTAAAATGTTTGCAGATTTTGCAATCCTTGCCTGCTTCAGATAGCCGTTGAAATCATTAGTTTTTAGAGCTTTTTTAGCAAATTCTTCTATGTCATTTCTGAATTTGCCGAGCTTTTTAATATCAACATATTCTCTCGGGTCTCTTACACCGTTATCAAGCATTTTTATTTTGTCGAATTTCTTTGCATACTTTATAAATAGAGTATCTTTATTTTCAGTGTTGTCTACAAATTTTAAAAGTTCCTCGGCAGATGCTCCGGAAGGTAGTTGTAAAGTTCCCTCTTTAATTTGTTTTGAAAATTCTTTATCAGCAAGCATTACAGGATCCAATTCGACTCCGGTAAGCTTATTTAACCCTTTTTCAATCCATTTTGGCGCTACAAAGTTTAAAAACATCATGCCTGCCATTTTGAATGACAAATCATAACGTTCATTTTTATTGCGCGCTGTTGCAACACGCCCGATTGCATAACCGCCATCCGTTACAGCCATTTTGTCCTGAGCCGAGAAATTCGCAGCCCTGGGGATCCAATTTCCCGTAAAGTTTACGTCTTTAGATTTATAAAATCTGTCTTTTTGTAAAAAACTTACAGGAGATGTTTTTTTCTTTTCAGCTTCTTTTTTTCTCAAATTTTCTATCTTCCTTGCGGAAGATGCAAATATGAGCTTAGGCAGAATAAATCCCATAAACAAAATCGGAATTGTTGTTGAAGCTACGAATTTTCCTGCGAGCAATTTCTCATACAATTTTTTGTTTTCTTTTGCTTTGAGAAGATCTTTTACAGCATCAGGTGCGATATCTTTAAATTTTTTAATATTATAGTCAATTCCCTGAATACCTTCTTCTTCTTTGAATAATTTCAAATTAACTTTAGGATTTAAACCGCGTGTTTTTATATATTTATCGCAAATCCAGCCAACAAGGGGTATACCTCCCAGCCAAACTGCGGACGTTGCATATTCATCAAGAAATCTTTCACGTGCAGCAAGGTATGCAATCCCTTTAGATTCTTTTTTATTTTGATCATAGGTCAGAATAATTTTTGTAGGGACTTCTATCCCGCAATCGCGGACTATAAGGGGGTATACACTGCTGTTATTGCCTATTGCCGAAATTATATTTGTTATTGTCATTTTTTTATTTCTCCAATTCTTTATAATAAAAATAGCCTCACAAACGCTTCATTCGGGGTTCCTTGAAAGACTATTTTTATCAGAATTGAATTTTATCTACATTATTCTTTAAAAGCGCGTAACATCAATTCATAGCCTTCCAAGGGATCTATGATGATGTAAATGATGAAATTTTAAAGAATTGATTTTTAACATTTATATTTCCTTATGGGTTATATGCTAACTTAAAAAATGAAATTTTGCAATACCTTGTTTTACAATTATTTTAAAGACTTATAATAATTAACCCAAAAACTGTTTGCTAAAGTAAATTTTCGCTCCAGTTCTTTACTTACGGCATCTCTTTGAGCATAAACCGAACGGCGAAATTCTTTAGTTTTGTCGTATTGGTTATTATAATCATCTGCAAGGGATTTATTTACACTTGCTAGTTCGTCTGATTTAACACTGTTAAAAGCATCTTTTAAGCTGTTGCCTTTAATCTTTAAAATTTTTGGTTTTACATTTTCTAACCCTGGAATAAAGCCGATTTCGTCAACTGCAGACAAAACAAATTCCGCTGTTTTTTCATTTTTGTTATATAATCCGTCAGATAAGACAAAAACATCGGCATTAATATCTTTAATTTTAGCCGATTTTTCCAAAATATCAGCAAATTCAGCCCCGTCAGCCAATAATTTTTTACATAAATTATGACTTATTCCGCCGGAAAATGCCGGAGATTTTACAACGGGCTGATACTGTGTATTACTCTGAATTCTGTTAACTTGCATTTGTACTCCTTTATTTTTATGCAATATAAAAAAGCTGAATAAGTTTTGTTGCCATTTTTATACTATTTAGTTTACAAAACTTTTCAATTTCTCTATAACATCAATATCTTTTGAACGAACCAGCAGAGTTTTTTCTTTACCGGAATGGCCTTTTAGAATTTCAATAGAAGTTTTAGGAACTTTTAAATTTTTAGAAAGAAATTCTATAAGGGCTTTGTTTGCCTTGCCATCGACAGGCTGGGCTGTTATTTTTATCTTAAAAATTCCGTCATCTGTTTTTATTATTTCATTTTTCGAAGCATTCGGAGAAATTTTCAGATTTATTATATAACCGTCATTTGTTTCTTTTAACATTTTATAATCCTTATGAATGAAATTTTTCATTTTACTTGAAAATTTCTGATAAAATCTGTATTATGATTATATCATGAGCGAAAAACCACTTTTTGATGATATAAAAAAAGAACTTATAGCGCAAAACAGAGAACCCGAAGAAATTGAACAGATAGAAAAGGCATATCTTTTTGCCAAACGTCTGCATGAAGGTCAGTACAGAATTTCTGAAGAACCTTATATTATTCATCCTGTGGAAGTCGCCAAAATTCTTGCAGGTTTAAAAGTGGATTCTCATACTCTTGAAGCAGCATTCCTGCATGATATTCTTGAAGATACTGACACCAAACCCGAAGAAATAGAAAAACTTTTCGGCAAAGATGTTCTGACACTTGTTCAGGGAGTAACAAAACTCGGGAAACTACAGTTCAAATCAAATGAAGAACGGCAGGCCGAAAACTTCCGCAGACTCTTCATTGCAATGGCTAGCGACATAAGAATAGTTTTCTTAAAACTTGCAGACAGACTGCATAATATGCGTACGCTGAATTTTATGACCGCAAGCAAGCAGCAAAAAATTGCAAGAGAAACACTTGATATTTTTGCTCCGCTTGCCAACCGTTTAGGGATCTATAAAATCAAAGCAGAACTTGAAGATTTATCTTTACGGTATCTTGAACCGGATAAATATTTTGAAATAGCACGTCTGGTATCTCAAACCAAAGCAAGCAGAGAAGAAACCGTAAAAATACTTATTGATAAAATTACTGCAGATGTAAAAAAAGCAGGTATCAACGCACAGATTACAGGGCGTGCAAAGCATTATTACAGTATTTACAGCAAAATGAAACGTTTGAATATTGCATTCCACGATCTTTACGACATTACTGCTGTAAGAGTTATCGTTGATACAGAAAAAGAATGTTATGAAGTATTAGGGCTTATACATTCACAATTCAAGCCTATACCGGGGAGATTTAAAGATTATATAGCAATGCCGAAAGGCAACATGTACCAGTCCCTGCATACTTCTGTTATCGGACCGCGCTCAAAACCTCTTGAAGTTCAAATAAGAACATGGGAAATGCATGAAGTTGCAGAATACGGTATTGCAGCCCACTGGAGATATAAAGAAAAAGGCTCGCAAAAAGCAAATAACCCTACAGATATGCAGTTTTCCTGGATGAGAAAACTTGTTGAATATGATAAAGATATGTCATCTGCCGAAGATTACGTAAATTCGGTTAAGCTTGACCTGTTTTCCGATCAGGTATTTGCCTTTACTCCTAACGGGGACGTATTTGACCTTCCGGTAAATGCAACACCTGTTGACTTCGCTTACAGAATTCACTCGGAAGTAGGAAATAAAACAGTAGGAGCTTTAATAAACGGCAGAATTGCACAGCTTGACACCAAACTTCATAACGGCGATATCGTAGAGATTTTAACATCTAAGACACCTGCCCCGCGGCTTGACTGGCTAAATTTTGTCGTTACAAAACAGGCTGCGTCAAAAATTAAACAGTGGTTTAAGAAAAATAACCGCGATGAACATATTGAAGTCGGAAAGTCAAACCTTGAACATGAACTGACAAAATCCGTATTTGATGATTATATGAAATCAGGAGAGTTTGACAAAGTCGCCAAACAAATGAACTACCTGTCCGCAGAAGACTTATTTGCAGCTCTCGGTTACGGAGAGACAACTCTCAATAAAATTATCAATAAGCTGAAAAAGCCTGAAGCACCAAAACAGCCTGCAGGAACTTTTCACGGAACAACCAGAAAAAAATCAGAAAAAGATATTATCGGTCTTGAAGGTTTAATGTATTCAATCGCCAGATGCTGTTCTCCTATTCCCGGAGAACCGATTGTAGGTGTTGTAACACGTGCCAAAGGCGTTACAGTTCACAGAATGGACTGTCCGATGCTTGAACATATTGAACCTGAAAGATTAATGGATATCAGATGGTCAGGGGACAATGCCAACAAAACATACAATACTACAATAAGAGTTGAAACTGCCGAAAAACAAGGGCTTTTGAAAGATATTATTGCAGCAGTCTCTGATAACGGCACAAACATAAATTATGCAAATGTGAAATCCAAAAGCGGGAAAATCGGTATTATAGAACTCGGAATTGAACTTGACAATATTGAAACACTCAAAAAAGTAATTTTAAGCATTCAGGCAATTCCCGATGTATACAGTGTGAAACGTATCCAAACATCATATTCTACCCCGAATCTGCCCAAAAGAAATAACGGCAAACCAAGACATAACAAAAATCCTAAAAAGAAGTCTTCGAAATAACTAAACAAAAATTAATCAATTTGCTATATTACCGATTGCTGATAAAATTAATAGTATGATTAAGATTTTGCTGGTATCGGAAGATAATAAAAATATAGAAAAATTCAGCGGAATATTCAGTAAAAACAGCTATGATTTTTCTGTTATGAGTGATGAAACACTTATTTTTGATGTAATAAGCGCAGAACCACCCGATGCTATCCTCATTGACGGAACAATAGCAAACCTTAAAAACTTTAACAAAAAAATTAAATCTATATGCGAAAATACAGTAATTATCTTTTTAATAAATTCTCAAAAAATCGATAAAGAATTGATCAAATATGCCAATGCATTTTTCACAGATGAAATGCAGGAAGATTTTATTCTTTCGACAATTAATATAAATCTTAGAATGAAAAATTCTCTTGATATGCTCTCCAATTCCAACAAAGATCTGGCAGACAGTTTATACAGGCTTAATGCATTATACAGCACAAGTTCACAATTTGCAGGAACACTTGATAAGGCAAAGCTTATTCAATACATGATAGAGGGCATGGACAAGGCGTTGAGTTTTTCGCTCACATGCACTTTATCAATGTGTAACGGAGATGAGCCTGTCCTAATTCTAAATTCGCTTTATGAACTTTCTGAAGAACTCGTTGAAGCGTTAAAGTTACGCACAATATTAAATTACAATTCCGTTTTCGAAGGTAAAGAAGCTCCAGTTAAAATTAACGGCGAAAATTTAAAAATTATAAAGCAAATAAAATATCCAGCAAGCAGGTTTACATTCAATCTTTTCCAATTTGACAACATGTTTGCCCCGATTAGACTCGGCGAAACATTTTTCGGCTGTATTGAAATATTCAAGGAAACATCATTTACACCTGAAGATGCTACCTGTTTTCAGACAATTGCACAGCAGGTATCAGTTCCTTTAAAAAGCGCAGCACTGTATCAAGAAATAATTGAAACAAACGCAAAACTTGAAAAATTAGAAAGACTTAAATCAGAATTTATTTCCATAGTATCTCATGAATTGAGAACGCCTTTAACATCGATAAAAAATTCGCTTGATATCTTGATGAGCGGAAGATGCGGTGAAATAACACCATCCGCTGACAAATTCCTTTCTATGGCTATGAGAAATGTACAAAGACTCTCGGGAATTATCAACGATCTCTTAGATTTATCAAAAATTGAAGCTGGTAAAATGGATTTCAACTTTGCACCGCTTAATATTAATATCGTAATAGATTATGTTAAAACAGTACTTTCCGAAGTTGCGAAAACTAAGGGGCTGACAATTATAACAGATGAAGCAGAAAATATTCCGGATATTACGGCAGATTCGCAAAGGCTGGAGCAGGTTCTGACAAATCTTGTCTCAAATGCGATTAAATTCACTCCTGAAAATAAAACAATAAAAATATCATCATCACTGGTCAATTCCAAAGATATAAAAATTAATGAGTATTTTAAAGATTTAATAAAACTGACAGACTGTGATTATGTGCAGGTTTGCGTAGAAGATCAGGGAATAGGAATCGCTGAAAAAGATCTGCTTCACGCATTTGACAAATTTGCGCAGATAGAAAATTCTCTATCAAGAAAAGCCGGCGGAACAGGCCTGGGGCTTCCAATTGCAAAACAGTTATTAGAAGCTCACAATGGCGCCATCTGGTGCGACAGCGAGCTTAATAAAGGGTCAAAATTCTGTTTTGTAATTCCTGTTTCTAATATTCCAAGTCCGGTTTGATATTTCCATTTTTCAAAGATTCAATATCAATATTCTGTTTTGCCCTGGCGAAATTAACGTTATGATTTACAAAATCTACAATATTTATGGGTTTTCCTTCTTTTGCCAGTACTTTTGCCATTTGTGGAAGCTGTTTTAGATTTTCTTCAACCTGCATTAAAGGAGCATTGCTATTTACAAAGCTATTAAGATATATAGGATTTTCTCCAGGGAGTTTATCTGCAGCTTTTGAAAGTTTTGAAATAAGTGCGATTTTTTCAGGCTTTGCAGCACGATTTATTAAAGTAGCAATAAGGTCTACAAAATTTTTCTCCTTTGAATAATCCATAGTATACCCGCCGCTAAGAGTCTGTTCAGCGAGTTGTTTAACAATTGGTTTTGCAGCAGCAAGGTGCTTGGCGGCTTCAGGATGGTCAAACATACCAACTGCAGATGCTAAAAAATATTTTGATGCTGTGCTATCTGTTTGATTTATAACTTCCTGAGCAAAATTCAAAGCTTCAGGATTTTCTTTTGAAGCTTTAGGCAATTTTTCTATTAAAGCCGCAAATAAACTCTTGCCATTTGCAACCAATTTTTTCATATCAATATTAGTATTCAACATTTCGTACTTGTTAGCTAATTCGCAAATATCAGATACCAAGCCCAAATGTTTTGGATTTATAGATTTTAATTCGTTTTTAAACTGCGCAACTTCAGGGTTACGTTCTGCAAAATATTCAATATTTTCAATCAATTGTTCTGTTGTTCTTGTATCAAGCGGTTTTGTATGTGCACCCATAACTTGAAATCCGCCAAATCTAAATACCGGGGTATGTTTAACTGCATTAAATAGAGACATAATCGAAAATTCCTTTCACTTGTATATTAACTAAAGTTATAATACAGCTAAACGTTAAAATTTGTTACTATAAGACCGATTTATTACAAAATTTTACAAAATAGAAGTAGATTTTGTATATGCTATAATAAAATTAAGAGTATTGAAGCCGTTTTAGCGGTGGAGGAATTATGAAAAAGATTTTAATTGTTGATGATGAGCAAGATATAGTAGAAAGTTTAAAGTTTGTCCTTGAAGCAGCGGATTTCACCTGTTATTGCGCTTTTAACGGTGAAGACGGGCTGAGGCTGGCTAAAGAAATTATACCTGATTTAATTATACTGGATGTTATGATGCCGAAAATTAACGGCTATAAAATCAGCAGACTTTTGAAATATGATGCAAAATATAAAAATATTCCTATTTTAATGGTTACGGCACGTACGCAGGAAGAGGATAAACTTATAGGCGAAGAAACAGGCGCGGATGAATATATCACCAAACCTTTTGAACTGGATGAAGTAGTTAAAAAAGTTGAAGAGTATTTGAAATAATATGGAAACATCGGTTACAAACAAAACTCTGGAAAAATTAAAATATGATATGGTAAGAGCAGGTCTTGTGCCGTATGAAACTATTGAGCAGGCAGAAGAGATTGCGTCTGCACAAAATATTAACATAGGTCAGGCACTGATAAATTCAGGAGTCATAACAGAAGATGCAATTTTAAAATTTCTGGAAGCAAAACTGCATATACCATATGTAAATCTAGATGATTATACACTTGACCCAAAATGCTTAAAATACATAAGCTTTTCAGATGCAAAGAAATACAGGATTATACCGCTTTTCAAAATCGAAGACACTCTGACAGTTGCAATGGCAGATCCTCTGGATTTATTTGCTATTGATAAAATTATAGAAACCGCAGAATGCTCTATTGAACCTGTTATTTCATCCGAAGCCGGCATTAATAAAAAAATTGATGAATATTATAAACAGGATTCAACAGTCGGAGAAATATCAATAGAAGAAGGTGCGGAATATGATTGGCGTGATGAACTGCACAGAGAAGATTTGTCAGATAACCATATTCAAAAAATTATCAGAGCAATCTTAAAACAGGCAATACTTGAAGGCGTTCATGAAGTAACATTTCAACACGAAGATAATGGACTCGGCGTCAACTTTAAGAAAAACGGCAATATGCAAAATAAAGGCAATATTCCGTCTGTACTGACATCTTCTTTTATAGGCAAATTAAAAACTCTTGCGGAACTTGATGCTTCGGTGTCTGAAGTGCCGCAGCTGGGCAAACTCAGTTTTAAAGTGGATGAAATGAATGTTATAGCAAGCATATCAACATTCCCTACTATCATGGGCGAAAGGATTTTCCTGAAAATATACAAACCGCCCAAAGCATTGAACAAAATTATAAAATCAGAGAATAATTTAAAACTTATAAAATCTGCCCTAAATAATCCGGGCATTATAATCGTCTGCGGTTCACCCCTGAGCGGAAAAACACATATAATCTATTCTCTTTTACTTGAAGCGTCTGACAAAAATAAAAATATAATGACGCTTGAAAGTATTGCAAAATATAATCTCAAAAATGTTCACCAGTGCGAATTAAATGAAAATGTCGGCTTTAATATGGATAAAGCCGAACGTTTCATAGAATTTCAATCACCTGACATTATTTATCTTGAAGGGATTAAATCAAAAGAGTCTTTTGACTATTTCGCGAGTCTTGTGTTTGAAAATAAGACGATTATAATGGAATTTCTGGCTAACAATATGGAAGATTTGAGGTACAAACTCTCTTTTTCAGACTTTGAAACCCTCAAATCTTTAATAAGCTGTATGATATTTATACATTCGCACGACAGCATTGAAGTTTTCTCCAAAGAATCAGTACAAAAATATCTGGCTTAAAAACTATTTCCAAAAAGCATTGTCATATAAAGCTTTATTTGCACATGCTATACCATTTTTATTATCAGAACTGTTTTTGGAACAATAAATTTCTTCGTCATAATCAGTACCATCCGCACCCATTGGTAAAAGTTTACCATCGTCCATTAATTGAAAAGTAAATGTATCCTCTCCCCATTTGTTAGGAAGTTTCAGATAGCCGTTAACATCAATCGTAACATAAACTACACCTTTATAGGCAGAACTATCTGTATTTTCAAACATTAACATTGAACCGTCATTTAAAATAAGCTGACCGTCATCAAAAAAATCTTCCGTTGCAGTCTTACCTGAATATGTTTTATATGTATATTTGCCGTCATCACTATAATAACCGTTTTGTAAACATGAAGTATTATCATACGTATCACCACAGTCGACTAAGATATTCAGATAAGGCTTAAGATAATTAACAAAAGTAGACTGGTTCCAAGCACAATCTGATTTTGTAAGCGCTTCACCATTATCCTGCTTATACATATCAAGCGCTTGAAGCAGAACAGAATAGCCTTTACTTAATCCGCTCTGAAACTGTTTCTTTCTATAATTAGCAACTAATGAAGGCAGTGTCATTGCAGCAACTATTCCGATAATGCCTAAGGTTATTAAAACCTCAGCCAATG
>URXH01000045.1 GCA_900551675.1 uncultured bacterium
GATATGGATTTCTTCCAAACCATATATAATGAATAATCTTGGGTATCATCTATTCTAATCTTATAAAAAATTTATAATACTTTTTGAGTTATATCCGATTCCAAAACAAATATCCAAAATTTTTATTTCGTTATTTTTTTTCAAAAAATCTTTTATATTTGAAGGCAGTATAAATTTTTCGTATGCTTCTGTTAAAGCTCCGTATGTTGAATGATAAATATCATCGGCATCAGGCGAAAAAAGCCCGACAGAACCGTCATTTGTAAAATAAGGGTACAGCTTGTACATAAGCTTATTATAGATTATAGTGTTAATATTGGCAAATAATTATCTTTTTGCTATACTATATTTGTAAATTTCTATAAAAGCCTAATTTGGCTTTTACAGAATACACACGATAATGAGGGAATTATGAAAATTAGCGTAAAAGTGCCGGCATCGACCTCAAATTTAGGCCCCGGCTTTGATTGTATCGGTATGGCATTGCCTGTATATAACACAATAACGATTGAAGAAACAGTACTGCCCGGCACAGGAATTGAAATTAATGTAATAAATGAGAGTGAAAATGCAGATGATCTTTTAACAGAGCACATGCCTCTGGATGAAAACAGCATTATATATAAAGCAGTTGAGATTCTGTATAATTCAATAGGACAGACTCCCAGTGAATTAAAAATTACCGTACAATCTCAAATTCCTATAGCAAGAGGGTTAGGAAGCAGTGCCTCTGTGATTGTCGGCGGATTGCTTGCCGCAAACGAACTTTTAGGACATCCTGCCGATGAAGTTGCTCTTTTATCTATTGCTGCTGAAGTTGAAGGACATCCTGATAATGTTACTGCATCAATAGTAGGCGGTCTTGTTCTCACCTCATTGGAAGATGATGGAAGTGTTGTGTACAGAAAACTTGATTGGCCTGAAGAATGGCAGATTACTGTATGTATTCCGGATTATGAACTTTCTACCGAAATTTCACGCTCTGTCTTGCCTAAAGAGGTTCCTATACAGGATGCAGTATTTAATGCTAAACGTCTTGCAATGTTTATTCAGGCT
Organism: uncultured bacterium; assembly: GCA_900551675.1. Lineage (GTDB taxonomy): Bacteria > Cyanobacteriota > Vampirovibrionia > Gastranaerophilales > Gastranaerophilaceae > Stercorousia. Next base: position 1,057 of record URXH01000045.1, read on the forward strand.
GTCAATACAAAAGATGCTGATTTAATGAAAATGGCGCTTCAAGACAGACTTCATCAGCCGTATAGAATGAAGCTTGTTCCCGGACTTGATAAAATAATGGAAAATTTAAAGCACGAAGAAAATGTTCTCGGCTGCGTCTTAAGCGGTGCGGGTCCTGCAATTGTAGTAATTTCTTATAAGAACAATCTGGATAAAATAAAATCAATTATCAAAGATACCTGGGAAGAAATGAATGTTAAGGTTAATATAATGACTCTGCCTGTAGAAACACAGGGAGCTCAGATTATTAGAGAATAGCAGTATATATCTTTATTGTCATCATGCCATTTAATCAGTTCCTTTCTCTAACTCATTTCCCAAAGGGACTAAAGGGCAGGATTTTCGTATGCAATAGCTGCACTAATTATGGATAAAAACGTCATGCTGAACTTGTTTCAGCTTCTCACAATATAAGATTCAGAAACAAGTTCGGAATGACATTATGACTTTTTTAGAATATCTGGTGTAAATTGTGATATAAATCCATATTATTTTGTGTTGCTTTAATTGTGCAAATATGATAATATAAACTTATGGCTGTTATTGACCTGGCATCTCTTGAAAATGCTATTAAAACTTTAGATGAAATAATTTTGCGCTATGATAAAGAATTTTATGATAACGCCATAAGAGACGCGTTAATACAAAGATTTGAATATACTTATTCATTGACCCTGAAATTTATTTCGCGTTTTTTAAAATTAATGCTTCCGGAGCTTGAAGATAATTTAACATTTAATGAAATTATACGAGAAGCAAACAACTATGGTCTTTTACGCTCCGATTTGGAAAAATGGACTGAATACAGAAAAAAGCGTAATTTATCATCCCATACATATAATGAAGAAGTAGCAAAAGATGTTGTTAGTATAGTTAAAGATTTTAGAGATGAAGCACACTGTGTGCTTGAACAGCTGAAAAAGAATAATGATTGATCTGGAAGATAAATATATTGTTTTTATTAAAGAAATAATATCTAAATATTTAATTGATTATGAGTTATATTTATACGGTTCACGCGCAAAAGGGCTTGCGCGGAAATATTCTGATGTTGATCTTGCGATTTCTTCACCGATGCTTACACAGGAAATAAAATCGAAAATAGAATTTGATTTAGAAAATTCAACATTTCCGTATAAAATTGATTTAGCAGATTTAAACAATATAACCGAGCAGTTTAAGAAATTAATTGAAAGCTCGCTTGTAAAATTGTAAATTAGTATTTATTATTTACTTCCCTTGCCTTTTTTAGGGGGAGGGAATAGGCAGGTGTTCGCAGCAGAGGCACGCTACAAAAAAGCTCCCCTTATCGGAGAGCTTCTAATATTTATTAAGCCTGTCCTGTGTAATCCGGAGTTAATCCTTTTACGCCGGCTTTTTCTTCTTCTTTCTTAGCATCGTATTCTGCCTGTGCTATCTTCAGTCTGGATTCCAGATTATCTTTTTCGGTCTGTAAGCTGTCTTCCAAATCTTTGAGAGGCTGCAGCATTGATTCTCTCTGCATTTCAAACATATTCTGCCACATACTCTGTGCTTGAGCTGTCTGCATTGATATCACCTGTTGAGCATAAGAATATTCATTTATTTGATCTTTAGACAAATTTCCAAATGCAGCTATAGCATCATTAGATGACATTCCGGCAGAAAAACCGGGAATACCTAAGCTTTGCATAGCTCCATATATACCATACTGCATTTGCGACTGCATAGCAGCCTTCATATTTCTTTCCTGGGTCTGAAACATCTTCTCCATGTCACCAACCTGTCTGGTAACACGACGCAGTCGACTCTGAACGCTTGTCATTTGATACTGTAGATCTCTGACAAGTTTTCCGGCCATTAATTTACCATATGCGCCTGATAGAAAACCCATGTCTCGTGTCCTTTATTTTTTGTCCTCGTAAATATATAAAGTATTATATATATGCAAAAATTGCTTTTTTTTACTGATTTGTTAACATTTCGTTACAAAAAATATTTTTTGGTATTACTTTGCCTTTGTACTCTCAATGATATTGTCAGAATAATGAGATTGCTACGGTCGTTTCACTCCCTCGCAATGACATTTATTGGAAAAACTTTATAATAGTTCTTACTGCCTTATTGCCTTAGTATCCTTGTATCTTTCTTAATATAACTAACCTGTTATAAAATTGCATGTAATATAATTTCTTGATAAAATCATTTTAAAGGAGGCTTTATGCTCAAAAAAAGAATTTGGACTACAAAAAATATAATTTTTGCAATTCTTGTTATATGTCTTTTGCTTATTTTACCCAAAATTATCGGGATATTAATGTTATTTTTCGGAGCATACGTCATAGCATGCGCGCTGAACCCGTTTGTCAGAAAATTAATGCTTAAGATGAAAAACAGAACTGCCGCTTCATCAGTTGTTGTTTTTGGCTCAATTGCGTGTGTTATTGCATTATTTATTCCTATAGTTTTTGTGGCATATAAAGAAATAAAAACTTTTATGCTTTTACTGCCGGCTAAGATTACGGAAGTTACAAATTTTCTTCTTAATGCAGAATTTAACGGCCATAAGCTTCCTGAAATGTTTCAGACGGATTCAATTTTCGGGAGCACAACCTCTTTTGCACAAGGGTTTCTCAATCAATCCTGGAGCCTTACAGTTACTATTTTTCAGCTTTTAATGGTTTCTGTTGCCTTGACTATGATTGTCTATTACATACTTGTAGATAAAGCTTACTTAAAACAAAAATTTCTTGACTTTTTTCCGCCTGACTTGAAAGAAAAAGCTGATGAAATTCTCTCAAATATAAGCAGTAAAGTCGGCGGCTATGTAAGAGCGCAAATACTTTCAATGGCTGCAGTCGGAATTATGATGAGTGTTGTGCTTGTAATACTAGGAATTGAATATGCTACTCTATTAGGTCTTATCACCGGTCTGCTTGATATTGTTCCAATTCTAGGGCCTACAATTGCTCTAGGTATAATAATTCTTGTTGCATATCCTGCAAGTTTAGTAAAGATAATTTTAATTGTTGTAGGATTTCTTGCAGTTCAACAGATATCTAATTACGTGGTAAGACCTGTATTATTCGGGAAACTAATGGAATTACACCCGCTTATGATATTTCTCGCACTGTTTCTTGCTGAAGAATTTCTCGGGTTCTGGGGGGTAATTCTATCGCCTGCAATTGCCGCGACAATATGCGTTTTAATTGATGAACTCTATTTAAACCCGATTAATCAGAAAATCAAGGAGTCTGATGAAGAAGACTGAAAAATATCTGTATAAAACTAATACTAATAAAGATTCAGACTTTGCTATGTGGATGGCATTTCCTGGGATTTATTCTTTTTCTATGTCATCTCTAGGATATTTATGGATGTTTAAAACAATTGACAGCCTTTCTGATATAAATATTGAAAGAATTTGTCTTGATACAGAAAAAACTGTCTATAGTGTTTCAGATATAAAACTTTTCGGTTTTTCTTTTTCTTTTGATACTGATTTTTTAACAATATTTTCTATGCTTGAAAAATACAATATTCCGCTAAAATCAAAAGAAAGAGAAAAATTTCCGCTTGTATTTGCGGGCGGTCCTGTCGTTACTGCCAATCCTGAACCTTATAAAGAATTTTTCGATTTTTTTATAATAGGCGACGGCGAAGATATAAATTTACAGGTTGTAAAAATATGCAGAGAAAATAAAAGTAAAGGTAAAGACAAAATCCTTAGGCTTCTTTCAGAAGTTGAAGGCGTTTATGTACCTGTATACCCTAAAAATGTCAACAAACTTACCAAAAAGCTTGACGAATGTATTTATACTCCGATATTAAGCGAGGATGCATTTTTTAAAAATACATTCATAATTGAAATGGCAAGGGGCTGTTATAACAGGTGCGGATTCTGTCTGGCATCTTATCTTAACCTGCCTTTGAGATGCGTTCCTTACGATGATCTTATAAAAACTATTGAATTGGGACTTAATTATACAAATAAAATAGCCCTTTTGGGTGCACAGATAAGTGCACACCCTCAATTTCACGATGTATGCAGATATATTTACAATAAAATTGAAAACGGTCATCAAATAGAAATGAGTGTTTCTTCATTGAGGGTTGATGCTGTAACAGATGATGTTATAAAAACACTTGCGGCTTGCGGGCAAAAAAATTCAACACTCGCAATTGAGGCAGGATCAGAACGACTTAGAAAAGTTATAAATAAAAATTTATCAGAAGAACAGATATTCAATGCAGTAAAAATTGCTCGTGAAAACGGTTTAAAAGGTCTTAAATTTTACGGTATGATAGGGCTTCCGACAGAAACCGGAGAAGATTTAGCGGCTACTGTCGAACTTGCAAAAAAAATAAAAAAAGAAAACAGAGGCTTTGATATTTCGTTCGGTTTTTCAAGCTTTGTACCGAAACCCCATACGCCGTTTCAGTGGTGCGGACGAGAAAATACTAAATCATTAGAAACTAAAAGCAGTTTTTTAAAAAAAGAACTTCACAAACTGGGTATTACATGCCATATTTCAAGTATAAAGTGGGATTACTGGCAGGCAGTGCTGTCAAGGGGAGATGCAAGCTTAAGCGACTTTTTGCTGGAAGTATACAGGCAAGGCGGTAAACTCGGCGCCTTCAAAGCCGGAGCAAGAAAATATAACATTGATACAGACAGCTTCGCGTGTGAAAACTATCCGTTTAACGCCCATCTGCCCTGGGATTTTATAAAAATTCAACCCGGAAAAGAGTTCTTAATAAAGGAAAATCAAAGACTGCTTACATAGGAGTATAATCGCAGTATACAAGACTTGACCATTTTTGGTAATAGCTTATCTGAGTTGCACTACCGGATTTTATATAAATTCTGTGCAGGGAGCTGTGCGGAATTTTTAAAGCACACGCAACAGCAGCTTTTATAATGTCTTTATGCGTTACAATTATAATTCTGCTCCCTAAATTGTTTTCGATAATATTGTTTATAGAATTTTCAACTCTGTTTATAAAATCAGTAACACTTTCAGCATCCTCAGGCACCGCAAGTTCAGGGCAGTTAATAAATTTTTCGAGTTCATCCGGATATTTTTCATCAACCTGCTCAAATGTTAAGCCGTTAAATTTTCCGCATTTTCTCGGATGGAGATCTTCAATGGTTTCAATATTCTGTTTAAACAATTTTGCAATCATTGATGCTGACTGAACACATCTTAGAGCAGGAGAAGTAAAAATTTTATCATTTTTGATTCCTCTGTTTTTTAAATAGTCGCAAATTTTTTCAATTTCTTCCTGCCCAGCATCGTTAATCGGAGGATATGATTCGGAATCCGTAAATCTGTCATCCTCACTATATACGGTAGATCCGTTACATATAAAAGTTATTTTACATTTTCTGCTAAAATACATAATTTCACCTCATGTTCTTTATTATATCACTATTTTGTTGTATAATCAAGAAAAAATAAAAGGAGTTTGGCATGAAAGGGAAAGCTTTTAAATTCGGAGATAATATTTCAACAGACCACATTGCACCGGGGAGATTGTTCCATCTGCGCTCAAATCTGCCGGAATTTGCAAAACATGTTCTTGAAGATGCGGATCCTTCATTTGCATCTTCTATGAAAAAAGGAGATTTTGTTGTAGCGGGTTCAAATTTCGGGCTGGGTTCATCAAGAGAACATGCTCCGCAGATTATCAAAATCGCAGGAGTCGGTGCAGTTATTGCCAAATCATTTGCAAGAATTTTTTACAGAAATGCAATTAATATAGGTCTGCTTGCGATTGAGGCAGATACGGATGCAATTGATGCAGGCGATGAACTTGACCTTGATATTGAAAAGGGAATTCTTACAGATATTACAAACGGAGCTATAATTCCTATAGAACCGCTTCCGCCTGTTATGATTAAACTTCTTGAAGACGGCGGTCTGGTTGAGCATATTAAGAAAAACGGCGATTTTAAACTTGTTTAAAGCATTACCAGTATCTTAAATCGTCAAGCATTTGAGCTGCCTGTTTATTATTACGATTTTTGAGCCTTATATATTTTTGCGTAGAAGGATCAAATACGCACATTGTGCGGCCGCAGTAATTCAAAAAAGAAGTCATTGATGAATAATCAGAAGCCCGCTGTCTGACTGCATTACATTCTTCAAGACTGTTACAAATTTTATCAGAACCGTAGTTACCTATATTCATACTGCTGAAACTGCTTTTCGAATATGCGTATAATTCATAAATAGAAGCATTCTTTTTAGTGCTTAAATAATTTTTTACAGCAGAATTAAATTCTTCTGAGGAATCATCATATATGTAAAATACAGTCTTTTTAGAACCTCCTAGCAAAAATGCCCACATACGTGTTGTCCGCACACCTCTTAACACAGCATCGGGGATTTTTGCAACAGGATACCCTTCATAAGTTTCGTTGCGTCCGGAATTTCCTGAACTAGAATCTATATTCTTGCCGGCATTCTTTGCTAATGATGAGTTGGAAAGATTTGCCGTTAAGTTATTGTATGCATCAACAAAATCTTGCGGTGCAAAACCTTTTAAAAAACCTGTAAAATATGCTATACCAAGTATTACAGCTACACATACAAGAAAACATCCTGCATCTGCTAATTTTTCTTTTGTTTCATTTTTTTTCATATTTTTATTCTCTCTTTGCTTAATTATATAGCATTATTAAGATATTTGCAAGATTTATTGACATAAAACTTTGCCTGTTGTTTAATAATAGTACACTACAGCCGGAATTTCGTGCTGAATTTACGGCAGGTGAGGCAAAAATAGGACGTAGGGTTCGCCAATATAAGATATACTCGCGCTGTTTATCTCAATATTGTGTAATAAATGAACCGGCAGTCCCGTCATAACCGGAATGCGTAAGGGTTTCAGGATATGATTTTGCCGGAAATGTTACTTAAAATAAAGGAGAAAAAAATGCCTACAATTAACCAGTTAGTGCGCAGAGAACGCAAAAAACTGACAGACAAAACAAAATCTCCTGCTTTGATGGATTGCCCTCAAAGACGTGGAGTATGTACAAGGGTTTATACTACAACCCCTAAAAAACCTAACTCAGCTTTAAGAAAAGTTGCAAGGGTCAGATTAACAAACGGATTTGAAGTTACTTCATATATCCCCGGTATCGGACACAACCTTCAGGAACACAGTGTTGTTTTAATCAGAGGCGGAAGGGTTAAAGATCTTCCGGGTGTAAGATATCACATTGTCAGAGGCACACTTGATACTGCCGGTGTTGCAAACCGCGCCCAGAGCAGATCTAAATACGGTGCTAAGAAAAATGCTAAAGGAGGTAAGAAATAATGTCAAGACGTTCTAAACCAGCTAAAAGAATACCTTTAGCAGATCCGGTATATAACAGTGTTGATATTTCTAAATTTATCAACAGAATTATGAGACGCGGGAAAAAATCATTAGCTGAAAAAATCTTCTATGCTACTTTATTGAAAATAGAAGAAAGAACAGGCGAAAAACCGCTTGATATTTTCCAGAAAGCAATGACAAATGCAACTCCGCTTCTGGAAGTTAAAGCAAGACGTATCGGCGGTTCTACTTATCAGGTGCCTATTGAAGTTAAAGCAGACAGAGGATTTGCACTTGCTTCATCCTGGCTTATTGAAGCAGCTAAAAAACGCGGCGGTAAATCATTTATTGACAAATTAACAAATGAAATTATCGATGCTTCAAACGGTTCCGGAGCTGCTTGCAAAAAACGCGAAGATACGCATAAAATGGCTGAAGCTAACAAGGCTTTTGCTCATTACAGATATTAATTCAATATTTGCAAAATTTATAAAAGAGGAACTTTGTTTAAAGTTCCTCTTTTATTTTGGCTAAATCATCTTTTGGATTAGAAATAGCATTAATCTTGAACATTTTGTTAAAAGCTCTCAAGACAGCCGGATTTATAACAGTCGGCGGGCAATCAGACAGAAAGATATTTTTTGCACCAGAATTTTTTAAGTATATAATGCTGGAGAGAGAATTTACATCGCATTTTGTTAAAAAAAATACGAGTTTATCAGAATTTACAGGTATTTTCTCAAAAATTTTTGCAAGAACTCTACCAAACAAGGGATAATTATTTGCAAGATTTATTGAATAAACATTATCCGTTTCAGGATTATAAGAAAAAGACAGCACAAATGATTTTCCTGACATAAGTTTAAAAAATTGCTGAAAGTAGTCTTTTTGATTTACTGACAAATTTGAAAAACCAAGAATATAAATTTTATCAAAATCTGAACTTGCTATTTTATTTATTATTTCTTCAAGCTCGTTGAAATTGACCCCTGTATCCGCCGAATTTCTATGCTGGCCTTTTGCAAATCCTTTTGCCTGTAAAGCAGATTCAATAACAGGTTGAAAATTGTTGTCTTTTATTTTTATTACGCCCTTGGGTACTGATTCTTCTGTAGAAAAAAGACGGCCTCTATAAAGATATTCAATATTTTGAACTTCATTTTTTGTTAAAAGTATTGAGCCGGGGAATGTTGCAAAATCAAGAATTGTGTTAAAAGCTGGAGATCCAAAATGTCCTTTTAAATTTGCCGAATTTTTAAAATACGGGAAAGCATGCGCAATTAAAAGATTTCCGTTTGTGTAAACATCAATTTCCTGCCCTTTGACAGATTCAAGTAATAACTTCAAATCCTCTAAATCGGAACCTGAAACCATAATTGCTTTTTTCGGACTCGTAGAAAAAGAAACTTCCACTTTTTCAATTTCTCCGTATTTCTCGGCCTGCAGGCAGCTTATAATTTTTAAAAGTTTAATATTTGTCTCTGCAAGAGAATCTATGCAAGATTTAATTTTTTTAAGCTCTGCCCTTGAAGAATTAAAAAGATTTAGGGCATGCAATATTTCATTTTCAGCTGAAACTGAATTTTTGTTATATTCATAAAGATTTATAAGGTTTATACAAAGACTTTTTATAACATTTTTCAAAATTTCCGATGAATATTTTTTTTCAAAGTTAAATTTTTTATATTTGCTTAAAAATTCTTTGTTTCCCTTTCGCAATATCGTTGAAAGACTTGTTTTAGGCGAAAATTTCAAAAGATTATGCAAATCCGCAGACTTAACATCTTTATCATTGCAAATCTTTAAATATTCTTTTCGTACAGCTACAAGGTTTATATATTGTTTAGAAAAAGCATTGAGTATTTGCGATTCTGACAAATCTTTTGCCAGATCTAATGAAGCAATTTCCGTAACAATATCACGGATAATATTATCTTTGCGAATTCCAATTTCAAGAAGCTTTATAGTATAATAAGCTTCCTGCCTCAAAAGAATATACATAACTTCCTGCATTGAAGATACATTCGGCGAAACAGAACAAGCGCCCTTTCCAATACAGTCATTGTATTCAAAATTAGAATAATACATATTAATCCTTGCTTTTTACATAATTTATAATGTCATCAGACTCATACATAGAAACATCGTTTTCCTTATCGTCAAGAAACGGCACCTGTGCCTTACCGCCTAATTTTATAAGCATATTCAGATTTTCAGGTTCTGAAACATCTTTTTTATAATATTTAATATTGTTTTCATCTAAATAATTCATTACTTTTCTGCAATAAGGACAAGTTTCGGAAATATATAAATCAAACATAGTGTTTCTCCTTGTGTTTATATTATAAATCGTGAATTTAAAGATAAATTCACCGCTAAGCTAATATGTAAATTACACAATTGCATAAGAAGAATTTTTATATTAAAATTAAAGATATGAAAAATATATTATTTGTATTCGGCACGCGCCCTGAGGTTATAAAACTTGCACCTGTAATACTGGAGCTAAAAAAATATCCCGATAAATACAATGTTATTGTCTGCAACACTGAGCAGCAAAAAGAGCTTTCAAACCAGACTCTTGAATATTTCGGGTTAAAAGCTGACCTGAATTTAGACTGCATGAAACCAGATCAATCGCTTCTCGAAGTTCAAACAAGAATTTTGACGGCACTTGATAAGGTTTTTACAGAATATAAAATCGATGCGACAATCGTACAGGGAGATACAATGACAGTGCTCTGCGGGGCTTTAGCAAGTTTTTACAAAAAAATTCCCGTATATCATGTTGAAGCCGGGCTACGCTCATACGATATTTATGAGCCTTTTCCCGAAGAAGTTATGCGCCAGATGACCTCGCGTGTTGCACAAATAAATTTCGCTCCTACAGAAAAAAACCGACAGGCGCTTTTAAAAGAAAATATAGCTGATGACAAAATTTTTGTTGTTGGAAATACCGTAATTGATGCACTGTTCTGTTTGTCAGACGAAACTTTAAACAACGCAAAATTATATTTTGAAAGTTCAGGAATAAAAATTGATGACAAACTTGTTTTAATTACTGCTCACAGACGTGAAAACCATGGCGAACGGATTGATAGAATTCTTGATGCCATAGAACACCTTGTTAATAAATACAAGGATCATACTTTTGTTATTCCTGTGCATCCAAATCCTAATGTAAAAGATAAAATTCATTCAAGATTGGAAAATTATAATAATGTAAAACTGCTAAAACCGCTGGATTATCCATATCTTGTCTATTTGATGAAAAACGCAAAATTAATTCTTACCGACTCGGGCGGTATTCAAGAAGAAGCTCCGTCATTCGGGTGTCCGACTCTTGTGATGAGATACGAAACAGAACGTCAGGAGGGGATTGATGCAGGTGTTTCTGTTCTTGTCGGTGCAGATTATGATAAAATCATATCTTACAGTGAAGATATTTTATCTAAATCCCGTGAACAAACCCGATTGAAAGCTCAAAATCCCTATGGAGACGGTACATCAGCTAAAAAAATAGAAGAAATAATTTCAAAAATCTGATATTTAATGAAATTATATTTTTGTTGTCATTCTGCTTTCGTAACTTCTGATGGTTTCGCCTTTCAGAACGTGTTTTGAATAACTTTTCAACCTGTAATTCATGCTGGGCAGAGAAGAAATTTCTTTTTGGAAATTTTTATACATTGCTTTCTCACGTTCTTTTATAATAGAATTGATATCAGGTTTTACAATCTTTTTAGGTTTTCTTGCAGAACGCATTACAAGTAAAAGCAGAGCAACAGATATTATACACCAAACGACTTTGCCTTCGCTCACAACACTTTTTACTGTTACCGGAGCTGAATCCGGCGTTTCAAAAACAATATTTGCCATAGAAATTCCCGGAGCTTCTATATATATTTTTAATTCGTTGTTCTTACCGTTTTCAATAGCAAGCCCTTTTACTTTTGATGCATTTTTATACATGGTGTTTATGTCCGGCGACTGTGAGATGCCTTTTAATGTCAAAACTATTTTATCAGGAGATTCTATATCTCTTTTAATTTTAGTTATTTGATCGGAACGTAAAATTACAGATGTAACACCTTCATTGTTATCAACAACAACAGAGTTTAAAAAATTATCTCCCGCAAAAGCTGAAAGTCCGGTAAATAAAATTATTGTAACAAATATTTTTTTCAACATATCCTTTTTATCCTCTACAATAAAAGATTACGCCATGTCATTAAAGTTAGCATCAATCACAGGTTTTAAGTATATAAATCAACAGATTGATAATATTATTAAGTAATGTAACAAAAGAAAGGCATGCCGAAATTGAACAAAAAAATAATTGTTTATATAAATGTAAGACACGAGATATTAACAGGAGCAGATTATGAACAACATTTCAGCTAAATCATCAGAAACGATGGCAAATAATATAAGAAGCACAAAACCGGCAGAGTCAGTTGAAACAGCAGGTTCACTCGCTTCAAATGAGTTACATAGTCTTTTTAATACAAATGTTTATGATGTCTTTACATCAAGCAACCCATTTTCAGTAGATTATTCACAGTATTCATCTTCAGGTGAAACTGTCGCTTATACAGGCGGATTTTTAAGCAGCTTTTCAACTGCAGTGTCAACATTAACTTCTTCTGGAAGCAGCTTTACAGGCACTGCTGCTGCAGCTGGAGCATCATGTGCAGGAGGCGGTTTTTCAGGCGGTTCATGCGGATCATCCGGCGGGTTTAGTTCAGTATGTTAGTAAAAATTGAGAAATAAGAAAAAGAAATACATTAATTGACGGTTAAAAAGACCGTCATTTTTATTTATAAATATTTTATGGAGAAAAAATATTATACTTATATAATTTTAACCAAAAATAATACTTTATACTGCGGTTACACAGATAATGTCGATAAACGCTTTAAAGCTCATCTCGAGGGCAAAGGTGCTAAATACACGCGCATGAATAAACCGCTGAAACTGGTATACCGGAAAGAATTCTTAACCAAATCTGAAGCAATGAAAGAAGAATGCAGAATTAAAAAACTATCACGAAAAGCAAAACTTGATCTGTTGACAAATATAGAAAAATTATAGATAATGAAGAAAAAATTCGGAGGTAAAAAATGACAATTAGAGAAGCTTTGAATTGCCCCCCCCCCGACAGGATACGATTATAAAGAGGGTTTACGGGGTTCACAATATACTAAGATACTATGAGAGTAAGGCAGTAGAAAGTGTCAAAAAAATTTTATGCAGCACCCAATGTGGCGGGTGGAGAGGCACACTCCCCCCATCTGACACAGAGTGCCACCTTCTCCTACAAAGTGGAGAAGGAATAAATAATTCCAATTTAATTAAAAGTGAAAATCAGCGCTCACCTCAACCCTATCCCATAGGAGATGGAGTATCCCGTCATTCGGAACTGTCAGCCGAAAGAATCCAGCTTGTTCAGAATAACCGAAATGGTAGGAACGCTTCGCATATTTACACCTACAAAATAATGCTAAACATCCTTCCCTTATCAGGGAAGGATTATAGGATGGGTAACAATCCCTACCCACCCCTACCCTCCCTAATCAGGGAGGGAGTAATCAGTCATCCAGAACTTGTTTCGGCATCTCATCAGATGCTACAGCCGGCTTGCTCAGGTTCTGATGAATGTTACAATTACTTGAAAAATTCATACAAGACTCAAGTTGTTGGTGCAGCGGCTACGCCGCCGAAACGAACTTATTCACCTATTCACTTATTCTCATATTCACTTCAAAAAAAATCCGCGTTTACGTTAGCAGAAGTCTTAATAACTTTGGGAATTATCGGTGTAGTGGCGGCAATGACAATGCCTGCATTGATTAACAAGTATCAGACGCAGGTATTAAGAACACAGTTTTTACAGGCTAATTCTATTCTTCAAGATGGAATTTCAAGAATGCGCTTTGATGAAGTTGATTTGAATGAAGTTATAAATAAAAGAAATTCTGCAATTATTGCGCAATATTTTGAAAACGGACACTGTACATTGCCAAAAGATGAGTATGAAGCCGGCTACTACAATTTTTATGGAACAAAACTTGCTGCAGATGCAGCTGCAAGTGATTTAGTACAGCCATATTGTCTTAAAAATGGTATGATTTTATGGTTTGGAAAACTCCGACAAATGGGACCAGACGGAGGAAGTTCCTGGAGTGATGATGACAGATATTCTCTGCTCGCAATGGATATAAACGGCTGGAAAAAGAAACCTGACAGGTACGGACATGATGTATTTTTCTGGTACCTTGATCCTGATACCAATATGGTAAAGCCTGTTGGGGACTATGGAGATTTTCCTACAAGTTTTTATTACACAACATGCCCCGGCGACAGAGAAAATTCAAGTGAAGCCGGCATAGGCTGCACTGCAAAAGCCTTGTCAGACCCTGAATATTTTAAAAAGATAGGTTTATCTAAATAACAGAAAATTATTGAGATTGTTGTCTGCTTTTTTCACGCTCTAGCCGCTGCAGCTCTTTTTGACGCTGACGTTCAAGCTCCTGCTGTTCTTTAAGTTCCTGCTCGGCTTTTATTTGTTTGTATTTTTCTATTGCTTCATTGCCCGATGTTGAACCTTGAATTTTTCTTCTTAAATCATAATCTTTTTGAGATTCTTTGAATTCTTTATCCATTTCTTTAATTTTTGCTTTATATGATTTTTCAAGAGCTTTAATATCTTCCTGCTTTTCTTTTTTTGCCTGTTTTTGTCTGTCTTTTTCAATACGTTTAAGCTGTTTTTCTTCTTCTTCGGATATTGCAGGTGAAACAACACCAGCTTTGACAAGTTTATAGCCGTTCATCCCGATATTTACCGACTGTTTGGCATTTAAAGTCAAAAGTTTCGGTCTTTCGCCTTTTGATGTAACAGCCCATGTTCCGAGATTTATAGGCTTATCTCCCGTATAAGCTTGAGCATTTACAACAACCCAGTTTGGATTATCTGCGTAAAACCCCAACGGCGTTACATCCCATCTTTTATCATCCAGATTAAGTCCGTGATTTTCTTTCCAGTAATACACAATGGCATCACGCACTTCTACAAGTTTGTATGAAGTATTAACAGTAAAGTCATAGACAATAGGAGTTGTTTTCCAGATTCCGTCTTTTGTATTTCCAATTTTTTCAAGTTTTTTTACTGTTTTTCCTTTTTCAAATTTCATTTGATAAATTCCACCATCTCTTTGAATTGTAACTTCAACCCAATTTAATAATGCATTTACAACAGATGCACCAACA
>URXH01000046.1 GCA_900551675.1 uncultured bacterium
CAGCAGGAATATCCGAAATTTTGAGTGGAAAATTACAAAACCTAAAGTACATCAGACTCTGGATTACTCAAAAAAAGACATATATAAGATAAATCTGCGTCTTTCGGAACTTGCACAGCTCAAAGAGCTTGAAAAGTATATTAAAAAGGCGGGAGTATGCCCTGTTTATTCAATAGAATACGGAGAAATCCTTGCGACATGCGACCTTGCAACAAGCAGTTTCAGCGATATAATAATGAAGGTTAAGAAATTCTGCACCAAATACGGCATAAAATTTCAGCTTTCCACACCGAGAATTCTTATTGAAAGGGATTTTGACAGAGTATATGAGTATGTAAAACAGATCTTGCTGGCTAATCCTGCTCCTGACAGCTTGATTATCAATAACATAGGATATTTCTGGACGGCAATTAATGATTCTGATATTAACCATATTCCGATAGAAATAGGGCAGGGGATAAACCTTCTGAACAGTCTTTCAATAAAATGCCTTAATAACCTTGCTCCGATTGAAACAGTAGATTTTACGTCATTTGCGGATATAGAAAGCACCATAAAAACAATCAGAAAAATAAAGAATGATATTCCGTTTAAAAAATACACAATTGCAGGAAATATGAGGGTTCCAAGCCTTGGTTTATGCCCTTTAAATAACGATAGCGCCGTTGTATCGCGTCTTTCGTGCAAAGCTCCATGCCACAGAGGCGGTTACGGTCTGCATGATCCTTCATTGGATAAAATTTATCCTTTTACGTGCGATGGATTTTGCAGAATGCACATGTTTGAAGATAAAATACTTGAAGAATTTGATAAGGTTGAAGAATTATACAGGGCAGGCGTGAATGAATTTGTATTTGATTTCAGTGCGTTGAGTGCGAAATTTGTTCCTATACTGCTTGATAAATTTTTTCAGAAATAAGCTTTACATTCAAAATTTGGCAGGTTTAATTCTCCCTCCCTGATTATTGAGGGCTGGGGTGGGTTACGAGCATTTTCCACTTAAAAAAAGACCCTGTAACTTATTACAGAGTCTTTTTTATTATTTTGTTTATCCTAACAAACTATTTGCTGTACAATACTGCTCTTGCTGCAACAGAGTTTGGTAACACTGTTTGATCGTAGAATACAACAGGATAAATATCTGTCGGGCTCTTGATGTCGCAGTCATCATCTGTTCCGCTTCCGCCATCGCACTGTACGATTCTGTTAGGAGCTTTGATACCGTTTACATCGATGAAACCATAGCATTCTTTTGGATCAGCGCCGTCAGCCTGAGTACAAGCAGTAGCTTGAGCCGGATCGAATGTAAACATAATACCGTCATTAAAGAACAGTGTTATGTTAGAAGCAGCAATCGATTGGTCACCTTGAACCCCCTGGCCTTTCCCAGCAGAGCTGTATTTAGCTTTATATTCAGCACCTTTAGTATCTTCAAAAGTACCGGTTTCAGTTCTAACAACATTCATTCTGCTTTGTAACATTGTCAACAAACCGTAGCTTCCGTCTGCATCTGAATCCAAATCAGCGAAGCTCCATTCATCAAGAGCAACGTTGAGTGTTACAGCTTGAGACAAAGCTGATAAAGCTTTTTTGTAAGCAGCTTTGTACTGAGCGCCTTGAGTAGAGTTCATCAATGTCGGCATAGTCATTGCAGCTACAACACCGATGATACCTAATGTGATTAACACTTCTGCGAGTGTAAAGCCGAATCTTTTTGTCATAATCTTTTCACCTTTCTTTTTTGTAAAACTTTCTGATTCCTCAAAAATATTTTACGCTTTATATCTCTATCCTCTATATTTAATTATCGAATCTCTCCAAAAACGTGGATATGCATAAAAACTATTTTGAAAAATCTTTTTGTATCTCTATTTTAAAGTATTTTTTTTCAAATGTCAATAGCTTTACAAAAATTATTAATTAAATTTAACTAATTCTCAAGGATTAGATAATAAAAAATCATACTTATGGAGGAGAAAATTAATGAGGTATAACAGATATCAGACATTTATTGTTGGATACTAAGATACTATGGCAGTAAGGCAGTAGGAAGCAGCATAAAAATTTTATACAAAACCCAATGTTTCGGGTGGAGCGGCTACATTTTTTCGGCAATGACATGAAATTTGTAAGTCCTATTTATCAAATGAACAGTTTATACACCTGCAACAGGCGGCAAATCAATGTTTTTCAAACGCTGTTCAATTCTTCTGTACCATTTCAAATGCTGTTTGAATAAAATATTATATTTTGTAATATCCCCCTGAGACATTTCTTTAAACTGATTATCGCAGGTTTCTTCTAATGCTCTTTCAAGGTAGTGTGTAAGCTCTTTTCTTGACAATTTATCAAGGTCATTTCCTTTAACCATTTCTATGCGTTTGCCAAATTCAACAATAACTTCGGGTCTGTTGTCTCTAAAAAATGCATAGTCAATTGCCATAGGGATAAGGTTAACTTTTCCGTATCTTTTTACTGCATTTTCAGCGATATACGCAAGACCTGTTTGAAATTCAATAGGTCTGTAATGCGGAGGTCTGATAATTCCCTGCGGAAAAATGCAGAGCATATTTCTGATATCTCCGACAACATCAACAG
The DNA here is from genome assembly GCA_900551675.1 of uncultured bacterium. GTDB lineage: Bacteria > Cyanobacteriota > Vampirovibrionia > Gastranaerophilales > Gastranaerophilaceae > Stercorousia. Next base: position 2,599 of record URXH01000046.1, read on the forward strand.
AATATTGCAGGGCTTTCATAGCAGATTGAGGAGATTTTTTATTTACGGAATACGCACCTCCGCGTCTTAAAAGCGGAAATCTGTTTAATTCTTCAACCATCAGCCGGATTTCTTTATGGAAAATTCTGTGTGTAGTGTTATAAAGCACAATTCCGTCCCACCAGTTGCAATGCGGGGCAAAGAGAATTGTCGGAACATTTGTATCGCCGTCAAAATAATTTTCTTCTCCTCTGTATCTGAAAGCATAGAAACGATTTTGAAGCATGTTAAAGAAAAACATGCTGGCTACCCAAAGCCAAAATCTGCTGGTTTTAGCGGGCTTAAATTTTTCCTCCTTGTTTCTAAGCTTTGTAGGGGGGATGTCAGAATATAATTGTTCTTCAACTACCATATATCAATTTTACTCCAGTAAAACAAATAACGCAAACTAGAGATGAAAAATTTTAAGAAAAATTAATAAATTAAAATAAGTTTCGATTGTTACCCGCCCCTTGCCCCCTCCCTAATCAGGGAGGGGGAGTTGATCTACTTAATCTTTGCTTCTAATCTTTCGATACGCGCTTTTAATTCCTGATTTTCTTTTTCAAGAGCTGTTACACGGGAGTCAAGTTCTTTTATTGCATTGATTACAGCATAGAACATATCTTCCATTCGGATTGTTAAAAAGCCGTCGACACCTTTTTTTACTGCATCAGGAAATACTTTTTGCAAGTCCTGAGCAATTACACCGACATGAGGGGTTTTCTTTTCGTCTTTTTTAAAGGTATAATTAAAGACTTTTAGCTGGCGGATTTTATCTAAACCGGAGGTATTTTCCTTGCCTACGTATTTCAGACGGCGATCTGAAGGCGATAATTGAGACCAAGCTCCACTCCAATCAAGCTTATCTCCCCATGAATGTGTAGACCCCATATACAATGTTGATCCAGAACCTGGGTTACGTCCATTATGCTGAACAGTAAACGAAGTATAAATTCCGTCTTTTTTAGAAGACAATATAGTATGACCAAAATTTATCAAACTGTAATAATCTGAATATTCCCGGTTTGGAGCGCCTCCTTGAATTATCAATCGACCTGGAAGAACAACAGTAGTTTCAGCATCGCCTAAATATATCATTTTACTGTCGCCTGTTGCAGCTGATCCGCCGCTTTCAGGTCCTGAATTAGGTCCAATACAAATCTTATTACTGCCCGTTACATATTTACATGCTTCTCTACCTATACCTATATCCCGACTCCAAGTCTACTAAACTGGAACTGCCGATTGCAATATTATATGTACCGCTTTTATTACTGCCTAATGCAGCATTTCCAATAGCAATATTAGCCCTACCTGTATCGTTCGAATTCATTGCAATTGAGCCGATTGCAATATTAAAATCACCGGATGTATTTGAATATAGAGCATGTTCTCCAAATGCAATATTATTAAAACCATCCTCATTTAAATATAAAGCATTTTGGCCGATTCCTATATTTTTATATCCAGTAGTATTAGCCTGCAAAACGAACTGACCGAGTGCTATATTTTGATATCCGGTTGTATTACTATATAAGGCTTCAGTTCCTTGAGCTATATTTTGATATCCAGTATCATTAGTATATAAAGCATCACGACCGATACCAATATTATTAAAACCTGTAGTATTACTGTATAGTGTATTTGAACCTAATGCAACATTATCATACCCCTCATCATTTGAACGCAGGGTATTCGACCCGATAGCAACGTTACTGTAACCGCTTGCATTACCCCATAATGCCTGAGAACCAATACCTATATTGCTTGTTCCTGTTTCATTTGAATACAAAGAAGAAGTACCTAAGGCTATATTGTTGTTTCCGGTAGTATTTGACCGCAGAGCACCGCTTCCGATGCCAATATTAGCTTCTCCGCCATTATTTGAAAATAAGGCGCCCATACCTATACCGATTAAATCTTCACCTGTTTGATTATTATTTAATGCCTGAAAGCCTATACCGATATTATAATTGCCGGTGGTATTATTATCCAGTGCAAAGTTACCTATACCCACATTACCGCCGCCTGTTGTATTCGATGATAAAGCTTGATAACCTATGCCTGTATTTTCTTCGCCTGAAGTATTATTTCTGAGGGTATTCGTACCGATTGCCGTATTATAATTACCAGAGTTGTTTGAATGCAAGGCATTATTACCGATTGCGGTGTTATTCTCTCCTGTATTACTCGATAAAGCGTCTACACCTATTGAAGTGCTGCCACTGCCTGAGGGATTTGCTATATTACTTAAATACAAATTACTTTCATCCAAATACAAACGACCAACTACAGCATCTCCGGTCTTAAATAACAAATGGCTGAAGCCGCTTCCTTCGGCTGTACGAATTAACAGTTTGGTATCTCGCTCTGCATCGCCTGCATCGGATTGACCTAACAAGGCTACCTGATTGTCCCCTGCTCCAAAATAGGCATCCGAATTATTCCGCGGAGAATACCGCCACGGGGATGAATAATCCGACTTATTGCGTGTCGTCATTACAGGTGCCATGGCTGCCAGAATGATACTCATGATTAACATTACGACCATCATTTCAGCAAGCGTAAAACCGCTTTTTTTAGTAAATGTTAAATCCCTAAAACTATTGGCAGGAGTGCTTAGATGCCCCCCCCCCGACTACTCAAAACCTTGACAACAGAGGGTTTTAGGCCGTTTCTTAATATCTCTTGTCCCATGCTTCCACTCCTTTTTTAATGTACATGTTTATTATAAACGATTTTTTTATTTTTTCAAGAGTATCAGTCCGTGATTTACCTGTTAAACTTCATTATAAGTTTTAAAATGAGCCTTGCAGACTTCTTTTAATCTTTCTTTACCATATTTTTTAATAAACTCTGATGCTGCTGTTTTCACAAGCCCCGAGCATCCTTTAGGGAAACTTATCCCGTAAGTCTGCTCCATCGCCTGCATTTTTTGAACAAAAGATGCTCTGGCAAGAACAGATGCTGCGGCAACTGCAATATCGCTCTCTGCCTTGCACATTTGTTCCAGCCTGATACTTCTTCCGTTTTTCATCAAAGCAGATTTGATTAAATTTTCGTCTCCGAATTTGTCTGACAGAGCATATTCACAGGTTGAGCTGTTCAAAATATTTTCAATTGCCCTTGCATGCCCCCAGGCAAGAAGTCTGTTCAAATTTTTTATATTTGAGTAAAGTTCGTTATATTTGGAATTTGAAATAGCAATTATTGAATACGGTGCACATTTTTTTATTTCAACTGAAAGTGCAAGCATTTTTTTGTCGGTAAGCTTTTTACTGTCTTTTATCCCGAGTTCATGGAAATATTCAGCATTTTTTTCATCGACAAGCACACCTGCAATCACAAGAGGCCCAAAAAAATCACCTTTGCCTGACTCATCTGTTCCTATATGTGCAATAAATTCTGTCATAATTCCTCTATTTATCTTTAAGGCGCTGCCAAAGGTATAGGCGCTGCAGCGGGTTTTGCGGCCTGTGCAGGCCGGACAGCCGGAGCTGCAGCAGGAGCGGGTGCTTGAGCTGGCTGTGTATGCTGAACAGGCTGAGGTTGAACCGTAACAGGTTTTGACTGTTCTATTTTTCTTATTGATTCGGGAAGTTCAGGCTGTTCGGTCTGTGTATTAAGCTCAATTTCTTCCTGTTTTTCCTGCTCTTGAGCCTCTTTTTCTTCTTCACCTATAACTTTTGCGCCTTTTACACTGCCAAAAGGTATTAAATCAACTTTCGGATAGTTAAAATCTGCTTTTCCGTAAGGTTCAGTAGCGACTTTCATAACATCTTTCCATATCAAAGCAGGAACAGTACCGCCCTGAATTGATTTATTCATAACAGTATTATCGTCATTACCTACCCAGACACCTGTTACAACATTCGGCGTATACCCCATAAAGTATGCATCTTTATTATCATCTGTTGTTCCAGTTTTGCCTGCCGCCGGTTTACCTATATTTGCAGCACGCCCCGTGCCGTTTGTCATAACCATTTTCATCATAGCAGTCATTTCAGCAGCCGTATTTAAGCTTAACTGATGCGTGAATTTTGTCTTTGGAGCTTTATAAACAACTTTTCCGCGTGAAGTTTCAACACGCTCAATTGCATAAGGCTGAACTACGTATCCTCCGTTTGCAAAAGCACCATAGGCTCTTGTAAATTCAAACAATTTTACGCCGTTTGAACCAAGTGCTATTGTATAATCGTATTCAAGCGGTGTTTCTATTCCGAGAACTCTGGCAGTCTGAATAACTGGACGTATGCCTACTTCCTTAATCAATCTTGCTGCACAAACGTTTGAAGATACCATTAAAGCTGTATAAACCGGGATATTACCTCTGTATTTATTTCCGTAGTTGTGCGGAGACCACTGTCCGATTGTAATTGGTCTGTCTTCAATCATATCATTCGGACTAATGCCTTTTTCCATAGCCGCAGCATAAACTATAGGCTTAAACGATGAGCCAGGCGGTCTTACAGCCTGTGTAACCCTGTCATACTGGCTTTTTGTGTAATCTTTTCCGCCTGAATAAACAAGAATTTTTCCGTCAATAGGACTGAAGGAAAATATTGCCGCCTGATTTTTATCTCCTGAAAGCCCCCAGTTTTTAAGATTTTTCAGAATAGCTTCATTTGCGGCCTTCTGAGCTTTGTAATCAAGAGTTGTTACAACTTTATACCCGCCCTGCGAAATTTCTGTTTCATCAAAACCCAGTTTTTCCAGTTCCTTCATAACATAGTCGCAGAAATACGGGGCTTTATTAGTCGTATAATACTGCGGAACTTTCGCAAGATGCAATTTTTCTTCTTTTGCTTTTTCATATTCTTCTGTTGTAATATAGCGCATCTTGTACATTCTTGTAAGAACCTGATTACGTCTTTGAACAGCAAGATCCATATTGTTAAAAGGATTATATACGGAAGGCGCCTGCGGCAATCCCGCAATTAAGGCTAATTCAGCTAAATCACAGTCTTTTAAATGTTTATCAAAATAAATTTGAGCCGCACCTTCAACACCGTAAGCGCCTGCACCGAGATAAACATTATTCATATACATTTCAAGAATTTGATCTTTAGATATCGTTTTTTCAATTCTTGCTGCAATAAACAATTCTTTTAACTTACGGTCAAATGTTCTTTCATTATTCAAAAATAAAACTCTTGCAAGCTGCTGGGTAATGGTACTTGCACCCTGAACGACACGGCCTGCAAGAACATTCTGGATAATTGAACGCCCCAGCCCCATAATATCATAGCCGTGATGACGGTAAAAATTTTTATCTTCCGTTGCTATAAGCGCTTTTTTTAAATTGTCGGGAATATCTTTGAGTTCTATTTTTTCATAAGTGTAAGCTGTAAATGTTTTTATAATTTCATCATCAGACGAATAAATTTTCGTTACAATATTGGGCTTAAACTCCTCTAGATTGTTTATAGGCGGAAGAGATGAAAGATAAAGTTCTAAAGATGCAACTCCAGCCAGGGCACACGCACAAAATAGTATAAACATAAATTTCAGGGTTGAAAAAAATCCGCCCTCTTTTTTCTGTTTCTTTGATATATTGGCCTTAGCCATTTCTTTCGCAGTATAATTTCGTTTTACGTAATATTTTGACATGCACGCTCCCTCATCAACTTACATAAGTTTAATATAAAATAAATTTCTTGGCAAATATGGTATACTATTTTTTGTGAATATCGGTGATTTTTTATTTGTAATAATCAATGAAATACGCTCGTACTTTGTGCCTGAAAAAGTAACATATGAAATAACGGGAGAATGCAAAAAGTGCGGGAAATGCTGTAATTATATGTACAGTTATGACACATATACAGAAAAAGAATTCAAAATTATGCAGTTTATTTTTCCTGCATACAAAAGATTTTATATAAAAGGAAAAGATGAACAGGGAAATCTTATTTTTGCCTGTAAACTCGTAACAAAAGACGGATTATGTTCGGATTACGCGCACCGTCTGCCCATGTGTAGAAAATATCCCGCAAAACGTATAGCATATCCTGCCAAGCTCCATGACGGCTGCGGATATAAAGTTAATATAAAAAGTTTTAAAGATTATTTAAAATAGCATCTTACGAAATTATTTTTATGCTAATATAAAATAACAATTTAAAAAGTTTGACATGTAAAATCAGGGGCGTTAGCGCAGTTGGTAGCGCACGACACTGGCAGTGTCGGGGTCAGGGGTTCGAATCCCCTACGCTCCATATTTTACAACAAGAGCCGAAAAGGCTCTTTTTTAGTGCCTTTAAGGCATTCTTCCTTAGTATTTTCAATGTTTTTGTCGAATTCATCATAGCCGTACTCTGCAATTCCTTTTTTAGCAAGTCTGATTAGTTTTTCAAGTGTCGCAAAAGGTTCTGCAAAGGTCATTTTTACTTTTTTGTCTTTCACAGTAACAGATGAATAGATCTGTCCAACTAATTGGGCAAAAAGCATCATGAATAGTTGTTATTTTATAAGGGCTGTTATTATTACAAAAAGTTACAAATATTAAAGTTTTTGAAATCTTTAGCCGTTGAATATTTTAATAATTACAGGAGTATTATGAGTTTAGTTATTGATTCAAATCTTGAATATTTGCAAAACATTCTGCACATCAGCCAGGTAACTTTTGAAGAAAAATATGCCAATATGTCGGTTGATGAGATTATTGAAGCGGAAGCAGAAGCAGGCAACCAGTATGCAATAGAGCTTGCTCAGGAATTGACAAGCAATACAAGACTTATTATGGAACTATTTGATCTCGCAGATACCGAAAATAAATATATGATTTTACGCGAATTAACAGCGCAGCAGCTTCAGGCATTTTTGCCCGAGATGGAAGAAAAGGATTTATTGCAGGGATTATTCTTTTTTACTCAGGATAAGTTAATGAAGATGCTGGAGGAACTTCCTCCGGAACAGCTTGTTAATACTGTTTTTGAAATGTTTTCGCGTGAAGAAGTTATAAAATTTATGCCTGATGAACAATTGAATAAATTTTTGACAAGCACAGCGATTGATAAAAATAAAATTTTACAGCATGTTCAGTCCATTCCGGAAGAATATGTAGCTCAGGTGCTTGAACAGGTAACCGGCGAATCTCATGAAAATTTAAAAAGTTTTGATCTCGCAAAAAAAATGGGAGAATTAAATCCTCTGGAATTTAAAGATGCTGTAATGGCTTTTCAGCCGACGCAAAAACAACAGCTTGTTTTGTCGCTCGGGAAAGAGCATGAAGAATGGTTTCAGTTATTTGATGCCGATGCATATACAAAAATTATAAACAGGGAAAAACAGCAGCCGGAAGTTGTTAAGGCAATGTCGGTGATAGAACCTGAATATATTCAAAATATGATTAAAGAACTGCCTAATGATTTATTATCTCTTGTTATAACCCAGATGGATACAGAACAATTCGCTGATATTTTGATGAACGAATTTCCCGAAGTTATTGCTGAAATTGTAATGAAATAATAATTAAAATCTTAAAAGGTTATGTATATCCGTTTCCAAAAAATTGGCAAGAGATGTAATTTTTAACAAAGACATATTTTGCAGACCACGTTCAATACGGCTTATGTATTCGCGGTTTACTCCCATTTTTTCAGCCAGAGTTTCCTGTGAATAGCCGAGCCTTATTCTTTCAGCTTTTATATTTCTGCCAAATTGTTTTAATATATCTTGCCCTTTGTACATATTTTATATTTTACAAGTATTGACAATTTTTTACTTGTACCTTATAATTGCCCGTAGTGGTAATTTATAAATATCCATAAGGCTATGAATTATACTTCTAAGAATGCATTAAAGTTAACAGAGAGAGAATTTAAGATTTTATGTATGATAGCTTACGGATTTAACAACAACGAAATTGCATCGAAGTTGTTTGTAAGTGTGAATACTGTAAAATCTGCTATTACCGTAATTTTTAAGAAATTAGATGTTAAAAACAGAGCTCAAGCAGTTTATATTGCAGGAGTTAATGGTTTATTTAATCAGGAAGAACAGCCTGCTGTTATTTAATAGTTTCAAGTACAAATTTCAGAGCTTCTTCAGAAAACATAAATTTCATATTTTTACGTGAGTATGAGGGATTCAATTTTATTTCGCGTACGTGAATATTATCATTATACCCGCATGCAGCAAACATTAAACCTGCAGGTTTATTTTCGCTCCCTGAAGGACCTGCCACGCCTGTTGTACATATTACAATATCGCTTCCTGTGAGTCTAAAAAGTCCCTGTGCCATTTCTAGAGCGCATTCTGCACTTACCGCTCCGTATGTTTTAATTGTTTCTTCAGAGACGTTCAAAATTTTATGCTTTGCTTCATTAGAATATGTTACAAAATTTGCTTTAATGTATGCAGAACTTCCTGCAACATCTGTCAGCCTTGAACTAATCAGTCCTCCGGTACATGATTCTGCGCATGATATCTGAAGGGCTTCTCTGAGAAGAATTTTCCCAATATTATGAGGGAGCTGTGATTTACAGCTTAACATAAATGCTTTGAAATTCAGGAATGCGTTCTTCATAATATTGATTTTTGAATGATAAAAAAACTTTGTCAATAATTATTTACATGCAAATGCAAAATTATTTTTTGTGTAATATCATGGGGTTACAGGAGAAAAAATCAGGCATGGCAGTAAAAGAAAAAGAAAATAATTTAGGTATGTTACCCCAGAATATAGAGGCTGAGGAGGCAGTTTTAGGTGCGATTTTAGTCAATCCGAATGTTATTACAAAAGTTGTTGAGATATTAAAACCTGAAAGTTTTTATAAACCGGCTCACAGATATATTTATGATGCCATGCTTCAATTGTTTAACAGCAATGAAAGAATTGATATAGTATCAGTTTCTGATGTTTTGAATTACAATTCAAAACTTGAAACAATCGGCGGACGTGCATTTGTAAATGATTTATGCTACAAGACAATTACAACTGCGAATATTGAATATTATGCTAAAATTGTTCAGGAAAAAGCTATTAAAAGAGCCTTAATTAATGCAGGTTCTGAAATAGTATCTTTTGGATACGATGTAAATCCTATTGATCAGTCCTTAGACAGTGCAGAAAAACTTATTTTTGACATAGCTTCCAAAAAAGCGACATCAGATCTTGTTCATGTAAAAGATTTAGTTTTAAACACTTATGAAAAAATTGAATACCGTTATGAGCACAAAGACGAATTGACCGGTGTTCCGACTGATTTTTACGAGCTGGATGCAATTTTGAACGGTCTTCAAAAATCGGATTTGATAATTCTTGCGGCGCGTCCTGCGATGGGAAAAACGGCTTTGGCTCTTAATATTGCGCAGAATGTCGCTTTGAAAGCAAAAGTTCCCGTAGCTATATTTTCTCTTGAAATGTCAAAGGATCAGTTAATGCAGCGTATGTTATGTTCTGAAGCTGAAATTGATTCACAGAGGGTTAAGACAGGCAATATGCAGAGCAAGGACTGGGAAAAACTTGCAACGGCAATGAATGCTTTTGCACAGGCGCCGATTTATATCGATGATACATCTGGCTGTACAATTACAGACATCCGTGCAAAATGCAGAAGATTAAAAATGGAAGAAAAAAATCTCGGGCTTGTTTTGATAGACTATCTTCAATTAATGGAAAGCGCCGGAAGAGAAGATCGTATGCAGCAGATTTCTGCTATATCAAGAGGTTTGAAAATTCTTGCAAAAGAACTTGATGTTCCTGTTCTTGCGCTTTCTCAATTATCGCGTGCGGTAGAATCCCGTACTGATAAACGTCCGATGCTCTCGGATTTGAGAGAATCAGGTTCAATTGAGCAGGACGCTGATATTGTAATGTTTATATACCGTGATGAATATTACAGAAAAGCAGAAGACGGCGAAGATGATGCAGCCGCGAAGGCTCAATCTAAAGGAGAATCTGAAATTATTATTGCAAAACACAGAAATGGTTCTGTTGGGACTGTCAAATTACTGTTTCAGGGCAATATTACCAAGTTTAAAAATCCGATTAAGACTGATGTGTTTTAGTTTAATCATAACAAACTTTTTAAGATCCTGAAATAAATTCGGGATGACATTTTATTTTTTCTTTACTTTTAAAAATTTATTATTATAAAAAAGACATGCCAAGAAAATCAAAAGACATAGGTGTGATTATAGAATTTGATGACAAAGAATACTCGTATGAAGAAACAAGTTTTCTTTTGTCTAGATTTTTTGCTGTATTAGCAAGAATTGCAGAAAAAGAAATCCCTGTAGAGTATATACAGAAGGTATTTTCACCCGATTTTTGTAAAGAATTAGACTCCAAAATGGACTCGAACTCTGAAAATAGTTAATACAAGAGACTTTTGACGATTTTTAAAAATTTGATTAAAAATTTCCAATCGTCTGAAACGCAGATTAGAACTTGAAAAGCTACTAAAAAAGAGCCTTTTCGGCTCTTATTGTAAAATCTGGGCCGCAGTGGACTCGAACCACCGACCTCACCCTTATCAGGGGTGCGCTCTAACCACCTGAGCTAGCAGCCCGCAATGTCAGCAAAATTAAATGTACCATGAACATTTTTTAAAATCAAGCATTTATTAACAAAAAAGAGCGGAATTAAATTCCGCTCTTGTCTATATAGAATTTTTAGAAAATTATTTTACTGATAATTTCTTTTTAACATCTTTTTCTGCATACTTTTTCGGAGCATGAACTTTTAATACACCATGTTCAAGTTTTGCTTCTGTTTTATCAACATCGATTTCATCAGGGAAATATACTGTTCTTGAAAATTCACCGTATTTGAATTCTGATTTTTTATAAGATTTTTCTTCTTCTGATTTTTCCTCTTCTTTTTTAGCATTAATAACTATATAGTTTTTATCAATATCGATATCTAAATCTTCTTTTTTGACGCCGGGCAGTTCTGCTTTAACTTCATAATCACGTCCTTTATCAGAAATTTCAACAGGCATAGAATATTTATCCATATCTTCCCAGTAAGCTGCTTCAGGGAAATAGCTGTCAAAATGTCTATTTAATAATGAGCTGATTTCATCATTAACTGTTCTTATAAAGTTTTCCGGAGCTTTTCTAACTAAAAATTTCATATCTAACACTTCCTTTCAATTAAATTCTTTTCATTTACATGTACATTATTGCTCTGATTTAATAAAAAGCCTGTTTTTTTAACCAAATTTTAACAATTGTTCTAATGTTTATCACGTTCGTGAAAGCGAAGATTAAATTAAATTTGTAAAATAAAAAAATGCAGACAAACAAAAGAAAAAATTTAGTTATGAAAACTCTGGGTAAAACTATAAAAAAACTCAGAGGCGAGCAAAGCCAATTTATGCTGGCAAGCGAGAACGATATTTCTGTTTCCATTATCAGCACCACTGAAAGAGGGATTAAAGATCCACAGTTTACCACATTATTTAAAATTGCGGAAGCCCTGAATATAAAACCTTCAGAACTTGTTAAACTTGTTGAAAATCAGCTTCCTGAGGGTTTTACTCTTATTGATAAATAATTTTCTAAATTTCATATGACAAAAAAAATTCTGCGCGGTTTTTATTTTAATATTACTTAAAGATATATTGAGCTGAAAGGCTTAAAATTATATAATAATATAGCATCAAAAACAATTTGAAAGGAATAAGAATGGTTGCAGAAATGACATTCCCTCAGCTGAAACGCACGATTAATCCGACTCATGACATTAAATTATTTGCCGGACGCGCTAACACAAAACTTGCTCAGGAAATTGCTGATTATTTAGGGACATCAATAGGGCCTATGGTTGTAAAAAACTTTGCCGACGGTGAAATTTATGTTCAAGTAAAAGAAAGCGTCAGAGGAGATGATGTTTTTATCATTCAGCCATTGTGCAATCCGGTTAACGAAAATTTGATGGAACTTTTGATAATTATTGATGCATTTAAACGCGCAAGTGCAAAAACTATAACGGCTGTCATTCCTTACTACGGATATGCAAGGCAGGATAGAAAAACTTCAGGACGTGAAGCTATTACTGCAAAACTTGTCGCTGACCTTTTAACAACAGCGGGCGCTGACAGAATTCTGGCAATGGACTTGCATACAGGGCAAATTCAGGGATTTTTCAATATTCTTGTTGACCATATTTTTGCGACTCCTATTCTGACAAATTATATCAAAAATTTGAATATTAACCCTGATGATATGGTTGCAGTAAGTCCTGATACAGGCGGAGTACAAAGAACAAGACATTTTTCAAAATCAATAGGCTGTCCGCTTGCAATTATTGACAAAAGACGCGACAAACATAATGAAGCGATAGCATCACATGTTATAGGTGATGTAAAAGATAAGATATGTGTAATGTTTGATGACATGATTGACACAGCAGGAACAATATGCGAGGCTTCAAAACTTTTGAAAAATGAAGGTGCTAAAGATATTTATGTATGTGCTGTTCATCCTGTTTTCTCGGGACCTGCAATAGAAAGACTTGCAAACGCTCCCATAAAAGAATGTATTGTAACTAACACAATTCCTCTGGATATGAGCAAAATGCCTTCTAAAATTAAACAGTTATCAGTTGCACCGCTTTTAGGAACAGCAATTGCAAGAATTCATGACGATGAATCCGTAAGCTCATTATTCGGCTTTGAAAAAGAGATGCAAGTCCAATAGGCTTGCAGATTAAGTCGCTACTGAAAATTTTGCATAAACTAACATTATAAAAAAATTTTTTGTACAAAAAAAAGCCATTCTTTTAGTAAGAACGGCTACCAGACTTGGGGAGGAGGTATGAAAAACAAGCGTTTTTCATATCTAATAATTTTTATTACGGTAAAACTTATTCTAAACTTTTTTATTTTGTAAAAATCTCATACGTTTGGAGTATATAAAAAAGCAAAAGAAAACTCCCGCCTTATAAGACGGGAGAAGGAATGAAAGTATAAGCGTACCGTTTT
>URXH01000047.1 GCA_900551675.1 uncultured bacterium
TACTTTGCTCCTTTCTTATTTATAAAAAACAGGTTATATTTATTATAACCTGTTTTTCTTTTATTTTCAAGATGAAGTTTTTCCTATTAAGATAATTTTTCTGATTTGTTTTTTTCTTCCGATTTTGATTTTTTGTGAGCCAGATATTTTTCACAAAGAAGGTTTGCAGGTTTTGTTACCACAACCGGTACAAAGTAACGGTAGACAAAACCAAATACAAGCATTGATCTTAAAAGTCCCATGCCTTTTATTCTCGAAGACAACTCTTTTGACAATTCAGGGATTTTTTTATCTTTTACCAGCCTGTCAATGAATTTATCCAGCGGGAATTTAGGTATTGATTTTACGGAGCCATCGCTGTTTTGAACTGCCTTTTTAATGTTTCTGTCAAAAAGTGTTGATGCTGTTTCTGACATCTTCAATTCGCTTTTGGCAGTTTCTGCTAATTTGTTTACATTTGCTTTTGCATCATTTTTAAGCCCTTTGTTTACTTTATTAATTGCGGCTTTTATATCTTTATAATCTTTTTCAAAATTCTTATCTTGAAGTTGAAGCCCTACATATTTAGCAGTAACATCATCCCACCAGATTTTTAGATACTTATCCAGTGAATATGCACCCGCAGTAGAGACTAAGAATGTCAGACCCTGATTTACCGCAAGTGTATTTTTTCTATCCTTTTCAAGTTTGTCATTGGTCAAAGTTTTTTGCATATACAGACCGCTTGTAATCATTGAGCCTATTGTCATACAGTGCTGGAATAGGTTATTGCTGTTTTTAAGTTTATCTGCGACATATCCAAGCGGTTTGCTGTCAACTAATTTTGATGTAAAATGTTTTGCTATACCGTCTGTAAAATTATTGTAAAATTTAGAAAACGGCGCAAAGAAACTTGACTTATCTTTGGCTGCCTGTTCTACTACCTGTTCGGCAGCATCAGCAAGTGCGGATGCCGGATTTGCGGTAAATGCCGTTTTTTGACGGTTTAAATTATAGTAATTTTGTTTATTTGAATTTAAAGAATTTGTGTTAAATGTTACGTTCATTATTTAACACCTCCTTTAAATTTCTGAAAAACAGGTTTTTCAAGAAAATCCATTTTTAAGTTCATATTATCATTATCCTTTTGCGGGGTCTGTGGTGCTGATTTTTTCTTTTCAACACCGAATACGTATTTCAGAATAGGAGGAATTAAAGCAATTGTAAGAATCGATCTTGGAATAGCTATAATCCAGTCAGGAAGATTTTTGGCAAAAGTTTCCAGACTGCCTTTATGTTTGTTCATAGCCTTGAACAATTCTCTAGATTTCCTGTTAATGATTTCTCCGGCAGAATTTCTCATATCTGCACGTTTTTCAAGACTTGCAGAAATTCTTTTTATTTTTGCCAATTTCTTACTTCCAAATTTTTCCGGATCCTCAAACAATTTTTTTATACCTGTATCAAGAGGACTTGTGATAATAGTAGAGGCAACAAAACCTAAAATTGCCGATGCCAGAGAATGACCAGAAGCATAAATTTTATCTTCCTTATCTTTTTTCCCCGGAAGAGCCATAATTGTTGCCGGTCTCATTACACCTGCCAGACCTAATGCAACAAGCGCACTAGTTGCAATGTTGTGGTGGTAAGTCTGTTCCAAAAACTTATTGAACCAGTTTTTGGTTAAGATTCCTCCCTTTTTAATAGCAGTTGCGGCAGTCCCACTTTTCCCCGAAAAACTGCCGCAATAATTTGTACTATATCCTGTGTTTTCATACATGCTCTCCTTATTCTTCTCCCGTAAGCTTTGGGAGTACGAAGAGAGCCCTAAATTACCCTGCTTGAGGGTCATATCATGTTGTACTGAGTTTATTTTCATTTTTTCACCAAATTAATTAAATGTCTTCTACAATTATTTTAAAACAAAGGAAAAAATTTTTTGCTATATAATTTAAGAAACTTTACATTCTGCAATAAGCCTGACATCTTGCCATCTGTTCCTCTGTTCTTTCTGCTTGCACTCCACCCTAACCATCACATTCGGGTAGTGCATGAAAAACTATTACTACATATCCAGTGCCAGATCCAGTGTCGGGGCTTTTGCAACAATTGCACTGGATGAAATTATATCGACACCTGTTGAGGCAATTTCGTTAACTGTTTGAAGATTAACGTTTCCGCTTGCTTCAACAATTGCATGGTGATTAATAATTTCAACAGCCTGTTTCATAATATTTACAGGCATATTATCAAGCATAATTATATCCACATTCAAATTTACGGCTTCTTTTACCTGTTCAAGCGTGTCGCATTCAACTTCTATTTTATGTGCGTGGGAAAGATTTTTACGCAGTTTATTAACAGCGTTTGTAATTGAGCCTGCAAGACGGATATGATTATCTTTAATCATGGCGCAATCAGACAAATTAAATCTGTGCAAAGAGCCTCCGCCTGTTTTTACGGCATATTTTTCAAATGCTCTGAAATTCGGAGTGGTTTTGCGCGTATCAACAATTTTTGCAGGATAAGGATTTATTGCATCCTGATATTTACGTGTCTCAGAAGCAATTCCTGACATTCTTTGAATATAATTCAATGCGACACGTTCTCCCATAAGCAAATCTCTTGCAGGGCCTGAGATATCAGCAATTTTATCTCCTTTTTTGATTATATCGCCGTCTTTAAAATAAAATTTAATTTCAACTTTATCAGAAAGAGTTTCAAATACGGTTCTAAACACATCACACCCGCAAAGCACACCGTTGCTTCTGGTATTAAACGCACCCTTCAGAAAATCACTCTTATCTGCAAGATTTTCCGTTGTAATATCACCGTATCCGATATCTTCAAGAAGTGCGTTTTTTACGTGGTCTTTTACATAAAGCTTATTTAACATAATCAGGAACCTTATAATCTTTTGTTATAATACTGTGAACACACTCTTCGTTAGTATCAGGGAAATCCGTGCGGCAATGTGCCCCGCGGGATTCTTTTCTCATAAGAGCAGAATTTACTATCAATTTTGCAACCGTCAGCATATTTCTAAACTCATATTCATCCCTGTTTGCGCATTTCTCAGAACGCGGGAATTCGGATTTAAGCACATCCAATTCAGTAATTGCTTTTAGCAGAGAATGCTCATCTCTGAAAATTCCAGCATCATTCCACATAATTTCCTGCAGTTTCTTTTTCAGCTGAGGGATATCAAGCTCATCGAGAATAATTTCTTCATCTGTATATCTGTCAATGGTTGATTTTATATTTTCATCAATCTGTTTCGGAGTTTTAAGCTGAATAGTTTTAAGATATTCAGCAACGGAATAAGCGCATACAACACATTCCAGCAAAGAATTGCTTGCAAGCCTGTTTCCACCGTGAAGACCTGTCGATGCGAC
The DNA here is from genome assembly GCA_900551675.1 of uncultured bacterium. Taxonomy (GTDB): domain Bacteria; phylum Cyanobacteriota; class Vampirovibrionia; order Gastranaerophilales; family Gastranaerophilaceae; genus Stercorousia. The sequence goes on from URXH01000047.1 coordinate 3,375, forward strand.
TTCTCCTATAGCATAAAGCCCGCTGACAGATGTTTCACCTTTAAGATTTGTTTTAACACCGCCCATATAATAGTGAGCGGCAGGCGCTACAGGGATAAAATCATGTGCAATATCAATACCGTTTTCAAGACATTTTTTAGAAATATTTGGAAATCGTTTTGCAAGCTTTTTCGAATCAATACATGAAGCATTCAGATAAACATTATCAGCGCCGTTTTTCTTCATTTCGTTGAATATTGCGCGTGTAACAATGTCTCTCGGAGCAAGCTCTTTACGCTCATCATATTTAGCCATAAATTCAACACCGTCTGCATCACAGAGTTTAGCCCCCTCGCCTCTTACAGCTTCCGAAATTAAAAACCTGTTTTCTCCGCAATCAATAGCCAGTGCTGTCGGATGAAACTGTACAAATTCCATATCCTGCATTACAGCTCCAGCTTTATAAGCAATTGCAAGCCCGTCGCCTGTTGCCCCTGCAGGATTTGTCGTATATTTGTATAATTGTCCGATTCCGCCGGTTGCAAGAATTATTGCAGACGAATAAATCGTTTCATATTCCTGTGTTTCATCATTATAGACGAGAGCCCCCTTGCATTCGTTAGAACTTACAAGAAGCTCAACAGCATCGGTTTGCTCATAGACTTCTATATTTTCATTTTCCTGAACTTTACGGCAAAGAGCATGTTCAATCATTTTGCCTGTTGCATCTCCGCCTGAGTGGAGAATTCTTCTTACACTGTGTGCTGCTTCTCTTGTAAAGCAAAGATTATCATTTTCATCGCGGTCAAATTCCACGCCAAATTTTAACAAATCTTTTATAACAGCATCTGAATGTTCGGAAATAAATTTAACAGTATTAAATTCACTCAACCCCGCGCCTGCTTTTATTGTATCAGATATATGAGAGGCTGTTGAATCGTCTTTGTTTTCTTTCATAACTCCGACCATACCGCCCTGAGCATATCTCGAGTTGCTCTCACCGAGTTTGGATTTGGTAATCAAAAGTAATCCGTCAGGCAGATTTACCTGCTGTTCTATTTTTAAAGCAGCATATAAGCCCGCGATACCGCTCCCTATTATTATTGTTGAATATTTTGAATATTTCATTTTAATACACCTTATGTATATTTACCAATTATATAATAATCCAAAATAATTTATTTTGCTATACAAAAATATTAAAATTTAAATTCGTGAATTAATGAATGAAAAAAAAGACCGCCTTTGAGGCGGTCTTTTTAAAGTTATTAATCTTTATCTTTTTGCGGAGCTTTTTTAGCCGGAGCTTTAAAGTCTTTTTTCTTCGCATTCATTTTATGCTTTTTGTAAGGACAATCAGGCTGAAAATCCCCGTTTCCGTAATAATACATCGATGCATCATATCTTGGCATCGGGCAGTAAGGTCTTTCAGGCGGTCTGATTACAGCACTGAACAAACATAGAGCTACAAGACATCCTACAAATGATGCGACAATTGTTAATAAAAATTTTGCAAAATCAGGGCTGATAGACCACTGAGAATTAATCTGTGTTTCCTGTTTAGTTTCTTCTGTCATAATCTCTCCTTTTCAGTATCTTATAACACTTTATATAACGATGCATATAAAATCTGGTTCATTTTTATCATAAATATTATAAACAATATTTTGTATATAAGTCAATAGTACATAATATTACCATAATTTATTCTTAAAAAAGGGATTAAATAGCTGCGGAAAAATTTTATAAGTAATACAGGGGGAAATTATCATGACTATAAATGTATTACTTGTAGAAGATCAAAAGCTTATACGTGTAGGTTTAAAATCACTTTTTGAAGGACAGGATGAAATAACAGTTTCCTCAGAAGCTCAAAGCGGTAAAGAAGCCGTGGAAAAATTCAGAACCAACCATCCCGATGTTGTTGTAATGGATATCGGCCTGCCTGATATATCAGGGATAGAAGCTACAAAACGCATCCTTGAAATTGACAATAAAGCAAAGGTTATAATTTTGACATCGCATTTAAGCGAACAGGAAATTATTGATGCGCTTCATGCAGGTGCCTGCGCTTATGTTATGAAAGATATAAGCACTGATGCTTTAAAAATGATTATAAAGACAGTAGAACAGGGAGCCATGTGGCTTGATCCCCAGGTAGTTCCCATTTTACGCGAGAAAAACTGCGGGGTAATTCCGCCGAGACAAATGTCCAGAGCTATGTTTAAAGAACAGCATGCAAACCTTACCCATAGAGAATATGAAGTATTAAAGCTCGTAGTTGACGGACTTTCAAATCATGAAATAGCAGAGGAGCTGACAATTTCAGAGCACACTGCAAAAGCGCATGTATGCAACATTATTCAAAAACTCGTAGTAGATGACAGAACGCAGGCCGCCGTAAAAGCACTAAAAGAAGGGCTTGTGTAACAAATATACGTATGTCCCCTTGTAAAAATTCAAAGATTCTGTTATATAATATTTGAGAGATTATACGGGGATTTATATTATGAAAACAGGGATATTATCAAACTTTAAGGGAGATTTACTCGGCGGAATAACGGCAGGAGTTATTGCTTTACCTCTTGCAATTGCTTTCGGCGTTTCCAGCGGACTCGGAGCAGCAGCCGGTATATACGGATCAATTATAGTCGGAATGCTCGCTTCAATTTTCGGGGGGACACCAACACAAATTACAGGTCCGACAGGCCCTTTGACTGTTGTAATTGCATCTGTCATTGCGCTGCACTCAAATAATCCTAATTTAATTTTTGCCGCAATATTCTTATCAGGATTGTTTCAAATTGTTCTTGGAATTTTCAAAGTCGGCAAACTCGTTAACTTTATTCCTTACCCTGTAATTTCGGGATTTATGAGCGGTATCGGAGCTATTATAATCTTACTCCAGATTAATCCGTTTTTAGGGTTGGAATTTTCAGGAACACCTGTTGAAGGATTATTGCATGCTTTAAAATCTCTCGGGAATTCTGATATTAACAGTATAATAATAGCTGTTTTAACTCTTGCAATAGTATTTTTTACTCCGAAAAAAATTGCAAAAATCATACCTCCGCCTTTAGTTGCATTGATTTTAGGAACGCTTGCCGCAATAGTATTTAATTTTGATGTTAAAACAATAGGAGAAATACCGTCAGGTTTCCCTGCATTTACATTTCCATCATTCAAACTGTCGGAAATTGAGATAATAATTCCTATAGCTTTGACTCTTGCCGTTGTCGGCTCTATAGATACTCTTTTAACTTCGCTTGTTGCTGATTCGCTTACAAAAACAAAACATAAATCAGACAAAGAATTAATCGGACAGGGAATAGGCAATATGACAGGGGCATTGTTCGGAGGACTTGTATCCTGCGGTGCTATGATGAGAACTGCCGTTAATATCAAAAGCGGAGGCAGAACGAAATTATCGGGAATTATACATTCCTTCTTTCTTATTCTCGCAATAATTTTTCTTGCACCTGCCGTATCAAAGATTCCTCTTGCCGTTCTTGCAGGTATATTGATAAAAGTCGGGATAGGAATTATTGATTACAAATTCCTGAGACTTTTGAAAGCTGCGCCGAGAAATGATCTCCTTGTAATGCTTCTGGTATTTTTAATAACGATTTTTGATGATTTAATTCTTGCAGTAGGTGTAGGTGTAATACTTTCATCAATTCTTTTTGCCGCCAATGTTGCAAGGCAGACGGATATAAAAGTTGTCGGACTTTCTGACTATGCGGATGAAAATTATATTGACGAAGATTTAAAAAACCATACAATGATTATGCACATTGACGGTACTTTGTTTTTCGGCTCTGCATCACTTATAGCCGCAAGAATCGATGATGTTCTGGATAATAAAACGGTTATAATAGACTGCTCAAATATTAAAAGTATGGATATTTCTGCTGTATTTGCACTTGAAGATCTTGTTTTGACTTTGAAAGGCAAAAATGTAAGAGTTATTATTATATTTAACAACAGAAATGTTGCTGTGTCATCGTTAAAATTAGGTCTGAGAAAACTTATCGGCAGGAAAGATATAACTTTTTCAACAGAACAGGCTTTAAGCAGTGTACAAAATTAAAAAAAAATGCTATTATAATTTTAACCGGATAAGGAGGGAAAATTATGAAAAAGATTGTTGTGTTATTTTGTATGTTATTAGCTGTACAATCAGCGGTTTTTGCAGACGCAGAAACTGATTTGCATCAGGCATATATTGCAAAAATTCAAGCGCAGGATATAACTTACAATACATATAATTTCTTTAAGGCAATAAATGACGGAAATGTTCAGCTTGTTGATTTATTCCTGAAAGCAGGGATGAGTCCTGAATCTACATTTATGAAAACACCTGCCATTTATATGGCAATAGCAAGCAACCAAAATGAAGTGGTGAAATTACTGCTTGATAACAAAGTTGATCCGAATAAAGGAACAGCAGGACTTACACCTTTAATTATGGCAATAAGAGAAAAAGACAGCAAAATTGTAGAAACTCTTATATCATACGGAGCTGATGTTAACCAGATTGCAGGAAATACAAAACCGCTTACTTATGCAATTAAGAAAAAACAGCCTAAAATCGTAGAATTATTAATTAATGCAGGCGCAAAACCCGATAACGAAGTTTTGCTTAACGCCTTAAAATCAGATGACAATTACATAAAAGATACTGTCTTAAGACGCTATAAAACCATGGAATAAATCTATCTAATTAAATCGTTCGCTGCATAATTTGAAGATTTGATTGACAACTGCAGGTATAATATTTTACTATAAAAACAGAAGTTTTTTACCGGAAAATAAGCGGAGAGAAGTATGAAATACAGTTTGACCAGAAAACAATGGGGAATATTAATTTTACTTGTAATTATCGTTCCGATAATTTATAATAAAACATCAGGTTTTATAACCGGAATGATTCAAAAACAGGCGATGAAAATGCCTAAAGAAGTAGAGGTTGACACCCCGCATATAGAATCAGTTAATGTATCTGCAGAAGCAACAGGCAGGGTAGAAGCAAAATATTCTGTTGATCTGGTTGCAAGGGTACCGGGATTTTTGATAAAAAAATACTTTAAAGAAGGTGATTTTGTAAAAAAAGGCCAGCTTCTTTTCCAGATAGACCCGAGAGAATATCAGATTGAGGTAAATAATTCTCTTGCAAATGTTAATCAATACAGCGCGCTTTTAAAAAATGCCCAGCAGGAATTAAACAGAGCAAACGCACTTATAAAAGAGGATTTAATCAGCCGTTCCGATGTTGACCAGAGTCTGGCTGTAAGAAACCAGAATAAAGCTCTTTATGATGCGGCAAGACAGCAGCTTGAACTTGCAAGGGTTAATCTTGGCTACACATCGATAAAATCTCCGATAGACGGAAGAATAGGTAAAGTTAATATAACTGAAGGAAACTATGTAACTGCAACTTCAGGAGCACTCGTAAATATTTCCAGCGTTAATCCTGTTTATGTAACATTCAGTCTCAAAAGCGATGATTTTGTAAAACTTTTGAGAGGAAGCAACAGATTTAAAGATGCACAGGTTAAAGTTCAGTTCAACGATGGAACATGGTACGACAAAATAGGAACAGTTAATTTTGTAGACAACAAGATTGATAAAGATTCAGGTTCTATAAGTCTCAGAGCTACTTTTGACAATTCAAAAATGTGGCTTACTCCGGGAGATTACATGAAAGTAGAAATTGTAGCCCCGAAACTTGTAAAATATATGACAGTCCCGCAGGCATGTACTAAAGGAGATGCTATGAGCGGGTATTATGTATGGGCAGTTGAAGATAATAAAGCTGTCAGAAAAAATATTAAAGTATCCGATGTAATTAACAATAACTGGGTAGTTGATGGCGGATTAAATCTTGATGATGTAATCGTTGTTTCCGGTATACAAAATATTGCTTCGGAAGGACAAAAATTAAAACCTGTCCAAAAAACTAATGATACAACTAAATAGCAGGAAACTCAAATGAAAAAGATATTAGATAAAGACCAGCTTTTCTTCTTTATAAGAAAACCCAGATTTGCGTTAGTAATATCCGTTTGTATAGTTATTTTAGGCTTAATATCGCTTTTAAGCCTGAAACAGGAAAGCTATCCTGATGTAACCCCGCCACAGGTCAGAGTTTCCGCATCATATCAGGGCGCGAGTGCTGAAGTTATAGAATCTTCCGTTGCTACCGTTCTGGAAAATAAGCTAAATGGTGTTGAAAATATGTCTTACATGACATCAACTTCAACAGACGGAAGCTACAGTTTGACTATATATTTCAAAGTCGGAACCGATAAAAACATAAACCTTATGAATGTTCAAAACTTAATTCAAAGGGTTCAATCACAGCTTCCTGAAGAAGTACAGAGAACAGGTGTTACGGCAATCAGCCGCACATCAGGTTCTGGTGCGATAATTCTTACGCTTTATCCGGAATCAGGCGAATGGTCTCAGCTGGATTTAACCAACTATGGATCTATATATATTAAAGATGAATTAAAACGTGTTGAAGGTGTTGCAGATGTAAGCGTATTCGGGGGCGGTAATTACTCTATGAGAATATGGCTTGATCCGCAGAAAATGGCAGGTCTGCATATTTCAGCAGGAGAAGTTCAAAGTGCCATAAAAAATCAAAACACACAGGTAGCAACAGGTGCACTCGGCGCTCTTCCTACAGATGACCCGCAGGCACTTCAAATTACTCTAAAAACTCCCGGCAGACTTGATGAAGTTGAGCAGTTTGAAAATATTGTAATCCGGTCCAATATGGACGGCTCAAATGTCAAAATCAAAGATATAGCCCGCGTAGAACTCGGTGCCGAATCATACTCAAATCTCGGTCTTGTTAACGGTAAACCGTCAGCCGTTGTTGTCATATCACAGCTGCCTGACGCAAATATTATTAACCTTTCTAAAGCTGTTAAAGAAAAAGTAAATGAAATAAACGGACGTTTAACAAACGGAATTAAAATTCTGTATGTTAAAGATGATGCGGACTTCATTCATGAATCAATGAAAGAAGTTGAATTTACAATACTTATGACAGGTTTAATTGTTGTTATAATCATCTTTCTTTTCCTCGGAGACGGTATGGCAACACTTGTTCCGTGTGCTACAATTCCCGTATCTCTTATAGGTACATTTTTTGCGCTGAATGCAATGGGGATGACAATTAACCTTCTTTCGTTATTCGCCCTTGTGCTTGCGGTCGGCGTTGTTGTAGATGATGCGATTGTTGTAATTGAAAACGTTAAACGTCATATTGAAGAAGGTAAATCTGCAATAATCGCAACACAGCTGACAATGCAGGAAGTAGGTTTTGCACTTGTTGCAATGGCGCTTGTATTAATGGCAGTATTTGTGCCGATTATATTTATGACAGGAATGACAGGTGTTATGTATAAACAGTTTGCGGTTTGTATTGCTGTTTCAATCGCGATTTCTGCAATATGCGCACTGACTCTCTCGCCTGCAATGTGCTCGCATTTCCTCGGACAGGAAAAGAAACAGCACGATTTCAGCAATCATCCTCTCATTGAACATTTAGATCATATTAAAGACAGAATAAACAAAAGAACTTCCGTACTTGTTGTCAAATTTAACGAACTTTTCAGCAAGGTAGAAGATTTTTATATTGAATACGTTAAGAAATTCGTTTATAACAAAAAACTTGTTGCAATTTTTTATGCGGGAATTGTTCTTTTAACCTTGATTTCATTCAAAACCATATCAACAGGTTTTATACCTGATGAAGATCAGGGGGTATTGATTGCAAGTATTACACTTCCTGACGGTGCTTCTTTGTCAAGAACAGAAGAAGTTGCAAGAAAGTTTGTAGATCAAATAAGAGATATTCCCGGGGTTAACCCTGAAAAATTAACCGTATTTGGCGGGGATGGCGTAAATCAGGCAAACGTTATCATACAGCTTCTGGATTACAGTGAAAGAAAGATGAATCCGGTTAAATGGATTTCAAGGAAGTTTAAAGGTGAAGCAACAGACTTATCACACGTTGCAGTGCTGAACAAAGTACGAGTTGTTGCCTCAAATACAAAAGAAGCACAAATTCAGGCATTTTCCCCGCCGGCTATTAACGGTATGAGTATGATGGGCGGATTTGAATTCCAGATGCTGTCGCAGGGCGAATATACCCCGCAGGAAATGGAAAGCTGGGCGACAAAACTCGTTGCTGCCGCTAACCAGAACCCTTCACTGTCAAATGTTAATACAACATTTCAGGCTAACGTGCCTCAATATATTGTTGAAATCGACTATGAAAAAGCACTTGCACAAAATGTTGATCTGCAGGAACTTTATTCAACACTTTCTTCAATGCTCGGAACATATTATGTTAACGACTTTAACAAATATGACAGGGTATTTAAAGTACAGATGCAGGCTGAAAGCCGTTTCAGAGATAAAGCAACTGACCTTTCCGGCATATATGTCAAAAATAACAATGGTGTAATGGTTCCGATTATGTCCATTGTAAAACTGAAACAAACAGTAGGAACAGCCTCAATTACAAGGTATAACCAGTATAAATCAGTACAAATTCAAGGTCAGCAGGCACCGGGCAAAAGCTCGGGAGATGCAATGAACGCAATGGAACAGGTTGCAAAGCAGACCTTGCCTTCTGATATGACATTTGACTGGTCAGGTACGTCAGCTCAGGAACGCGAAGCTTCAGGACAAACTTTGATGATTGTTGGTATGGCATTAATATTTGTATATCTTTTCCTTGTAGCTCTTTATGAAAGTTATACAATACCTGTTGCAGTTCTTTTGATATCACCTATTGCGGCACTTGGTGCTTTAATATTCCAGATGATGATTAACCAGTCATTTGATATTTATTCACAGGTTGGTATGATTACGCTGATAGGGCTTGCCGCAAAACAATCCATTCTGATTGTTGAGTTTGCAAAAGAAGAACATGAAAAATACGGCCTTTCTGTTAAAGATGCCGCTATAAAAGCAGCCAAACTTAGATTCAGGGCAATTATGATGACAGAACTTGCATTCATTATCGGTGTTCTGCCTATGCTGTTTGCAGCTGGTGCAGGTGCTAATTCAAGAATATCTGTAGGTTCTACCGTATTTGGCGGTATGATTGCGGCTGCAACGCTCGGAGCTGTCCTAACTCCGGCATTCTATGTTATAGTTCAGGAATTTGTGGATTTGTTTCCGAAAAAAGAAATTACCGAAAAAGATTTGGAGATGTAAAATATAATGAAAAAGATTATAAATCTGGTTTTAATATGTTCAATTCTAACGCTGAATACAATACCTGCTTCGGCTATAAGCTGGTTTGGCAAAAATAAATCACAGGACAAAACAGAAAAGAAAGAAAAAGTTGAAATCGTAAAACCTGACAAAAAAAAGACAAACATTAAACGGGAAATAAAAAAAGACACGGAAAATGCAAAACATAAATGGGAATCTTCCAAAGAAGCGGAAGGCATGTACGAAACAAAATTCCCGGTAATCAACAGCCAGATAGAATACTCTGATATGAACGGAGAAGTTACTCTGAGCGACTGTATAAAACTTGCAATCACACATCATCCGACAATAATGTCAGCCATAAGCAATGCCGAAATCTATAAAACTATGATAGGGCAGGCATGGTCAAACTACTTCCCGACATTAAGCGCAGGTGTCAGCTACTCAAGAAATGATACCCTTATGACTATGAACAGTTCTTATGCCAGAATGATGTCGCAAAAATACAATATGTATTATATGCCGACAATTTCTGCAAATCTTCTTTTATTTGACTTTGGAAAAACCAAATCCATCGCAGATACGGCGTCAAAGACTTACGAATCTTCAAGATATGACGCAGAAACTAGCATTGAACTTGTTATATATAATGTAAAAGTTGCATATTACAATCTGGTTTTTGCAGAAATTCAAAAAAAAGTTTATGAAGATACCGTCAAAGACTTTGAACTTCAATATAAACAGGCAAAAGCCCAGTACGATATAGGAAGAAAAGCAAAAATTGATGTAACAACAGCAGAGTACAACCTCGGGAACGCCAAAGTCAACTTAATCAAAGCTAAAAATACCCTAGAACTTGCAGCTGCCGAACTTGCAAATGCCGTAGGTATTCCAGAACTTGAAAATGTAATTTTAAAAGACAAGCTCAATTCAAAAGCTTATGACGTGAATTTCCCTGATCTTCTAAAGACTGCTCAGGCTTCAAGACCTGCGCTTTTGTCTGCAAAAAAACTTATGGACGCCGCTGAATTGAATATCAGAAGTGCAAAACGAGCTTTTACTCCTGACGTATCGGCATTCGGCTCTTACAATCAGGGCGGGCGCCAGATTGACAGCGATTACGGATACCAGTTCGGAGTTCAGCTGAATTATAATGCCCTAAACCTTATGCTTCTGAAAAAACAGGTTGATCAGGCCAAAGCTGAATATAAAAAAGCCGTTGCCGATTACGAACAGCAGAAGCAGAATGTTTATCTCGAAGTAAAAAGCGCATACATAAGCCTTTTAAATTCGCATGACAGTATTGAAGTATCAAAACTCGCACTGCAGCAGGCAAAAGAACGTCAATATCAAGCATTCAGACGATATCAGGTAGGACTCGGCGATGCAATCGAATTTAAGGATGCTGAAAACAGCTACTTAAATGCCCAGCTTGATTACTACTCAAATCTGTTGAACTATAACATTAACGCTGCGGAATTAGAGCGGGTAATAGGCGCCCCTATAAAAGAATCCGAGCAAGATTTATAAGCGGACTATTAATCCCCTGTAATAAGGGGATTAATAGTCGATTAATAGTCATAATATTTATGCTTTATCTTCTTTTTTGTCTTTATGTTCTTCTATTTTTTCAGCAACTTTTTCTTTAACATCTTTTGCTTTTTCTTTAATGTCTTCTTTTACTTCGTGCGCTTTTTCTTTTACTTTTTCAGCTCCTTCTTTAATATTTTCTTTCATATCATACATTAAATCTGTTCTT
>URXH01000048.1 GCA_900551675.1 uncultured bacterium
AGCTAATACCTGTTTCACTTATTGTAAAAATTAAAGGATTTTTTATATATTTAAACAAAGCTAAAGAACCTAAGATTGTAAAAAAGCAAATACTAACGCAACCCAAAACATAATAAGTAATAGGATTATAAAAACAGTGAATTCTATGATTAAGACTGCAATCCATTGCTAAATTATCTGCATTAAAAATAAAATACAAAGCAGCTATAGTAAAAACAATTATAGTCAAAGACATAAAAATTAAATACTTCTTTGTGTATCCTATCTTGAATTCTTTGATTTCGATGTTTTTATCCATATTAATCCTATTTTAGCATTTCGTTAATAGCTTTTGCGGCTTTTTTACCTGCTCCCATAGCGTTAATAGCATTAGATTCTCCAACCGGAGCAACATCACCGCCTGCATATACAGTCGGGATATTTGTAGCACGAGTCTCACCATCAACTGTGATATAACCTTTTTTATCAGTTATAATTTCTATACCGTCTGCTTCTGCTGAACGTTGAATAATTGGATTTGGTCCTGTACCTAATGCTACAATTACTGTATCAAGATCCATAATTTCTGTTTTTCCTGTTGAAACAGGACGTCTTCTACCTGATTCATCAGGTTCACCTAGCTCCATAACTTCCAATTCAACAGCTTTTACATAACCGTTTTCTCCGATAATTTCTTTAGGAGCATATAAAAATTTAAATACAACACCTTCTTCTTTTGCGTGTCTGATTTCTTCCAAACGAGCAGGAAGTTCTTTTTCAGTTCTCCTGTAAATGATATAAACTTCTTCAAAACCTACACGAACAGCTGTTCTTGCTGCATCCATTGCGACGTTACCGCCACCGAAGATTGCAGCCTTTTTACCAACTTTCAATGGTGTAGGGCTATCAGGCTGTCCTGCGTGCATTAAGTTTACTCTTGTTAAAAATTCATTTGCAGAAAATACTCCGTTTAAATTTTCGCCGGGGACGTGAAGCATTTTTGGCAGTCCTGCGCCCGAGCAGATAAATATTGCATCAAAACCGTCTTCTTTTAATTGTTTCAGGGTAATAGATTTTCCGACAACAACATTTGTATGGAATTTTACACCCATGGCTTTTAGGTTTTCAATTTCTCTGTCAAGCACAACACGCGGTAATCTGAAAGGCGGAATACCGTATCTCAAAACCCCGCCGAGTTCATGCAGGGCTTCAAAAACTTCAACATCATGTCCTGCTTTTCTAAGATCACAGGCAGCGGTCATTCCTGCACAGCCTGATCCGACAACAGCAACTTTTTTACCTGACGGTTTAATTTCAGGCATTTCAGCTTTTGTGTTATCGCCAACATATCTTTCCAATGCCCCGATTGCAACAGGTTCGCCCTTAATTCCTAAAACGCACTGACCTTCGCATTGTCTTTCCTGGGGGCAGACTCGGCCGCAGACTGACGGGAGCATACTTGTTTGGCGGATAATTTCTCCTGCTTTATTCAAATCCCCGTCTTTAATTGCTTTTATAAAATCAGGTATCTGAATATTAACGGGACAGCCTGCCACACATCTCGGATTTTTGCAATGCAGACATCTTGATGCCTCCAGTTTCACCTGCTCTTCCGTTAAATTGCTTTCAACAGGTTCAAAATTATGTCTTCTTTCAATTTTATCCTGTTCTTTTACGTGTTGTCTTTCTATTGCCATCTTTCTCCCCTTACAAATAAAACGTCATTCCGAACTTGTTTCGGAATCTTATTATATTTTACTTTCAAAAAATCTTTTATGCAAGAATATCAAAAAAAGTTAATAAATCATTGTAATTAAGCTGTTTATGTCTTTAAATATAATTATGGACATCATTGAAAAAAGCCGAAAATCTCTCGAATTTGATAAAATAGCGGAAAAACTCTCAAACTATGCAAAAACAAAACAGAGCAGAGAAATCTGCCTTAGAACTCTGCCGTTTGAGGATATTATAAAAATCAAAAACGAACTCAAATGCACCAGAGAAGCAAAATTCATCCTTGATATGCCCTCAGATATTCCGATAGAATTTGTTGCCGATATGGAAAAAATAAAGCAGAATATCGGTGCAACTTATCTTTCTGAAGAAGAATTAATTGACGTTGCAAAAACCTTGCGGACATCAAGACTTGTCAAAAAATTTCTCTATGAAAATCTTCCTGCTGATGCAATCATAAGAATAGCATCTATTAATTTAACCGTTGACAAAGAGCTGGAAGATAAAATCTTTTCGACTTTTGATGAAAATTTGAATATAAAACAGGATGCAACACCCGAACTAAAAGGGCTTTATTCAGCTTTACGCGACAATGAAAAAAACTTGAAAAATACCGTAAATTCGCTTTTAAATTCTCCTGATTTTTCAAAACATCTGCAAGAAAATATTTACACAACACGCGATGACAGAATAGTTTTTCAGGTAATGGCATCTTCAAAAAGCAAGGTTCCAGGGATTGTCCACGATGTTTCCGCTACTAACAAAACATTTTATATAGAACCCCAGCAGATTGTTCCCTTAAATAACAAAATCAGAGAGATTAAATCCAATATTCATTCCGAAATGGTGAGAATTCTTGCAGGGCTGACTTCTCTTGTTAAAGAAAAAATAAGGGAGCTTGCTTTAACGGAACAAATTCTTGCAACAATTGATTATCATTTTGCAAAAGCCAGATATGCTGTAAAAATTCATGCAATGGAGCCTGAAATTGTTACGCATAAATTTCTTGAATTTGAAAATATGAAGCATCCGCTGCTTCTTGATAACGTTGAAAATGTAGTAACAAATAACTTTGAAATCGGAAAAGATTACAAATCAGTTATCATAACAGGCTCAAATACAGGCGGGAAAACTGTTACAATAAAGACTATCGGGCTTTTTATTCTTATGGCAAAAGCAGGAATGTTTCTTCCCTGTACAAATGCAAAAGTTTATCCGTTTGAAAATGTTTATGCCGATATCGGAGATGACCAGAGTATTTTGCAGAATCTTTCAACTTTTTCATCACACATGACAAATATTATAAAGATTTTGAAACAGAGTAATGAAAAATCTTTTGTAATTTTAGATGAAATATGCGCCGGAACCGATCCGGTAGAGGGCGCTGTTCTTGCACAGGTAATACTGGAAAAACTTGCACAAAATGGAGTTTTGTCAACAATTACAACCCACTATGGAGAATTAAAAGCTCTTGAATATCTTAATCCGTATTTTAAAAACGCGTCTGTTGAATTTAATACTGAAACACTTAAACCGACTTACAAACTGCTTATCGGCATCCCCGGATTGAGCAATGCTATTTCAATAGCCGCAAATTTAGGACTTGATAAAGAATTAACAGACAAAGCAAAAAATATTGTAGTTTCAACAAAAGACCCTTCAATTCTGGTTGTTGAAAAATTGCAGGAAACACAGGCAAAACTTGCTCATAACCTTGAAGAAGCAGAAAATTTAAAAGAAACTTCCCAAAGTCTGAAAGAAGAATATGAAAATTCTCTCGAACAGGTTAAAAAAGACAAAAAGAAAACAGTAAAAATTATCAAAGACAAATTTGACCGCGAGCTGCTTGAGGCAAAAGGCGAAATTAAACAAATTCTTGATGAACTCAGACGTGAAAAATCAGAAAAAATTGCCCGCAGATCTTATGCAAGACTTGCGCAGACAGAACAAAAATTCCGCGGAGAACTTTCAAAATTTGATGAAAAACAGAAATATGCCGAAATTGACTGGAATAGTGTTAAAACAGGCGACAAATTAATTCTCAAAGAACTTCATCAGTCCGTAACAGTACTTTCTCTGCCTGACAAAAATAATTACATTACCGTTCAAATGGGCAACTTTAAAACAAAAATTAAATGCGACAAACTCGCACCTTACGACTCAGCTTTTGAGAAAAAAGAAAATGTATACAGACCGGGTTCTCTTGAAAAATTTGAACTACGCAAAACAAATATTTCAAGCACACTGGATCTACGGGGCTACAAGGTGGAAGATGCGCTGGACAGCCTTGAATTTTATCTTGATAAAGCAAGTCTTACCAATCTTGCCTGTGTAACAATTATTCACGGACACGGAACAGGGGCCTTAAAATCAGCCGTCAGAGATTTCCTCTCAACTTCCCCGTACGTTGCGAAATTCAGACCCGGCGAAGACTCAGAAGGCGGAGACGGCGTGAGTGTGGTTGATATTAATTAAAATAGTGCTATAATAATTCCGTAAAAGGAGAGAATTATGACTATAGAAACGATAAGAAAAGAACACGAACTTGTTGATTTGTTCTGCAGCCTTGCTGAAGTTCCTTCGCCTTCTATGCACGAAGAAAAAGTTGCCGAATGGATTAAAAACTACTGCGATAATGAAGGAATTGACTGCAGATTTGATGACTTTAAAAATGTAATTATAAATATTCCTGCAACAGACAGTTCAAAAGAACCTCTGATGCTGTCTGCCCACATGGATGTAATAGGGGACGACAGTCCCGTTAAAACTTATGCGGACGAAAACGGATTTATTCACGCAATAGACAGAACCTTAGGCGGAGATGACAAAGCTGGTGTTGCAAACGCGCTTTATTTTGCAAAAAACCTTTCAAAATCAACAATGATGCATGGCGGTCTGGAAGTTATGTTTACCCGCGATGAAGAAAACGGGCTGTCAGGTATCAGAAACGCAAATTTAAAAAACTTTAAATCAAAATATGTTCTGGTGCTCGACAGTGATACATTAGGCCAGTGTGAAGTTTCAGGTGCAAGCTATACTCTGGCAAAAATTAAAGTTCGCAGCTTTAAAGGCGGTCATTCAGGAATTGATATCGGCGACAAAACCCGCGCAAATGCCGCAAAACTTATTGCTGATTTAATATCAACTCTTCCGCAGGGTGTTTTCTATGAAGAGGAAGGAACCGTTATAACCTCCTGCAACTTAGGCGGGATATCAGCCGGAGATATCAATGTTACAAATATTATTAACACAGATGCTGAAGTCAGCTACTCAATCAGAAGCTCAAGCAGGAAAAAAGAAGAAGAATTAAAAAACAAAATGACGCTTACGGTTGATGAATTTAATATTAAAAATAAAGATATTGCAAAAGCCGCAATAGAATTTGAAGAACATCTGCCGCCGTTTGAAAAATCCGATGATGATTATATCCCGATACTTTTTGAAGCTTCTGCAAGAAAAGCCGGAGTAGAGCCTGATATAACCTCATTCCATGCAGGAGCGGAAACTCATATTTACGCAAACGAAACGAATGCAAATAATGACAAATTTGTACCTTATTTGTTAGGTCTTGCAACTGTTTGCAATATGCATTCAAAAAATGAGTATCTGGATTACAAATCAATGCTTCAAGGGCAGGAAGTTTTAAAAGAACTTTTTAAAGCGTTTAATGCATAATCTAAAAGATCGCGCACCTGTTGCGCGATCTTACTAATTCCGCAAAACATGAACCGATAATAAGAATCATTGCTTATGAAAAAGCTTTGAAGGAACGTTCAATATTCTTGTCAATTGTATTTTTGATAGATTCGTATTCAGTTTGCAGGGCATTATGCTCTGTATCAAGTTTTTTCAAATCCTGGTCATATTTTTTATCTTTATTTTCTATTTCTGTCATCGCATTTTTATACTTAACTTCTGCTAATGCGATGGCCGTTTCATTTTCCTGAGACTTCAAATCTGCTGCATTGGTATAGATAATTGAAACCCAGTCATAAGTTCCTATTTCAGGATATTTTTCAGATCCGTCTTCTACGAAAGTTGCCTGTTCCATAGTTAAAATGCCGTGTTCTAAGGCAAATTGAAGCCATTCTGCATTATTAATTAGATTTTCATCTAATTCTTTGTAATTATTGCTGTTTTTAGTACCATCATCATTGGTTTCACCTCCGCCCATGCGGTAATATAAATTTACGTACCACTGATAACGCGAATCGGTCTCATCCGGAATTTGTTTAGCAGGAATTTTATCGATACTATCTAAATAACTTTGCTGTAACGCAGAAATATTTTGAAGCCATCTTGCCATTGTATTTTTCCAATCATTGATTGCTTCATAATAGCCATCTGAAATTGTATTAAGAGTTTCTATCATATCAGCTTGGAAATCTTCCAAATATTTTTTCAAATCTTTATAATCAACACCTAAAGTTGATCTGTTTTCTACAACATAGTACAAATCAATAATTTTTTCTTTAAATGTTTTTTGTACCATTTCTCCAGAAGCATCTAATTTATAGTTGCTTAATAATTTTTCAACATCAGATGAATTTTCATCAATAGGATCACCTTTATCAGGAGCTAAAACATTTTGTCCATTATTTGCACATATAAATTGAGAAATTGGCGCCATTGATTCAGTTAAACCTGCTGTTTGAATTGCTGAGCCCGTGATTTTTGATGAACTGGTTGTAATTGTTCCTGTACCCAAGGTTGTAGTATATGTTTGTCCCCAACTAGTTCCAACAGTAGGATCGTTAAAAGAACTATCATTTATATCAGTTGATTCTAAATCAAGCAAATGAGCTAAAACATGGAGATAACATCCATCACGATCTCTGTCTATTGCATTTTGATAACAAGGTTTTGATGCAATATCAAAATCTTGTGCCAATTGTGTACCGGTATCAGTACGAAAATCTTCCTTATCAGGGAATTCAATATCCGGCAGAGTCAGCATACCGTTAATATATCCGCCAAAAGTACCGCCCATATTTTTCCAAACACCGGCTAATTCAGAACTATTAACAGAACTTTTCCAGCTTGACACTGCCTGCACAAATTTTGTTGCATCATCAGGAGTAAGCTCTTCTGTCGGTTTCTGCAAAATGCTTGCTAGATAGTTCATATAACTGTCATTTGCATCTATTATTCCATCACCATTCAAATCAGTATCAGGAACTCCATTGCCGTCTGCATCATTATTAAGTATATTTGTGCAAAAATCGTTCCATTCCATCTCATTTGTTTCATCATACAGTTTTTCGTATAAATAAGAACCGTCATCGGTTGTAGTTTTTCCATAAACATCTTTTAATGCCTCAGCATATTTCGGGTTATCAACTTTTGGGATTCCGTAGCTGTATAAAAATTCAGACAAACTATTTGATGCTTCGTACTTCTTTATATCAGAACCGTTCAGCATAATCTGGCCTGAAGAATTAACCAGAGAATACTGATTTTTTAAATCGCCGTAAGACAATAATACATTTGCTGTCAATTTTTGATAGTTCAAACTGCCGTCATCACTATATGAACCATACATTAACTGCGTAGAATTTAATGCTTCCATATAAGCCTGACTGGCCTCTTTGGATTCGGTTGCCAGACGTAATTTGGAATTCGTTATGGTTTGAGAGCGCAATTCATTATTACTCAATCTTGAGGTAATACTTAATAATCTTGCTTGTCCTGCTGACATTCCCATAATTGATACATTAATCCTTTCTGCATAGGTTAACGTCATTTTTTATATATTTCTTTAATGAAAAGCACTTTTTGTAACGAAATATTACATAACCCCTCTCTGATATTTACAGCTTCACGCAGTTCAGCAGTAAATATCTTCTCTCCCCCTAGGGAGAGAAAAGATTTGTTAATGAACGCAGTGAGTTTACAAATCTTAGAGAGGGGTTTAATATGAAGCAAAAAAGTCCGGTTAATTTAACCGGACTTTTTATTTTTTAACAAACTCATTTGTGTTAAATTGCAACAGTAAGCGTTTCTAATTTCAACTGAATTGGTTTTTCTTCCTGAACTTCTACCTGCAAATCTTTTGTATCGACTACTTTTGATGCAGGTTTGCTGACTGATGCTTTAGGTGTTACGGCTTTTGGTTTTTGAGCCGTATAAATACCTTGTTTTGCCTTTACGACTACCGGATCCGGATTTGTTTTCTGCCTTTTAACATCGGTCATAATTTTGCTTACAAAGCGTCTTGTTTCTCCGTATGGTGGAACCGCATTGTATTTTTTTACATTGCCGGGTCCTGCATTGTAAGCAGCCAGAGCCAGTTCAACAGAGCCGAACATATTATACATTTTCTTATAATATGTAATCCCTGCTTTAATATTTTCGTTAAGCAGATAAGGATTATACCCCATTCTTCTTGCGGTTGAAGGCATTAACTGAAATACACCGACCGCACCGTGTGCACTTCTTGCTTCGTGGCGGAATCCTGATTCTGTACGCGCAATGCTCAATGCAATTGCAGGATCCACACCCATTTCAATAGCATGTTTTACTATTGTGGCTTTTACAGAGTTTACGTCAGTTGCCTGACTTTGTGCATTATTAAAAAACACACATAACAGTGCAAAAGTTAACAGTAACAATTTTTTCAAAATGTAATCCTCTACGTTGTAAATTGAAATCCTTAAAAATTCCCTAACGATTCGTTTCTTCAACAAAATCAAAAACTTTTAAGAATGATTATATAAACAATATATTACAAAAAAATAAAATTTCAACCCCTGAATTAAAAATTTGCAAAAGTAATACCGCCTCAACGACTGATATTACAGGCTTTAAAGTGTATTTCAAACAATTGTTAAGATTATAATTTTTTCATTTTTTCACAGGATATTTTTTCTTTTTTATGCTAATATTTTAATAGTTATTTGAAATAAAACGAGAGGACAAAATATTATGGAAAATAAAAAATTGGCAGATATCGGTGTATTTGGAGGTTCAGGATTTTACAAATTTCTTGACAATATTGAAGAAGTCAGGGTTGAAACACCATACGGGATGCCGAGCGACAGTCTGTTTATAGGTACTGTCGGAGAGCATAAAGTTGCATTTATGCCCCGCCATGGAAGATCTCATACTATTTTGCCTCACTTGATAAATTATAGAGCTAACGTATGGGCTATGAAACATATAGGCTGTGAGAGAGTAATATCTCCTTGTGCTGCCGGAAGTTTACAAAAACATGTTAAACCAGGAGATTTTGTAATCTGCGATCAGTTTGTTGACTGGACTGACGGCAGAAAAACCACATTCTTTGAAGGTCCGATTGTTACGCACCCCTCGGCAGCCGAAACTTACTGCCCTGAACTCAGGCAGCTTGCAATAAAAACAGGCAGAGAGTTAGGAATAAATATTCATGAACAGGGAACTGTGGTTGTAATAAACGGTCCGAGATTTTCAACAAAAGCAGAATCTAAATTCTTTACAAATCAGGGCTGGGAAGTTATCAATATGACAGCTTTTCCTGAAGCTTATCTTGTTAAAGAAATGGATATGTGCCCGTTGAATATTTCTTTAATAACTGATTATGATGCGGGACTTGTCGGAGATGTGCCGCCTGTATCTCACCATGAAGTTATTGAAGTATTCAATTCAAATGTCTCCAATCTTAAAAATCTGCTCTTCAAGATGATTGAAAATATTCCTTCAGAGAGAAATAATTGTAAATGTGCTGATACTAAAAAAAGTTCACAGCTATAAAAAACGGGTGAATTATGATAGATAATTTGATTTTTGTAACAAACAGCTTTTTTCAAATATATTTCCTGCTGATTTTAGCAAGATGTTTTTTGAGTTTTATTCCCAGCATAAACTGGTATAAACAGCCGTTTGAAGGGATAAAAGATGCAACAGACTTATATTTGAATTTATTCAGAAGACTTGTTCCGCCCATAGGAGGGTTAGATTTTTCGCCTATTATTGCAGTAATTGTTTTACAGATTCTAAATTATTTGATCATATTTGTTCTTTTCCAGTTCAAATAATTTTACAGCTTCTTCAAGATCGGATTTATGTTTTTGCACTTGAAATAATGTAAGAGCCTTATCTATTTTATCTCTATGCGGGGTTTTAGGATTGGCAATTTTTGCATTAAGATTTTCAATTAAATCATTCAAATCTTTTTCAGAATTTCTATGGATAAGCTTTTTAAAATATTTCATAATAACTTTATCTTTTATAAAACCTGGAAATTTAATACATCCTCCGACATCGTATATTTTACCGTTAATCGGCTCATTTGTTGTATCGGTATAAAATATTTTGAAAAGATTTTCCAGATCCAGCGGAGCAGTAGTTTTTGGAGCTTTTTTATCAGCTAATTCCGTTAGAGAATACCCGTGCTCCAAATCTGATACATAATGTCTTGTAAACTGGGTTTTATCAAGCTTATGTCCTGCTATATTTTTTAAATAAGTCCAAAAATTTGCCTCGGCATAAACCCCTTGAGAATTAGATAAATCTTTCACATAACATTTTACATTATGGAATACTTTGAACGCTTTATCATGCATAATTCTTGTTTTAGTTTGTTTGTCATACATTATAAATTTATAAACATTTCCCCAGCATCCCCGATCAATATAAGAGAGTGAAATTTTAATATTATCCGGCAGTATGCCTTGCATAAGCTTATTAAAAAATTTTGTAAAATCATTCTCTAATAATTTTAAATTTTCCGGATCAAGATCATTAAAATCATAATTAATAATATTATTCTTTTTACATTCTTTATAGCAGGCTCTCAAATATTTTGACATATTGCCCATTGCTTTATAAAAAAGCTTTATGTTTCGTTTTCTGTCTTTAGCATCCCAAAGCTCTATAATTTCATGAGGCAGATTACCGGCTATTTTACATTTTGCATCCGGCACAAACGAATCATAAGTTTTGTACCCGTAATCTGCCTTAAAAAATCTTTTAAGTCGCGATGGGTAACATTTTTCATAATTAATTTTCGGGACTTTATTCAGCATAATTTTCATAAAGCATGTGAATAATCAAAATTGACAAAATATCAAAAAGCTTGTAAAAAAAGTTAACTTAATATATAATTCGGATTATGAAAATGGTGATTTACGGTGCTACGGAAATCGGCTGTCTGCTTGCAACAGAGTTTTTTGAAGACCATGACATAACAATAATTGATAAAGATGAAAACAGATCTGATGAATTTGACAAGCTGGACATCAGTTTTGTTGAAGGCAATGCATCGAGTATTGATGTTTTAAACAGCGCAGATATAAAAAATGCAGATATATTTATCGCCTGCACTGCAATTGATGAAGCAAATATTGTTGCCTGTCTTTCCGCTAAAAAGTTCGGCGGTGTCAGGACTATCTGCTTTGTTAGCAGAGAAGAATACAAAAAAACGTTAAATTTTGAAAAAAATAATGCAAATTTCTGTGATTTCTTTATAGACTATATTATCTGGCCTGAGGAACTGCTGACACAGGATATTTTCAGAATTGTAACAGTTGCCCATGCTCTTGATGTTGAAAATTTTGCGGACGGCAGAGCAAGGCTCCTTGAATACAAAGTAAAATCCTTTCACCCTATTGTCGGTAAAAAGGTTAAAGACTGCGGATTTACAAAAAATACGCTTATGGTCGGTCTAACAAGAGAGTGCGAGCTTTTTATTCCCAACGGCGATACGGAAATTCAAGAGGGTGATAAGCTTATATTTATGGGCACACCGCATTCTCTGGACATATTAGCAGGAACTTTTTTCCATGAAAAAGAAATCGTTAAATCCGCAGCAATAATCGGCGGCGGCAATGTCGGCATGATGCTTGCCAGATCTCTTGAAAAACTAAAAATCAAAACAAAAGTAATTGAAAAAGATTATGACAGATGCAAATTTCTGGCAGAAGAACTTTCTAATACGCTTGTTATAAACGGAGACGGAACAAATCTCAAACTTCTTGACGAAGAGGAAATAGGCTCTGCCGATGTAGTGATAAGCGTTACAAATAATGACGAAAAAAATCTTCTCTGCTCGCTTCTTGCAAAGCAGTTAGGAGTGAAGCGCGTAATTGCAAGAGTGGCAAAAGTTGTTAATATTCCGCTTTTTGAAAAAGTAGGTATTGATATTGCCGTGTCTCCAAAAAATTCAGCGATAAATGAAGTTAAAAATGATTTACAGGAAAATGACGTTGATATCCTTGCGACAGTCGAACAGGGACAGGGAGAAGTATTAGAAATATCTGTTCTTCCTGAATTTAACGGCAAAAAGGTTATGGAATTAAAATTCCCGGCGCGCGCAATTATCGGTGTAATATTGAGGAGGAATAACAATATCATTATTCCGTACGGTGAAACTCAAATATACACAGACGATATTCTTATAATATTTACGACATCAGAAAATGCTCAGGAAATAAAAGAATTTTTTAAGGTAAAGTGATATGCGCTTAAATTATCTTGCAAAGGCAATAGGATTAACCATGATTTATATAGGGGTTGTAACTTTAACACCTATAATTACGGCTTTATATTACCACGATTTTAATTCAATACTTCCGTTTCTTACAGCAGGGACAATTTCTGCCTTTTTCGGCTGGCTTTTTATGAAGCTTGTACCCAACACAGAAGAGCTTGAAAATTTAAACGATATAAAAAAAGCAGAAGCTCTTTTTATAGTAGCGGTATCATGGGTTATCTTCGGTATAGTGGCAGGGATTCCCTATCTTTTCTATGGAATATCTCCTCTAAATGCGATGTTTGAATCGGTATCCGGCATAACTACTACTGGAGCAACCATTTTAACTAACTTTGATTATCCCAAAACATTTTTTTTCTGGCGCTCATTGACGCAATGGCTGGGCGGTTTGGGAATTATCGTTTTGTTCGTTGCAATTCTTCCTCAGTTTGCCGTAGCTGGCAGGCAGATGTTTTTTGCCGAAGCCCCCGGGCCTACGGAAGACAAATTTACCCCCAGAATAAGAAATACAGCTTCTGCATTATGGAAAGTTTATGCAGGACTCACATTATTAAATATTATATTTCTGGTAATTGCAGGAATGCCGAAATTTGATGCGGTATGCAACTCTTTTTCAACACTTTCGGCAGCAGGTTTTTCTCCTAACCCGCAGAGTATTATGGGTTATCATTCAAACTGGATTAACTGGATAACTATAATTTTTATGTTTCTTGCCGGCGCAAGCTTTAATATTCAATATAAGGCAATAGTTCAAAAAAATCCTTTGGTTCTCTTTAAAAACGAAGAGTTTAAACTGTACTTCTCTCTTGTAATGATAATGGCAGTATTAATTACAATTTCACTTGTTATAAACACTCATTACGGAGTATTTCAGGGATTTACGGATGCTTTGTATCAGGTAGTAAGCATTACAACATCAACAGGAAGTGCAAATGTTGATTTTGTACAATGGGATTATGTCTCAAAAGTTCTTTTGTTCATTGTAATGTTTATGGGCTCCTGCTCGGGATCTGCTGGCGGCGGCATAAAAATGGTGCGCTGGCTTATTGTTTACAAGGCAATGAAAAGCGAACTTTTAAGAATTTTGCACCCGAATGCAATTATTAATATTAAAGTTGATAACAAAAGTGTTCCGGCAGAAGTTACAAGACAAATTGTAGTTTATGTATTTTATTACTTTATAATTTTCGGGATTACATCAATAATAATTGCAATTCTTGAACACAACAGCATAATAGGTCTTGCTGGAAGTATAACGGCACTCGGCAACATCGGCCCCGGATTTGAACAGCTTACAGGGCCTATGGGAAGTTTTAACGGAATACATCCCGCAAGCAAATGTATAATGATTTTTAATATGTTGGTAGGACGTCTTGAATTAATTCCGTTTATGGTAATGCTGCAGCGGGATTTCTGGTCGCTGAAAGATAATTAACTAATTGTACGCCAAGTTTCATTCGGGAGAATGTAACTGAGCTTTACGTGCAGATAATCATTTTTATCGTCCTGAATTCTTTTCACATCAGTGCATTCAAATTTTGAACTTCTTGGAAAAACTATCTCGTCGCTGCTTCCCAATAATCCAGTTCTTGATACGCGTGCACCTTTGGGAATTTCAATTTCATACATTATGCCTTTGTTATCCGGCAGATAGCCTTTAGAATAATTGATATCTGATGTGGCATAAGCATATTCTTTCATATCTATTATGTCGCCTTTTTTTATTGCGCAGCGTTTTTGATAAAGCGGATATTCAGAGAAAAATTCCGGTTTTTTACTGATACACCTGAAAACATTAAGTTTTTCTGTTATAGGTTTCAGTTTCTTAAAATCAAAATCCGTAACAGAAATCATTTGCCGCGGAGTCATACTTGTCTGGATAAATTTATCATCCATTGTTTTTGGATAAGGGCTATTTATAAAATGGTGATTTATGCCGTTCAAATACCCGTGAAGCGAGACTGATTCTTTTTTTGTCTGTCTGACAGCTCCCTGCTTTTGTGCCCAGGTCCAGTATTTATGACAAAATAATTCTTTATTCGAATTTTTTGTTATTCCCGAAACTAACCCTGAAATTTTCATAAATTAACCTCCAAAAATACACTTATATTATATATAAGTATTTAGAACGCAAAAAATTGCCTTTATAAAAACATTAAAGCTCA
>URXH01000049.1 GCA_900551675.1 uncultured bacterium
TCAAGATTTCTCCAAAAGCTAATTATCGAAAAGTACTTTCAGTAAGAAGAATTGTAAAATTTTATAAAAATCTATGTTACGGATATTACCCTTTTTAAACTATTGCCCAAATTAAAATCTTGTTTTATGCTATAGATATGATAAAACAGCTCAGGATAAAAGATTATATATTAATTGATGAACTTACCGCAAATTTTGACACCG
The DNA here is from genome assembly GCA_900551675.1 of uncultured bacterium. Taxonomy (GTDB): domain Bacteria; phylum Cyanobacteriota; class Vampirovibrionia; order Gastranaerophilales; family Gastranaerophilaceae; genus Stercorousia. The sequence continues at coordinate 205 of URXH01000049.1, forward strand.
GATTGAATGTAATCACCGGTGAAACAGGGGCGGGAAAAAGTATTCTTATCAACGCAATTGATATAGCTTTTGCCCCACGCGTCTCAAAAGATGTTATAAAACATGATAAAGAAAAAGCAGTTATTGAACTTGTCATTGAAAATACCAAACATGACTTGACGGAATTGTTTGATGAAAACGGGGTAGATAATAACGGAACAGAAATTGTTCTGACAAAAGAGATTAGTCAAAACGGTGTTCGTTCAAGAGTAAATGGGACTCTTGTTAATCAGGAATTTATAAGACAATTAAAATCATATTTTCTTGATATACATTCCCAGCACCAAACCTATGCTTTTATGCAGCCGAAGTATCATATCAATCTCCTTGACAATTACGCAAAAGAATCTTACGGACCAAAACTCGATGCTTATAAAGAAAAATTCAGGGAATATCAAAATCTTCAATCAAAGCTTGAAAGTTTAAAAAACGCATCCGATATGACAGAAAGCCAGATAGAATTTCTACAGTTTCAGATAAACGAAATCGACAGCGCAGGGATTAAAAGCCCGTCAGAAGACGAAGAATTAAATTCAGAACTTGAAGTTCTTGAAAACGCCGAGAAATTAAAAGAGCTTACAGGTTCTGCCTACTGGGCAATAAACGGTGATGACGGTTCAATTATGGAAGCGCTCGGCAAAATTAAACAAAATATAACAAAAGCTGCATCTATGGACAAAAACCTGGAAGAATTGGAAAGCAATCTGATAGATGCTATTGAAAGACTTCATGATGCCGGTTCTGAAATGCGCGAATACAGCCAAAATCTTGAAAATGACACAGAAAGACTTAATGAAATTCAGGAGAGGTTATTCCTGCTAGACAAATTGAAAAGAAAATACGGGGGTACACTTGAATCAGTTCTTGAAACTTTTGACAAATTGTCGCAAGAATTGAATGCAATAGAATTTTCTACACAAAATATAGAAGAATTGGAAGCAGAAATTGAAAAAATACGTAAAGAATTAGATCATACAGCATCTGAAATCAGCGAAAACAGAAGAAATTACGCACAGGTTCTATCCGTATTAATTCAAGAGAAATTAGAAAAACTGGAACTGCCTAAAGCCAGATTTGAAATTTCTGTCCAGTCTAAAGAAGAACTAAGTCCAGATGGTTTAGATAATGTTGAATTTTTGATTTCCACCAATGTTTCAGAAGATTTAAAACCGCTTGCAAAAGTTGCCTCCGGCGGGGAGATTTCACGTGTTATGCTTGCAATAAAATCCATTTTTGCGCAGAGCGATAATATAGATACAGTCATTTTTGATGAAATAGATACAGGGATTTCAGGCAAGGCATCGCAGAGTGTTGCAGATGAAATTGTAGAACTTTCTAAATACCATCAAATTATATTGATTACCCATCAACCGATCATTGCTTCAAAAGCAGACAAACATTTTTATATCAGAAAATCACAGGATGATGAAACAAAAGTAGAAGTATATGTTTTGACCGGTGAAAACAGAATTAAAGCGCTGGCAGAACTTGCCGGCGGCGAGATTAACGAGCAATCAATGGAATTTGCGAAATCATTGATTGCTATATAGAAAAATTTTACACAACAGCCATTTTTTCTTTTAACATCTGTGCAGATTCTTCATATCCTACTCTGCCCATTAAAGCATAAGTATAATTTTTCGCCTGCTCTACTCCAGGCTGGTTAAATGTATCAATGTTATACAATTCTCCTGCAATCGCTGTTTGGACTTCGAACATATAAAGAAGCTGAGCGACATTATAACCGTCAACTTTTTCAAGTGTAATTGTAACAGTCGGACGATTATAATCAGAAAGCGCAACCCTTGTCGAATCAGCTTCAGCATTAATCAACTGATTTATTGTTTTCCCGCCGAGATAACCTATACCCGTGTATTCAAAAATATTTGGAATTTCAAGAGTATTATCAAATTCTGCAACTCTTATAAAATTAATAACCTTATCATTAGGCCCCTCGTTATACAGCTGAATCTGCGAGTGCTGATCCGTAGCTCCTAGAGCCTTTATAGGAGTAGGTCCTATATGAACATCATTCCCGTTTTTATCTTTATTTTTACCCAAAGATTCTGCCCAGAGCTGAACATACCAGTCCGAGACATATTTCAATCTGCTGGAATAAGGCATCAAGACAGATAAATTTTTTCCCTTTTTGGTATCCATCAAATAATGAATCAAAGCATTCTGTGCAGCAATATTTTCAAATATATCAGTATTTTTTAATGCAAGATCCATATCCTTGATACCATTCATAATTTCGTCAATATCAATACCGACAAGAGCGAAAGGTAAAAGACCGACTGCAGAAAATACAGAAAATCTACCGCCGACATCATCCGGTACAACAAATGTTTTATAGCCTTCCTGCTCGGAAATCTGCCTTAATATACCTGTTTTTTTATCAGTAGTTGAAACAATATTATATCTGTATTCATCGCCAAGTTCTTTTTCCAGAATATTTTTTACAATCATAAACTGCGACATTGTTTCAGCAGTTGAACCTGACTTTGTAATCACATTGACAAGGGTTTTTTTCAAATCCAGAATATTCAAAAGACCGACAATTGTATCAGGGTCAATATTATCAAGGAAAAAAATTCTCGGCAGACCGTTTCTTTGTTCTTCCGAGAGTAAATTCCAATAGGGTTTTAAAAGAGCTTCTGTAACAGCAATTCCTCCTAATGCAGATCCGCCGATACCGAGAACAAGAATATTATCAAAACGTCCCTGCACCATAGCGGCATATTCTTTTACGTACCAGACGGTTTCTTCACTGTATCCTAAATTCATCCACTGGAGCCACTGTCCCGGTTTATCTTTTCTTTTATTCAAATCGGCAATAATATGAGCTATGGTATCCTTATATTTTGTGAATTCTTCCTGCAGATTTAAGCCGTTTTCATGACCTATAACCATTTCATCGGAATACCTATAGTCTAGTGTAATCATATTATACCCCTCTCAAAATAACCTTTCTCTCTTAGTTAGTAAATCTTATATACTTATTATACGTACTAAAGTTTTTTATACAAGCGCAAATAGAATAATTTAATATTTTTTTACTATGCACAAAGAGCCTTTACAGGCTCTTTGTTGTAGTTATTATTTTAAAACGCCGTATGCTTCCGAAATTTCTTTAAATATTTTCTCAAATTCCTTTGCCTCTTCTGCGTTTGAGGCTTTATCCGGATGATATTTTACGGCAAGCTGTCTGTATGCTGATTTTACAGCTGCAGGTTTTAAATCATCTACTAATTTTTGTTCTTGGGGAAGATATTTATTTAAAATTTCCTTTGCATCGTTACTTGAAAGTTTTGATTTAGGAGCTTTGCCACCCCCGCCAAAGAAACGGCGTTTGAATTCTTCGTAAAAATCTTCATCTGACCTTATTCCCAGTCTCTCTTTCATTTCTGCTGATTTTTTCCGGAGAATTTCTCTCGTTTCATCAGAGTAGCGATGAATATGCTCATCCAAATTACATTTTATAGCTTTATAAAGAGTGATTTCAGGTTCTAAATCCCAAACGATACCACCAATTCTACGTGCAATATCTTCAATTGCTGCATCATCTATTTTTATTTTTTCTGCAATATCTTTAGCATGACCTTTTCCATATAACATATCAATAATTTCTGATTTTAAAATGTTATGATAAATCATTTTTTGTTCGGGGGATATATTTCTTAAAGACATAATCTTAGCACCTATTGCACGAAGTCTGATATTCTGTAAAAACTCCGCTTCTTTTGGGTCTTTTACAACATCGCCGGCCCTTGACAAGTACTGTATTGCTTCATCCCAAAACGGCGACTGAACATCTTTATAGGCACCCTTTTCATACTTCCATATGGAGTTTTTCATAACAAATCTGATTATTTTTCCATCGCCTTCTTTCATCTTGTTAATTACATCTACAGATGAAAGGTTAAATTTTGTTCCTGCTTCCGCAATTACTTTTTTAACCTCAGAATTTGCCGTAAATGTTTCAAATGCTTCATTCAAAGGCTTTGCATTAAATACTTTTGAAGCATCATCAGCCATTTGCTTCAATTCAGATTTCAAACGATTTTGCACAGTAGTCATTTCGACTTTAAAAGCGTTGCTAATTTTAGCATCAGTCTTGATTTTTTCAATGACATTAACTGCATTTCCTCTCGCATTTTGCTGAATAGCAAAATCAACGGCTGCTCTGTAGTATTTTTCATCCCCTGTTCTTTTACCTGCAGTTGTCAAACCGTCAATAATATGAGAATATTCTACATTATCAGGTGTAAAGAAAAAGAATCTGCGATTTGTGTTGCTTATAACAATGTCTGCCAGAACTCGTTTATCTTTTTCTGATGCCAAAGGCAGTTTAAATTTTGAAAAATATGAATCAATCATTTCATTCAGTTGCTTTGAAACTGTATCTTTATGAACAAATTCCGCACCGCCCTTTGCATGCAATGCTTCCAGCTGACGCAAAATATCATATGCTTCTACTATATTTTTCTGATTATTAGCACCGACAATTGTTGTATTCAAAAGTTTCATAAGCAAATCTTCTTTTTTAAGAGGATTTGTTTCTGCCTTAATTAAATCCGGCAAAGCCTTATTTAAAAAGAATGCAATATTTCTTTTGCGTCTTTCATCATGTTCAGCACATTCGAGTTTAAATTCTTTCATTGGATCTGTTTTTTCATGCCAAACATTTTCGTAAGTTTTACTTTTCTTTGCTAATTTTTCATATAAATCATAATCACATTTTGAACCTAATATTTCATTCAAAACTTTTATTGATTTTTTATTTTCAAAAATATTTAAGAATTTTGGTTTAATTGTATCTTCAAAAATTTGTGAGAACTTAAAATCAGCATTTTCTTTGTATAAATTTCTAAATTCATGATATAAAGTTTCAATTTTTTCAGGCTTGCTATTTTCTATCCAATAAGACCGGGCACCTTTCTTCGGGAAAAAATTGAATGATTTAACAAGGAGTTCTTCCTTTTTTAGAGGGTCTGATGTTTCACTGGCAGATTTTAACAAATCGTCAGAGATACAAGCAGGGTTCCATCTTAAATCTGACTCTAATTGAATAATTTTTCCATATTGACCGGCTTCACATCTTTTATCTATAACTGCAAAAATCTCATCATCAATTTTTGTATCTATACCATATTTATTAAGACAAGCAGAATAATCCTTTTTGAGTTTAGCTATTTTTAACTTTTCTAAATCATTAAGACTGCCAGACTCAGGTTTAACATCTTCTTTTGGCTCTGGCTGTTCAACCGACTTTTCGGGTACAGGAGTGTCAATTGCTTTTTCAGGAGTGTGCGGTTGTTCAACCGGTTTTGTCGACGGGACTTCAACGGATTTTGGAGGTGAAACTACTTCCTGGCCCTTTTTAGCAAGACTGTCCGCACCATTTTCAGCAACTTCAATAACTTTTGAGCCTCTTCCTCTATAAATTAAGACTCCAATTCCTATAGCTGATAAAACAGCCCCAGCTGCTAATAAAATCTTATTTCTTTGCTTCTTATCTTTCTCCTTTGTTGATGATTCAAATGAGTCTGGAGCCTGTGTTAACTGAGGTTTAGCACTCGATTGCCCCCCCCCCGAAAAAGGCACTTGAACAGACTTTACTACTTTTATTGATTCTATCATAAATTTTCCCTATAATTTTTCCAATTATATTTTTATAAACAAATAAATAAAGAAAAAATTGCGCTTACTTAAATAAAATATTAAAATTTATTAAATTTCAACTTTAACCTTTGGCTGTCTTTGTGCTTTAATCTTTTCCTCAAGACGTTTCTGCCTATAACCGTAACCCGCATAAATTGCAAATCCCATCAAAAGCCACAGCGGGAAATACAAAGATGAAGTTGATAAAAACTTCATTGAATAAACCATTAAACCACCGCATGTTATTATTCCGAGAACAGGAAATAACGGCGAAAATGGAACTTTAAAAGGACGGTGCCTGTCTGGATCTGTTTTTCTTAATATTAATACAGCAATACAGATTATTATAAATGATGTAAAAGTTCCGAAATTACAAAGTTCCGCAGAAATATTCAAATCCATAAATAAAGCACAGATAATTACGACAATACCCGAAATCCATGTAAGTACATGCGGTGTTCTGTATTTTTTGTGAATTAACCTTAATGATTTGGGCAAAAATCTGTCTCTGCTCATTGCATATAAAATTCTTGTAGTACCAAGCTGATAAATCAAAAGGACAGAAGTCAATGCGCAAAGTGCACCTATAGAGATTAAACCTGCAAACCAATCTTTACCGATAGCCCTCATGGCATGCGCAATAGGCGCCTGAACATCAATATGTCCGAGAGGCACATTACCCGTTAAAACAAGTGCTACACACACATACAAAACTGTACAAATTATAAGAGTACCGAGAATTGCAATAGGCAAATCTCTCTGGGGATTTTCGGTTTCTTCCGCTGTTGTGGAAATAGCATCAAAACCGATATATGCAAAAAATATTAAAAAAGCGCCCATAAATACGCCCTCAAACCCGTTCGGGGCAAAAGGCATCCAATTTTCAGGCTTAACATAAAATGCACCCACAACTATAAATGATAAAATCATAAACATATTTACGCCGACCATAACGCTTGCAAATCTTGTTGATTCTTTAACACCTTTTATCAACAAAATTGTAAGCAAAAGCACAATTACCATAGCGGGAATATTTATAGCCACAGGGATTTTATCAAAAATAAACGGCATCTGAGTGTGAGGATCAAGCCCGAATTTGTCGCAATAAGAAAACATGTACCGGTAATCTGTTCTTAACCATAGGGGAAAATTTACGATAAAATCAGGCAATACATGTTTAAACCCCTTTAAAAATTGCACAAAATACCCTGTCCAGGCACACGCTACAGTAATATTTCCGATAGCATACTCCAGCATTAATATCCAACCGACCATCCATGCCATAAATTCACCCATTGTAGCATAAGTATAAGTATAAGCACTTCCAGCAACAGGAATCATTGCGGCAATTTCAGAATAACACAGCGCAGAAAAAACACACGCAATTGCAGCCAGCACCATGGATATAATAATAGCAGGCCCTGCACCGGCGCTTTCAGGTCCTCCCTGAATTGCCGTACCGATTATTGTAAAAATTCCGGTTCCGACAACCGCACCTATGCCTAATACAATAAGGTCAAACACATTTAATGTCTTTTTCAATTCAGACTTTTTGCTTACGGCTATTAATTCATCGGGGCTTTTCTTTTTTAAAGCATTAAATATTATATGTTTTAATTCCATTATTTCATCATTTCTTGTTTTTTAAGTTCTACTTTTTCGTAATGAATTTTATTCTCATTCTGTCTGTTTCTTACAAATCCGTATAAAAGATAAATTATTGCACCGACACCGAGCCAAACTGGAAATAACAATGCGGAACCTGAAGGCTGCATAGATTTATAAATCATTAAACCTCCGCAGATAATTATACCCAATGCAGGAGTAACCGGCGAAAATGGCACTTTAAATGGCCTGGGTCTGTCAGGGTCTGTTTTTCTTAATATCAAAACAGCAACACAAACTATAATGAATGAAGTAAATGTACCGTAATTGCAAAGTTCCGCAGCTACATCAAGATTTAATGTTAAAATACCGACAACTGCAAGAATTCCTACAGTCCAGGTCAAAAGTGCAGGAGTCTTAAACTTTGGATGTAATTTTTGAAATCTCTGGGAAATAAAATGATCTCTGCTCATTGCATACAGAATTCTTGTAGCTGCCATTTCAAGAACAAGCAGTACAGAAGTTAAGCCCGCAAGCGACCCGATTGAAATCAACCCTGCTGCCCAGTTCATATTAAACAATGACATACAATAAGCCATCGGGGCTTTTAAAAATCCCATAGGCACAGAAGAACTTGTATCCTGCAAACCTGTTAAAACAAGTGCTACAAGAACATAAACAATTGTTGTAATAATTAATGAACCAATAATTCCTACTGGCAAATCTTTCTGCGGATTTTTACATTCTTCTGCAGCTGTAGCAAGAGCATCAAAGCCGATATATGCAAAAAATATCAAAAATGCGCCCGCAAAAATTCCTGCTGCGCCATTTGGCGCAAAAGGTGTCCAGTTATCGGGCTTGACAAAAAATGCTCCCGCAATAACAAATAAAGCAATAACAGCAAGTTTTATAAATACCATTAATCCTGCCATTTTAGTTGAATCCTTTGTTCCTCTGACTAAAATAAAAGTAGTAAGAAGAACAACCAGAATTGCAGGTAAATTTATACATACAGGAAGTCCAAACAAAGACGGAATATGAACAGATGAATCAGTAGCTGCAATTTTTGCTGCACTGAAAGCGTCATTTACAAGCCATACAGGCGGATGAGCAAGCCATGCGGGAAGAACATTTTCAAACCCGCTTAAAAATTGGACAAAATGATTTGACCACGCGCAGGCAACTGCAATAAACCCGATTGCATATTCAAGCATCAAAACCCAGCCTACCATCCATGCGGCAAACTCACCTAAAGTAGCAAAAGTATAAGTATATGCTCCGCCTGCAACAGGTATCATTGTTGCAAATTCAGAATAACATAAAGCTGAAAAAATACACGCAATTGCAGCTATTACCATTGACACAACAAGAGCAGGCCCTGCCCCTAAAGCTGATCCGTCGGCACTTCCTGCAGCTGCAATACCTACAATTGCAAAAATACCGGATCCGATAATTGCGCCAACACCAAGAATAATCAAATCAAATACGCCAAGTGTTTTTTCCAACCCTTCAGATTTAGCATCAGCAAGCATTTCATCAGGATTTTTAATTCTCGTGATAGTTTTCAAAAAGTTGCGAGTAAATGTCGCACGGTGAAATTTTTCTGCCATTTATTTTCTCCATTTCTCCCACTCATTAAATAGAGTTGGGGCGGGGTGAGATGTCAGCCCCTTGTAGTTATTTACAGAGAGGGAATCCCATTTCTTCTCTCTGTGCTACATATAATCTTGCAACAGCTGACGCCATTGTTCTGACTCTGTTAATAAAGTTAATTCTTTCATCTTTGCTGATTACGCCTCTTGCATCCAGCAGGTTAAATGTATGAGAACATTTCAGAACGTAATCGTAAGCAGGCAAAACAAGCTTTGCATTAATACAATTATCAACTTCTTTTTGATACAAATCAAACATTGTAAACAAAGCTTTTGCATCACTCACTTCAAAATTATACTTAGATTGTTCGATTTCATTTTGCAGATAAATGTCGCCGTATTTCAAAGTATCATTCCATAAAATATCATAAACAGATTCTTTATTTTGAAGATACATTGCTATACGTTCAAGCCCGTAAGTCAATTCAAGTGCTACAGGTTTGACCTCGACTCCGCCGACCTGTTGAAAATACGTAAACTGCGTTATTTCCATACCGTCAAGCCAAACTTCCCAGCCTACACCTGCGGCGCCTAAAGTCGGAGATTCCCAGTTATCTTCAACAAATCTAACATCGTGTTCTTTCAAATCAATACCCATGGCTTCCAGACTTTTCAAATAAAGTTCCTGAGCATTATCCGGAGACGGCTTGAGGATAACTTGAAACTGGAAATAATGTCCCAGCCTGTTCGGATTTTCTCCGTATCTTGCATCAGTAGGACGTCTGCAAGGTTCAATCATAGCGGTATTCCAAGGTTCAGGGCCTAATGAACGTAAAAAAGTTGCAGGGTTCATTGTAGAAGCACCCTTTTCAATATCATAAGGCTGTTGAATTATACATCCGTAGTCTGACCAGAATTTTTGTAAATTGAAAACCAGTTCCTGAAAATTTAAAGCCATAAATAATATTCCATATATTGTATTAACTACACTTAACCGCACATAAAAAAACCGTGCTTGTCTATGCTATGACGAACATAGCAAAATTGCAAATTTTATGTTAAAAATATTAAGTTTTAAAGAAAAAAAACGTGCAAAATAAACTTGCCCGTGCTTAAATTATTTTATGAAAGTTTCTGCTATAACAAATAATTATCTATACAATAAAAATAATACCGAAAATGTAAGCCAACAAAATTTTACGGGTCTTACAAAACTTATGAAAAAAAGGATTTACACTGACGGTAAAAAAGATATTTTAAATATCATAAAAAAACGCCGTCCAGAACAAAGTACAATTGTAGGGCAGCTTCCGGGCGGAATTTTTGAAAAACTCCCCAAGGATAATCAAAAACGAGTTAATGCAATCAAAGAAATTATGAACGTTTTTGGAGAAATATCGGAAGAAATCAGAGTATTTAGAAGCGGCGCTGACAGTTCAAATTTAGAATTTAAAAACAGACGGAGCAATTCAACAGTAGAGAAATTGCGCAGTGTTTTTGAGAAATACAAGTTAAATAATACCAATGAAGATATTGACCTTGAATTTTTAGGGAAAGGCGATTACGGCAGTGCATTTAGAATTCGCGGAGTGCACGACAATAAAACCAATGATGATTATATTTTAAAAGTCCATACTGTAGCCGACAGAGGTCCTGACTGGCATAGATACAAAAGCCACGGGAATTTCGCCGAACCAAATACGGCCGAATACTGGCTTTATCAATGGGGAGAACAAACTCAGCGCGGTAAATTCTACTTTGCAGATATAAATAAAGGCTATATGGTTGATAATTATATAGATTTAGAAACTCCGCCATACAAAAAAAAGGTGAACGAATATACAGCAGGTCTAAAACTTACAGATGAAGAACTCGCTCACAACGGGCATAACAAAATTAACGGATACAGTATTGACTGGGGCGGAGTAAGAGTTGTAAACAGGATAAAGAACGGAAGCAAAACCGCAAGAACTGTTCTTCATAAAATAAAACGCACGCCGAAAAATTATAGAGAAATAGAATGGTGGAAACTTTTTGAAGATAAAAATCATTTTGATGAGGTTCAAAAAAAAGCAGGACTTGCTCTTTCTATAAAACATATCAGGGATGACAGAAAAAACTTTTATATAAATAAATGCATAGATATGCATATTCCAATGGTAGATCAAGCTCTCGGCTATGTTCTCAAATACCTGCCACACAATGATGCATTAAACTATTTTGAAAAACTGATGTCAAGAAATGATGAAGTTACCCAAACAATACTTATGAATGAAATTCCGCTTCTGGCAAGAAAGCCTGTACCTGAAGCTTATGACGACATGAATGTTCCTAAGGATCAAATAATACCTGAAAAAATAAAAGAATTTTATGATATTGCAAAACGATATGCATTGCCGCAATCAAGAGATCATTTAGCAAGCTATGTACATCTTCTTCCAGACAACAATATCGAAGCAGAATTTAAAGACTTGATGGCGCTTGACGATTATAATATATATGACAGACTGCTTCATAAAATCAGAATAGTGCCGGAAGAAGAATTCCCCTTTGATTTAAAATTCAAAATGCTTGATAGTCTTGAAAAAAGCGTAAAAGATCCGTACCTTCAACGCCATACACATGATATTAAAATTCAAACAATAAGAAAAACTCTTGCCGACTAAAATATTGATGTAAATAGTAGGAATATTTTCATGATAATATTAAGTTATCAAGGAGATAAATTATGGCAGATAAAATAATAATATTTTCAGGGAAACAATATTCCGGCAAAGATACTGTTGCAAAAATTATGCTTGCCCAAATGCCTGGTTACAAAAGATGTGCAATGGGGGATATTATAAAATTAACTTACGGCGAAAAAAATGGCTTAACATACGAAGAAATTGAAAAAAACAAACCGCTATACCGCCAGGATTTAATTAATCTAGGTAACTGGGGACGTGCACAGGATCCTGATTACTGGCTAAAAAAAATAATTGAGCAAGACGGAAATATTATGGTAACAGATGTAAGAGTTCCGCATGAATACGAAGTCTTTAAAAAAGCAGGTGCAATTTCAATCCGTGTAGAAGCTTCAAGAGAAACAAGAGCTTCAAGAGGAACTCTTATAGGCGAAACAGATATAACAGAAACAGGACTTGATAATATTAAAGACTGGGATTTTGTGATAGACAACAACAAAGATTATGACACTCTGCAAAAAAATGTTGAAGAAATTATGAAAAAATTGTCGGATAAAAATTAAAGGATGCAGGTGCATCCTTAGACAATCAATCATCTATAAAATCTCTAAAATGTTGTAATTCCTTTCTCTCTCTGATTTTGGATAATGCGGAATCTTCTAATTGTCTTATTCTCTCTTTTGAATACCCCATTATCCCGCCTAACTGCTCCAGAGTCCTTGGCATCTCGCCGTTAATCCCGAAACGGCAGGTTATAATCTTTTTTTCACGTTCAGAAAGTGTTGCAAATAAATCATCAATACTTCCTTTTAACGCATTATTCTTAGTCTGAATTTCAGGTGAACGGTAAGACTTATCCTCGATGTAATCTCCGATATTCAAATCATCAGTTACAGGTGTTTCAAGGCTTATCGGTTCCTTTATTATTGATTTTTTTATTGTTAAAAGCTGTTTTGAAGTTATCCCGAGTCTTTCTGCGACTTCTAAATCATTAGGTTCACGTCCGAGTTCAAATGAGAGCGTTGTATAAGCTCTTTTATATTTTCTTATCTTATCCGTCATGTGAACAGGGATACGAATAGTTCGCGAATTATTGGAAATAGCTCTTATTATAGTCTGCTTTATCCACCAGGTTGCATACGTTGAAAATCTGAAATTCTTTGAATAATCAAATTTCTCCGCAGCCTTTATGAGTCCTAAAGAACCTTCCTGAACAAGATCCATAAAAAGAACTCCCTGTCCTATGTATTTCTTTGCGATGCTTACAACCAGACGCAGGTTTGCCTGAACAAGTTTTCTTTTTGCAATTTCAGCCTGCGATTTTTTTCCTTCTTTTATTTCTTTCCCGAGAGCCTTTTCCTCTTGTGAATTTAACAGCTTAATTTTTCCGATATCTTTTAAATACATTTGCAAAATATCATCATCATTTGATATAGAATTAAAAGTTCTTGGTTCATCAATATCATCATCTTCCAGATCAATAAATTCTAAACTCTCCTGATACTCAGGCTTCAAATCTTTGTATAAATCTTCTTCCAAATATTTGGGTACAGCCATAAAAATCCCTCATCTTCTTATTTCAGCTATCACGACACTTTTAATATTCTTGACGTAAGACTAGAAATTTTGTTTCAATCTCTGTTTTTGTGTAAAATATAAATTATGGGAATTGTAGATGAAAAAGATTTTATAAAACGCGTCAAAAATTTGTCCGATATCTCGTTTAAACCGGGTGAAAGAAAAGATTTAAACATTCTTGATTCGCACGATTTCAGATATCTTGAGTCAGGAGAATTTAAAGCCAACCTACATATTCATACACAATACTCGGATGGCACAATGACTATTAACGAGCTAATGGATAATGTAAAAAAATTATCCGAAAAAACTAATGATTTACTTATTGCAATAACAGACCATGACACAATTAACGGCTGTAAAGAAGCTGAAAAACTAATTAATGAATACAACAACGTCAACATTAGCTTTGGTCTTGAAATATCAACAGTTGGAATTAATTTTCCGAAACAGACAAAACCTGTACAAATTCACCTGCTTGTTTACGGAATTAATCCAGCTGATAAAAAATTAAACAATTTCTTAAAAACTAAAATGGAACAGAAGTTACTTCTTGCTAAAGAAACTATTCAAAAGTTAAATGAAGAGCTTCCCGATTATAATTTCAACATTGAAGAAGCCTCTAAATGCCATATCATGATTGCCAAAGGACAGGATGAAGTTGCCCACCCGCTGAAAAAATACACATCAGGAAAAATTCTGCTGAATTATTACATTCCTGATGCAGATTTTTCTTATGACTTGCCCATAAAAAAATTCAAATACCTTTTCA
>URXH01000050.1 GCA_900551675.1 uncultured bacterium
GTTTCAGGTAATGAAAGATTTAATAAGTATATCAAGTAAAGATTTGTCTGTAGTTATACAGGGTGCTGTGAATTCTGAAACTCATTCTTGTTTAAGCAGTGTCAGAAAATATCTCCCGCAGGCTCAAATTATTTTATCAACTTGGAAAAATTCTGATCTCAGCTCCTATGAAGGTTTATATGATATTCTTGTATTGAGTGAAGATCCAGGTGCTGTTGTATTTGAAATAGCAGAACAAAAGACAAACAGTTTAAACCGTATTTTAATTTCCAGCAGAAACGGTATAGAAAAAGCTGAGCGTAAATATGTTCTGCGAATGAGAAGTGATTTGGTTTTAAAAAATGATAATGTATTAAAACTTTTTGATGATTTTAAAATTAGAAATCCGAAATCTTCTCTTTTTAAACAAAGAATTTTTGCTTATGATATTTTTTCAATCAAGTATTACTCATTTAGAAAATCTAAACAGCCCCTTTTGTTTCATATTTCAGACTGGTGTTATTTAGGATTAAGGGATGATTTATTGGAGTTTTTTAATATCCCTGCAGTACAAGAGCCTGATTTTTCAAGATATTTTGAATTTCATAAAAAAACTGAATACGATTTGTATCCTTCAAGATTATGGAAGATGTCTCCCGAGCAATATTTTATATCCAGTAATGCGTTAAAAGTGTTCAATAACTTAAAGTTTGAAAATTATCTGGATGTAAATGATGAAAATACAAGGATTTCGGAAGATTTTATTATAAATAATTTCAGAGTGTTCGCTCCGGAGCAATGGGGTATATATACGTTGAAAAAGCAGTATAGAGGTACTGTAATGCGTTCAAAAAATATTTTTGAATATTATTCTGCGGAAGAACAAAAAAAAGATTATCAAAAATATTGTGATACTTCATACAGTATAAAAGATGTTGAATTTTTGGAAAGATTATATAAAATCAAATATTTTCAACAATTAAGAAAACATTTTGCTCTGTTAACTGTTTGCACAACAAAGAAAAAATTGCCGGAATTTTTTGCGGTAATTTGGTATTTAACAAAATTTTTATTTGCAGTTTCTAAGGAGGTTTTATGCTCGAAAAAATAGAATCTAGAGATATAAGTGTTGTTGTTCAGGGACCTGTGCATAAAGCCCGTACAATGTGTTGTCTTAAAAGTATAAGACAATATCTGCCTGATGCTGAAATCATATTATCAACCTGGGAAGGCAGTGATGTGTCAGATTTAATTTATGATACTCTCATTTTAAATAAGGATCCGGGCGGCATTCTTCAGAAGAATTTCAAAAATGAAAAATTGTACAGTAATTTAAACCGTATGATTATTTCTACAAATTCAGCACTGGAAAAAGCTTCTAGAAAATATATTTTAAAATTGCGGACTGACTCGGTTATTGATAATACTAATTTTTTAAAGATGTTTGATAAATTTCCGGTACGGTGCGACAAGTATAAACTTTTTGAACATCGCATACTTGCTTCAACATTATTTTCAAAATATGCGGAAGTTAAACATAACAAACATCAAGACATAGCTTTTCATGTGTCTGATTGGTGGTTTTTCGGGTTGAATGAAGATGTAAAAAAATATTTGTTTTCTTCTCAGCTTGTTGAAGAACCATATTTTTCAAATTATTTTGAATATCCTGAAAATAAATATAAAAAATCAGTTTATTCAAAATTTTCTTGGAAATTTGCTCCCGAGCAGTATCTCGGGTATTCATGTTTTTCTAAATATTTTGCCGATATAAGAATGGAAGACTGTTCTGAGATATCAGATGAAATTAATAAAAAATCTCAGATATGTCTTGCAAATAATTTTATATTTTTAGAATATAAGCAGTCAGGTATAAGAAATTTAAAAAAAACTCTAAGTAAATATGAACCGTTTTGCGGACAGCAGTATATGGATTTGTACAGCTTTTATACATTTGAATCGGAATATAAGAAGTATTGCGACAATTCTTATATTCATGAAAATAGGAATATTATTTTTGAAAATAGAACTGCCGGCCGTAAAATTTTGAGGTTTTATAAGCATTTATATAAATTGTTTGACTGTGAATCACCGTTAAAAGAAAAAATAGAACAGTTTTTTATCGGAATTCCCTGTTCAGCGATAGGCTTAATCCCTGTTTTATTCCTGTTCCGGCTGAAAAAAGAATAATTATATATCTGCAGTTAGCAAAATGTCTTTAAGACATTTTGCAGATTCAAGCAATTTCGCGGTTTCATTTTCATTAAGCTGTATTGGGACTTTTGTTTCAACCCCGTTTTTCCCGACAATTGCAGGCAGGCTGAGTGCAATATCAGTAATTCCGTATTCTCCGTTCATCATAGAAGATATCGGAAGAATTGATTTTTCATCACGAACAATGGCTTCGCATATTCTTTTTACGGACATTGCAATTCCGTAGTATGTGGCTTTTTTCCTTGAAATAATTTCATAGGCGCTGTTGCGGACTTTTTGAGCAATTTCGTCTGTATCTGCTTCATGGTTATAATGTCCGCGCATTTCGCAGAAATTTTTTAACGGTATACCAGAAATGTTCGCACTGCTAAATGCTGCGATTTCGCTGTCTCCGTGTTCGCCGATTATAAAAGCATGTACACTTCTGCTGTCAACATTGAGATGCTCGCCTACTGCGTATTTTAATCTCGCGGTATCAAGAACGGTGCCCGAGCCTATTACTCTGTTTTGAGGCAGACCGCTTAGCTTTACAGCAACGGTTGTTAAAATATCAACAGGATTAGATACTATTAATAGAATTCCCTTAAAATCTCTCTGTTTTATTTGAGGGATTATTGTTTTAAAAATTTCAATGTTTCTATGTACAAGATCTAGACGTGTTTCTCCCGGTTTTTGATTTGCCCCGGCTGTAATAATAATAATTGAAGCATTTTCTATATCATCATAATTGCCGGCATAAATTTTCATGGGTTTTGCAAACGGTACTCCATGGCTTATATCAAGAGCTTCGCCTTCAGCTCTTGCGTTGTCGGAATCAATCATTGCAATTTCCGAAAATAAACCGCTTTGCATAAGGCTGAAGACCGATGCCGAACCGACAAAACCGCATCCTATCATTACTGCTTTTCTAAAATTCAAACAATTTAAACATTTTGTTTCCATAGTATTGCTCCTGTTTTTGTAAACTAATTATTACAATATTTATACATATATAAAATTTTTTCAACCTGCTTGATTATCAAATGTTATTTTATTTGTAACTATTTATTTTTAGAAAAAATTAGACGAACAGGTATAAAAATTTGATTTATTTTCTATGCTTGTAGTATACTCGTATGTGAAATTTGTATGAATTAAGAAATAAAAGGTTTATATAATATAGATGAGTAAATGTTTTACCCGAAAAATAGGTATACCTAGAGCAATTTCATATTATAACAACTATCCTTTTTATCTTGGATTTTTTAATTCACTAGGCATCGAAGTTGTTTTGTCGGATCCGACAACAACAGCAATAATAAATGAGGGGGTAAAATATGTCGTATCTGATACCTGTTTGCCTATAAAGGTTTATGTCGGACATGTTGTGAATCTTCTTGACAAAGGATGTGAATATATTTTTGTCCCTTCCATTCAATCTACCGGTTATAAAATAAATAATTGCAGTAAAATAAGAGGTTTGCCTGAAATTATCAGAAATGTAATAAATCGTGATTTTATAATGATAGAACCTACGCTGGATAAAACTGAAAATAGAGGGTTAAAAGATTTTTGCAGCGAAATTGGGAACGAATTGGGTATAACTGATAAAAAAGAAATAAAAAAAGCTATCGAAAAAGGTTTTGAGCTTTATAATAATTTTTATAAAATGACTTTATCCGGAGTGAAGTATAAAGATGCTTTAGAAAATGCAGTTAAAGGTGAGATTATTAAGAGTTCTGCAGATGTTGTAAAACCTTTGTCAGTTGCTATTATGGGGCACGGGTATAATCTGTTTGATGAACGAATTTCGTTAAATATTATCAGTAAACTTGAAAAAATGGATGTTAAAGTTTATACATCTTTAGATGTGTCGCGCGAACAGGCTCTTTCTGCCATAAAAAATCTCGGTGAAGTTCAATACTGGGCAAATGAACTTGAATTAACAGGGACTGCGGGACATTTTTTATTGAAGAATAATGTTGACGGCATAATAGCTTTATCAGCATTTGGATGCGGGCCTGATTCGTTAATGGTGGATGAGATTTCTTATCACTGCAAGGAAGCGGGTATGCCTTTAATTCATTTAACAATTGATGAACATACAGGAGAAGCAGGTTTTATTACCAGATTGGAAGCATTTATAGATATGCTTATGAGAAAGAAACGTGCAATGCTTCTGAAAAAATCAGAACTTTCTGCTCAGTCTTCTGCTTGTGGTATGAATTCAAAAGAGAAAGTATTAATAAATTCTGTAAAATAGATGAAAAATAAATTTTTTTATTATACCGGAGCAATTCATATTCATTCAAAATTTTCAGACGGAACCGGAGATATTAATGAAATTTCAAAATCTGCAAAAGATGCAGGTCTTGATTGGATTATAATTACTGACCATAATTCACTGGATGTTACGGAAGGTTTTTATAACGGTGTATGCGTTATTATAGGGGAAGAAATTTCTCCCGAAACTTCTGATCACTATCTTGCATTAGGAATAAATACGGTTATTTCGCCGGATTTAAAACCGTGCGAATATATTGATAACGTTAGAAAGCAGGGCGGTTTCGGATACTGTGCTCATCCTGATGAATCTTCTTTCAGAAAAAATAAGTCAAAGCCTATAAAATGGACAAATAAGACTATTGTTCCTGATGGTGTTGAAATATGGAACTGGTTTTCCGACTGGGCTGATAGTTATGATGAGACAAGTATTTTTAGTATTGCATACAGCTATTTGTTCAAACATAATCTTATCAAAGGGCCGCATCAGCAGACTTTGGAATGGTGGGATGAATTAAATAAAAATTCAGATAAAATCATTCCTGCAGCAGGCGGGGTTGATGCTCATGCTCTAAAAATTTCAAAATACATTATTCCTATAACTGTTTTTCCTTATAAATCTTGTTTTAAAACTATTGCTAATATTATTCCGCTGAATTATAAGATGCCTGAAACATTTGAAGAGCAAAAAAATATTATTCTCAATTCTTTGAGATGCGGTAAAAATATAATAATTAACAGATATGTAAAAGATGAAATCCCTTTTATTTTCGTAAAAGATAAACGCCTGTATGTTAAAGTTTCCGTTAAATCAATGATTAAACTTATACATAACGGAATTTTAATATCGTCTGAAATTGGAAATTCTTTTAAATCAGATGTTTTGGCATCCGGCAAATACAGAGTCGAAATTTATTTGGATGGCAAACCTTGGATTTATTCAAATCCGTTTATTATATAAATTTGTGTTAGGATTATTGTTATGAAAACAGTAGAAAATTTTGAAAAAAATAAAATGGAAAATAAAATACCGGCAAAAGATAGAATAATTGCCTGGCCGAGAATGGGCAGAATTGATATTCCGCTGAAAGCCCTTCTGGTTTCTCTCGGTGCAAATGTTGTTATTCCGCCTTATAACAGTAATGAAGCACTTGAACTTGGCGTAAGGAATAGTATTGAAGGAATTTGTCTTCCTTATAAATTAAATCTTGCAAATTATATAATGGCGCTTGATAGAGGCGCAAATACTTTAATGATGTTTCAGGCCCCGGGCTCATGCAGGCTCGGGAATTACACGAAAATGGCTCAAAAGACATTAAAATCAATGGGGTATAACTTTGATATGGTTATATTCGACATGTATCAAAGCAAAATGAAGCAGACACTTCAAGCTTTCTGGCATGTTACTCACTGTATTAATCCTTGGAAATACTATAAAGGTTTCAGTCTGGGGTTTAATAAATTTTTTGCAATGGATACAGCTGAAAGACTTCTGTTCCATATCCGCCCGAGAGAGCTAAATAAAGGTGATGCGGAAAAATGTTATGAAAAGTGGCTGAAAATTATAGATGAAACAAATTCCGTATGGAAAGCAAAACAACTTAAAAAAAAGATTATAAAAGATTTTGAAAAAATTCCTGTGGATAATGTAAAACAAGTTCCTGTAATTTATCTTACCGGAGAATTTTTTGTACTTTTAGATCCTTATACAAATCAAAATATTGAAAAAGAGCTAGGTGATATGGGGATAGAAGTTCAGCGCCAGATAATGTTCGGCGACTGGCTGGAACATGTTCTGAAACCATCGCTTTTTTATCATAAAGAATCTCATAGAGAACGTTCTGTGAAATATTCAAACAAATATATGAAACGCGCAATCGGCGGAGAGTGTATAGAAACAATAGGCGATGCTGTTTATGGTGCCAAACATAAAGTTGACGGCATAATTCATATTTCTCCGTTTTCATGTATGCCCGAGATTGTTGCACAGAATATTTTGCCGAAAGTGAGCAGAGAAGAAGATATTCCTGTAATGTCTCTTGTTCTCGATGAACAAACAGGAAAAGCTGGATATATAACAAGAATAGAGGCTTTTGCAGATCTTGTAAAACGCAAAAAAAGGACTGAGAGTCTACAGAAATAATTTAATTTTTTTGTATGTATATGTTTAAATTTGAAAAGAATTGTAAATTTATGATACTATTTATTACCCATGTGTCTATTTTTTCTTGAACACGATTTTTATTCATGTTACGTTGATTAAGAAAAACTTTTAGGGAGAGATGATGATGATTACAGCTACAAAACCTGAAAACAGGCATGATTCAAGAAATAAAATGACTTTTGAACGTTTGAAATATTATAGACATCTCGGGGGGGGGGGCGCTTGAATGCATTGCCAGTCGTCTTTCTAAAACACCAAAACCCTTATGTTTTTCTCTTATGGTTACCAGTAAATGCAATTGTGATTGTGATTTTTGTTTTTGGAAATCTAAAAAAGGCAATGACGATATGCCGGCAGATGAAATTGTCAGATTGTTGACAGAAGCCGGAAAAATCGGGTATATGGACAGTATTCTATGGGGTGGAGAACCGTTGTTGAGACAAGATTTTGCAGAAATCTGCAAAGCTTCTCAAGATGCAGGTTTGTATACAAAAATAGCTACAAACGGCTGGTATCTGGAAACAAATCCTGATTTTGCAAAATATACTGATTTGATGTTTGTTTCTCTCGATGCAATCGGAAAAGCACATGATGATATCCGGCATCTGCCTGGTATTTGTGATAAGGTGATGTCAGGGATTGAATATCATAAAATACATTCGCCTAAGATGCGAATTTATGTCTGTTGTACTGTATCAACTCAAACTAATTTTGAACAAATAAAAGAAGTTGCTCAATACTGTAAAGATGCTGATATTTTATTGTATTTTACTGTTAATAAAGCAGCTTCAATACCTGAAGAAGCTGAAAATGTTATAGAGACCGAACTGGAAAATGAGCAATTAGCACAAATGTTTATTAAGATTAAAGAGCTTAAAAAACAGGGCTATCCGATTAGAAATTCTTATTACTTTATGGATTATATTATTAATAAGAAAACTTATTATGAATGCCACTGGCCGAGAATTGCAACCGTAATTTATTCTAACGGGGATATGCTCCGCTGCTATGACAGAAAACCTTTTATCAGCGTAAGGAACAGAGCGTTAAAAGACGTTATAAAAGATCCTCTGTTTATTGAAACGGTTAATAAATGCAAAGATTGCAAGCTGGCATGTGTCGGGAATTATGCGCTTGACGCATCAGGTCTCTGGAAATTAGAGTGGCCGGCTATCAAATCTTTGATGGAGATCGCTATTACATAATTTATTTATAAAATCAAACATTGGAGTACATTTAAAAATTAAAAAAGGGATAATATGAAAAAAATATTTGCATTGTTATTGCTGATGATATTCTGTTTTGAACCTGCTGCATTTGCGGTTCAGGAAACGGCTGCGGAAACAAAAGTACAACATTTTCAAAGTGAGGATGAGCATGTTCATCTTGATGCGTTTGATAATAATTATCAGGATGTTATTGATTCGAAGCTACCGCAGGCTTCAACTCTCAGTCCTATAGAAAAACTGTTTAATGATAAAAGTGTTGAAGTATCTGGAACTCCCCTCAAGCAGGTCGGTTACGATTTGTTTACTTCTACAACATCATCTGTAACCGGAACAACAGGCAAATATGATAATAACTATAAACTAAGTATCGGAGAAAGAGTTAACGTATATTTATATGGTGATTCTCTTGATGTAATGGCTATTTCAGGAGCAAATCTTCTTAATCCGACAACCAAAACTGAAGTTGACTCAAAAGGTGCAATTTTTATTCAAGGTGTAGGCTTGATTAAAGCAGAAAACCGTTCTTTGAGCGATGTTGAAGCTGAGGCAAACCGTCTGGCTTCTCAAAAATATAAAAGTTTGAGAGTTAAGTTGACGGTTGCATCTGGTCAGGAGTTTTCAGTATTTGTATACGGTCAGGTTGCAAGACCGGGTAAAATTTTAGTCGGTAATAATTCTTCTGTAATGGATGCATTGAATTCTGCAGGGGGTGTAAAAAAGACAGGTACTTTAAGAAATATAACTTACACTTCCAACGGAAAATCAAAATCAGTGGATCTTTATAAAGCTTTATTTTCAGGAAACGATGACGGTATAATTTTACGTCCGAACGACAAAATTTTTGTTGACAAGATCGGTGATGTTGTTGCTGTAAAAAATGGTGTAACCGTACCGGGTATTTATGAAATAAAAGATGGCGAAAATTTACAAAAAATAGTAACTTTTGCAGGCGGACTTCTCCCGGCAACTCAGGTTACAGAAGTTACTTTGACAGGTCTTGATGCAAGTTCTAAACAGAGAGTTGCACAAAATATTGCGTGGGATGATGCAAAAAATACTAAGCTTAAAAGCGGTGATGCTGTTGAATTCAGAGAACTTTATAACACCGCAGAAAATATCGTAACAATTCAGGGTAATGTGAAACACCCCGCAACTTATGCTTATAAAGAAGGAATGAGATTATCTGATATTTTGAAAAGCGAAGATGAACTTTTGGAAGAAACGTTTATAAATCAGGCCGTAATAAGAAGAGTTTCAGGAAAAGACAATTCTATTGAAACAATTCCGGTATTTTTGAAAGAATTTTTTGCCGGTATGAATGATCCTGTTTTGCAGCCTAGAGACGTTATAAATGTTTATAAAAATACAAATTCTATGTTTGTAGATGTTTACGGATGTATAAATATCCCGAAACATTTAACTTATACTACGGGCATGACATTGAATGATGTTATGACAGATATTCAGTTTTTGGAATCTGATGTTGACACAAAAACTCCGGAAGAAACTAAGGAGCCTGAAGTATCCTACAAAGGCTCTGTAGAAGAAAATGATGTTCAATTAACTGCAGCTACTGCAAATTCGAACAAACTTATTCCTGCAGAGAATGTCGCTGTAGAAATCACAAGTACTAACGGAGCTGTTCAGGTTTATTATCTATATGATATTATGATTAATTCCGACAGAATAAAATCAATAAAAATAATGCCTGATGACAAAATATTTTTCAGAACTCTGCGCGGAAATGAGATTATGAAAACAGTTAAAGTATCAGGTTTTGTAAAAAAACCGGGTATTTATACATTTGTTGAAGGCAAACGTCTTAAAGATATGATTGAGACGGCAGGTGGTTTGACTCAGGAAGCGGACTTGCGCGGGATTGTATTTAAGCGTACAAATCTGCAGGGTAAACAGGTTGAACTCGCTCATAAAAATAATGAACGCGATATAAAGCTGATAGAAGGCCGTATCGCAAGCGCTTATAAACCTACTGAGGGCGATCAGAAATCAAAAATGGATATGCTTGAAATGTTAAAAGCTGATGATTTGAATATCGCAGACAAATACAACGGTCAGATCGCTTTAAATATACAAAGCAATAATTTAGACAAAATAAAAGACCTTGATAATATTGAAGTACAGGACGGAGATGATATTTATATTCCGAGAACCTCAAACCATGTAAGTGTAATCGGAGAAGTTTATAATGAGCAGTCATTTGTATTTAAAAAAGGCGCTAATGCAAAATATTATATTAAAGAGGTCGGCGGCTATACTCCGAATGCCAATAAATTCAGACTGTATAAAGTATCCGTGAACGGGCGGGCAGAAAAAATCTCTAACGGAAGTTCAATAGAACCTGGTGATACAATTGTTGTTCCGAGAAGAATTGCCGGCAATGATTGGATTACACCTGTTTGTGATACATTAAAAGGTATTGCATCAATCATTGTAATGGCATTCGCTATTAACAAGTGGTAAAGTGTGGAACTTATCCCTCGCCCCGCTTGTGGAAGAGTGTAGAATTTCAACTTGAACTTTGTGAAAGTTTGAAATTTGTGTGAGGGGTAAATTTAGCAAACATAAGTATTAGAGAAAATTTTAACAGATTTAGGGATGATACTTATTTCAATGTCATCCTTAAATTTTGTTTTTTCGCCGTCAATATGTCCGGTTGTAAAGTCATTTTTTATTTTGAAATTTGATGTTTGAAAATACATTGCTTTTGAGCCGGAACTTTTTTTATTAAATATTATCTGTAAAAATTCAATAAAAAACATAATCGGATTTTTGACTTTTAAAATAAAAACATCCGCCAGCCCATCATCAAGTTTGCAGTCTTGAGATATAGAAAATAAATTTCTGAACATATTGCCGGCATTTGCAATAATTATACAGGTCGTAACTATAGATAATTTTTTATCCTCGAAAAATATTGTATAGTGTTTTTGTTTAAGCCTCAATGCAAAGAGAACACCTGCAAGAAAGTATGCAAAATAACCAAATTTGTTTTTTAAAGACTGCGGGGTTTTGCAGATTATATCAGAATCATATCCGAGTCCAAATCGTAAAACAGAAAATTTGTCATTAATTTTTAGTGCATCTATTAGGGATATTTCGCCATTTTTTATAATGTTTAAAGCTTTATCAACATCAGCAGATATCCCTAATTTGGCCGAAAGCAGATTAGCAGTTCCGCATGGGATTATTCCAAGTTTAATATCTGTATTAATTATCAAAGGTATAATTTTATTTACGGTTCCGTCTCCGCCAATTGCTATAACTGTATCAAATTTTGTTATATCTGTATCTGTAAGTTCACCTATATTTATACTTTTAAAACAGATGTTGTTTCTGAATAAAAATTTTATGACAGATTTTTTATACCGCAGAGCTTTTTTCCGTCCAGCATTCGGGTTGTTTACTACTAAGACTTTTTTCATATTCTGATTATTGCATAGTTAACATAAGTTATCAATACGGGTGTACTTTAAGAATTATTCTTATGTTTGGAATATAATTAAGAAAAAATAAGGAGAATTTTGATGAGGGTACAAAAACAATCAACTGTCTGGCAGTCAAATTCAATGGGAAGATTTGACAAAATTAAATTGAAAATTAATGATTTTGCTATAGATATGCTCTTAAATTATTTAGGTCATAATTTCAGCAAAGAAAAACTTATAAATTTAGCTAAAATATTTGAAAAAATATCCGGTTCAAAAGGCGGTATTAATCATGCAAGAAGAATGCAGTGGCTTTTTAAATCAGAGCATCCGCATCTTTTGTGGTGGAAAAAGATTTTAACAGAACTTGATCCAAACTGCAGAAACAAGTGGATTAAAAATTTCTTTGTAAACGGCTATTATGGAGATAATTTGAGAAAACGATCTGCCTTTAATGAAAAAAACGGCTTTTTCCCGCCGACAGTATTGCTCGCAAGTATCACTAAACGATGCAATTTTAACTGCAAAGGATGCTGGGCTCATGAATATGACGTAAAAGAGGATTTGTCAAAAGAAAAATGGAGAGAAATATTCACCGAAGCCCGCGATGTTATGGGTATTCATATAATTCCTGTTGTCGGCGGAGAGCCTTTTGCAAGAAAAGAATTCTTAGAACTCGCAGAAGAATTTAACGACTGCACATTTATAACTTTTACAAACGGCTCTTTAATTACAGAAAAAACTGTTGAAAAATTAAAGAAATTAGGTAATGTTCAGCCGATGTTTTCAATTGGGGGCTTGAAAGAAAATACTGATGCAGTCCGCGGGGAAGGCTGTTTTGATATGGTTATGGAAAAAATGGATATGTTAAAAAAAGCAGGTATTTTCTTCGGTGCAAGTATTACGGCAACAAGTCAGAACTGTGATGAAGTTACATCGGATGAATTTATGAAATTGCTTTCGGATAAAGGCGTTTTATGGGCATGGTTTTTCCACTATGTTCCGGTAGGCGACAGCCCTGATGTAAGTATGGTTCCAAATGCACAGCAAAGACAGCAGATTTTAAAAGCTGTATATAACGCTCGAAATACACTCCCTATGATGACCGTTGATTTTTGGGGAGACGGACCTGAAATGATGGGTTGTATTGCAGGCGGGAGACAGTATATTCACGTTAATCCGAGAGGGGATGTTGAGCCTTGTACTTTTGTCCATCTCGCAACTCATAATTTAAAGGATTGTACGTTGACAGAAGCATTAGCATCTCCGTTTATGCGTACGATAAGAGATGGCATTCCGTATGAAGACGGTAATATGCTTCGCCCTTGTATGATTGTTGACAGACCTGAAGTCCTTCGTAAATATTACGAACAATTTAAACCGTATGAAACACATGAAAATGCAGCAGCTTATTTAACAAATCCCGAAATTACATCAAAAATCGACAAATATTCTAAAGATGTAAAAGAAATTCTGGATAAAGACTGGAGAGAAAATCTCTGGATGACAATATTTCCGCTTGAAGGTGAATATTATATTGACAGAGATCATTTCTGTTCAAAGGAGAAGCCGTCAGTTTCAGCTTCTCAAAAATGTGAAGGTAAATGCGCATGCTGCGTAAAATAAGAATATATATCTGTTTTATATTATTCTTAATATTAACTATAGCTGTACACTCTTGTCCCGGTGTAACACGCTTGGATGAGGGTGTGATAGCTTTTGTGCAAAAGCATCTTGGATTATTGCCTTTGTGGATGCCGATGCTTCCGGACTGTATCTTATATACTGTTATGATTATTATTCCTTTAACAGCATTTGCTATTTTTTTTATAAAAAGAAAATTGTGGAAAGATTTAATTTTTTTATTTTCAATTCCATTAATAACTTTTTTGCTGAATTGTATAATTAAACCGTTGATAAAACGTCCGCGTCCGCCAATAGAACTTCAAATTACCGGTATTCATCCTGATAGTTACAGTTATGTATCAAGTCATAGTCTGGTAACTTTCTGCCTGTGGGGGATGGTTATATTTTATCTTTATAAATATTCTAAAAATCAAACTTTTAAAATTTCTGGAACAATGATTGCTTTAATATGGATTTTATTTGTAGGTTTGAGCCGTGTATGGCTCGGTGTGCATAATCCGACAGATGTGTTAGGCGCTTATATCTTGGGTTTATTTTTATTAAGCATTTATGTTAAGTTTATTTGAAATAATAGCCACATGGGTATATTTTATATTTTTTTTTGTTATACTATAAAATGTAATAGCAGTGAGGATAGCTTAGGGTGAGATTGTTATCTAAATCAACATTGATAATGTTTGTATTTGATTTATTAATCTTTTTGATATCAACTACGGTGTGGTATTATGTCTTTGCCCTTCCTTCTGAATTTTTAGATCTAACAGTTTTTTTAACGGTTCTTTCAGGAGTTAGTGTTTTATTTTTAAAAGATAATTATAAAATTAGAGAATTTAATACTACATTAAAAAATTATTATCTATTGTTTGAAGGAATTGTCTTTTCTCAAATTCCGGCTGTTATTTTGCTTTTAATTTTTGCCCCTGATACCCAAGTCTTTGAATTTATTCTTGCTAACCTTTTGACAATATTTGTAATTCTTAGAGTATATAGAATTTTATTTCATTATTATTTGTTTAAAATAAAACGAATTAAAAATGTTTTGATA
>URXH01000051.1 GCA_900551675.1 uncultured bacterium
TTCAGCACAATCTAAGACACAAATATTTACTTTAGGCGCATTAATGAACAATTTTTGGGTTAATAATGCAGGTGCAACGTTTAACAGAATAAGAAATACTGCGGTTTACGGTAAAGTTGATATAAACGTAAAAGATTATAAAGATCACGCTTTTGAATCAGTATTGAAAAATAACGGTATATCTTATGAAAAGAAGAGCACTACTGGTATAAACTATAAAGTTTAAATTTTTGAATACTGGTGTCGTTCAAGCATTACCATTAAAATTGAAATATCAGCAGGCTTTACTCCACCGATACGAGATGCCTGAGCGAGTGTTTTCGGACGAATTTTAGAAAGTTTATCTTTTGTTTCCGATGAAATATGATCAATTGAAGAGTAATCTATATCATCAGGAATTTTGAACTTATCCAGTTTGGAAGCCTGTTCAACCTGAAATTCCTGACGTTTCAAATAACCGTCATATTTAACTAGAATTTCAACCTGCTCCGTAACATCAAACGGTATATTTAATTCATATGTTACGGAATCAATTTCTTTTATAACGTTATAGTCAATATCGGGACGCTTCAAAAGCTCAGCAATTTTCATACCGCGTTCCATGTGCTCGCCATATTTTGAAAGTATAGCGTTAACATCCTCCGTAGCAGAAATCTTAGCTTCCTTGATTCTCGATAATTCTTTCTCTATTGCTTCCTGTTTATACGCATAAACTTTATACTGAGAATCATCAATAAGCCCATATTTTCTGCCGATAGGTGTAAGTCTGACATCAGCATTATCCTGACGCAGTAAAAGTCTGTATTCAGAGCGTGAAGTAAGCATTCTGTAAGGATCTTGAATATCTTTTGTAACAAGATCATCAATCAGAGTTCCGATATAAGACGAACTTCTTGAAAGTTCTAGCATTTCAGAATTATTTAGATAATTAAAAGCATTAATTCCTGCAACTAACCCTTGTGCAGCAGCTTCTTCATACCCGCTCGTGCCGTTAATCTGACCGGCAAAAAACAAACCTTTGATACTTTTTGACATCAGTGAATGAGTTGTTTGAACAGCAGGAACATAATCATATTCAACTGCATAAGCGGGTTTTATTACATGAGCCTTCTCTAGCCCCGGCAATGTTCTGAGCATCTGCACCTGAACATCAGCAGGCAGACTGCTTGAAAACCCTTGAATATAAACTTCATAAGTCCCTAACCCTTCCGGTTCAATAAATATATGGTGAGACGGATTTTCACTGAATCTTACGACTTTATCCTCTATTGACGGGCAGTAACGCGGGCCTACCCCCTGAATTAATCCTTGAAACATAGGAGATTTATCTAAATTAGCTTTAATAATCTCATGAGTTTTTTCATTTGTTCTCGTCAAATAGCACGGGTACTGTTTTCTTATTGGTCTGTCAGGTTTGAAAGAATAAAAATGCAGTGTTTCATCACCCGGCTGAATAGTCATTTTTGAATAATCAATAGTACGTTTATCAACTCTGGGCGGAGTTCCTGTTTTCAATTTTTTAATTTCTATTCCATGTTTAATTAAAGATTCAGAAAGCCCGTAAGCTGCTTTTTCGCCTAATCTTCCTGCACTGTAGAAGCGAAGTCCGACAAAAATTTTACCGTTTAAAGAAGTTCCTGTTGTCAGAATAATTGCACGCGCAGAATATTCTATACCATATTCATCTATTGCACCCGTAATTTCACCGTCTTTAACAAGTAAATCCGTAATGCAAGCCTGACGCAAATAAATATTTTCGTTATTCTCAATAATACTGCGCATATAATCCATATATTGCTTTTTATCTGATTGAGCGCGGAGAGCTCTAACAGCAGGCCCTTTTGAAGAATTCAACATCTTCATTTGAATATATGTAGCATCGGCAGCTTCCCCCATAACACCGCCCAGTGCATCAATTTCTCTGACTAAAGTAGATTTTGCAGGACCGCCGATAGCCGGATTACAGGGCATTAAAGCTATATGATCAACATCTAAAGTCGCAAGCAAAACTTTTGCACCTAATTTTGCACAGGAAATAGCAGCCTCACATCCTGCATGGCCTGCGCCAACAACTATTACATCATATTTATTATTGAGATAATCCATAACCATATTCCTAATCGGCTATACATAAATTATAATACAAATAAAAAAATTTTAATTAAAAGATAAAAATATCATATCTGACCGTCTACTCCAAATGGATGATATTAATTTAAACTACTAAAGTTTAATATTATTTATATCGATATAAGAAAAGACAAACAGAATATACATCTTATTGGAGCTCATTGATGTCAGAACAGATTTTACTACAGCCGATAAAGGCGGCTAACACGGAAAAAGCCAGAGAATCATTAGAAAAAGCACGAATAGCACATGAAAACTATCTTATTCGCCAACAAAACAGCGATCTGCAAGAAGCTATCGAATATTACATTGATGCTGTTAAATATGATCCTGCTATGCCTGAGGCTTATTACAGACTTGCGACCTTAATGTGGGAACAGGGCCAGATTAGCCTTGACACCGCTATAGAACAGTGTAAAACAGCGGTTTCTCTTGCTCCTAAAAATATCAACGCTCACCTTTATACCGGATTTTTCATGAAAATGGCGCAGGATTTCAAATCTGCAGAACAGGAATTCAAGTCAGCCATTAAAATGGATAAATTAAAGTCGGCCCGCCCGAGATTAATTCTCTCCCAATCAATTTTACAAAAAATTAATACGCAAAACGGAAGCGTTAAAGACTATTTGAGCTTTTTATACTATTTTCTATCCGGCAGTCTTATGCTTGCATGGGACAGACCGTCAATGAAAATGTTTTACAAAAACATGTCAGATGATTTTTCCGTATTTACATACAACACTGTCGGTAAATTCTTAGAGAAATTCAAATTTTATCCGACTGCTGAAAATGTTTACAGGCAGGCTGTTACTGCAACAAATCACGGCGAAATATTCTATGCTAAAATGGGAGATTTAGCATTAAAGAATAAAGAAATGGACTTAACAGTCGACTGTTACAGGAAAGTTCTTGAAGCAAATCCTTTGAACAGAGAAGTATTAATAAAACTTGCAACGGTTTTACAGACTTATTTTCCTGAAAATACAGATGAAGCAATCGACTGCTACGAAAAACTCCTTGAATTTGATATAGATGTTCCGCAAATTTATTACGAATTAGGGCATCTCTATCTTAGAAAAGAAGACAAAATAAATTCAATAAGTGCATTTAAACTTGCACTGGAAAGAGATCCCGAAAATCCTTTTTACAATAATTCACTTGCATATGCATATTCAAAAGCCGAATTATTTGACGACGCAATAGAACATTACCAGAAAGCTATTCAACTCAACCCCGATAATGAGTGGACATCAGTTGTATGCGAGGCTTTAGGTTCAATTTATGCGGAAGTTAAAGGCAATATTGATGCAGCGGTTTCAACATATCAGGCAGGAATTATTCTTGATCCCAATAACTATAATCTTTATTTGTCATTAGGGGATATACACATGGCTGCATATGATTTAGATAACGCTATAAGAGCATACTGTGATGCCATAACACTTAATCCTGACGATTACAGAGGCTATTCTAAAGCAGGAATAGCACTGTGGGAAAAAGATTATCTTGAAGAAGCTCTTGTTTCTTTCCACAAGGCAATTGATATTAACCCTGATAATGAATACGCTCAAAATAATCTCGGCATCTTGTATCTTGACGGACTTGGAGATGCAGAAGAAGCGCTGGAATACTTTGAAACTGCAGTAGAGTTAAACCCAAGCTACACTCTTGCCTACTTTAATGCAGGACGCGCATCGCAGGCAATGGGATTTATAAATGACGCGGCAAATTATTATCAGATGGCAATTGATTTGAATAAAATTACTCAGGATCTGGATGAAGAAGATATTACAAACAGGCTTCACAGATTATTTGATATATAAGCCTTGACAAATATAGAAAAATAATAAATAATAAAGAAAAAGTCAGGAGGATGAAATATGTTGAATAGAGAAGCTTTGAGTTGCCCCCCCCCCGACAGGATAAAATTGTAGAGAGGGTTTACGGACATTATAAGATACTAGGATACTATGGCACCAGGGCAGTAAGAAGTATCGTAAAAATTTTCCATCTCTTGGAAGAGGTAGTAAACACAGGTCATTCTGTGCCGTCAGCCGAAAAAATCCGGCGTGTTCAGAATAACCGAAACGGTGGGAACGCTATGCTTATCCCACCCTACGTACTTGAATTTGTCGTAAAAAGATCGCGCAAAATGTGCGCGATGACAGGTCTTAATATTCTTTTCCTCGCCCTTTGGGGAGAGGGTGTCCGAAGGACAGGAGAGGGGGTTGTTGGATGTCAATCTAACGTTCAGCATGACGCGAACTCCCTGAAACGAACTTATTCACATATTCACTTATTTACTTATTCACTTCACAAAAAAGCTGCGTTTACATTGGCCGAGGTCTTAATAACATTAGGAATTATAGGAGTAGTTGCGGCAATGACCATGCCGTCTTTGATTCAGAATTACAAATATATGGTGCTTGAAAATCAGCTAAAAACGGCTTATTCTGACCTTAATCAGGCAGCTAAAATGTTTCAGTTGCATAATGGCTTGTCTATGAGTGATTATGCATCAAATGTTTCAGCACAAGATGCTTTAAAAGCATTCCTAAAAGAATTTAAGGCTGTATTGAAATATAATAGTTTAACAGAAGGACAAAAAGATGACGAAGGGAATACAATTCTTGCAAGCCCGTATAATTTATATACTATAGATGGAAGTACGCTTGTAAAATCTACATGCGACAGGAGCGGTTTCATTTGGGATACGCAAGGAAGGACTATTTCATTTGATGATACACCACAAGCAGGCAAAAACGGCCCTAAAGTATGTATTGACATAAACGGAGAAAAAGCTCCTAACAGATACGGCGTTGATTATTTTGTTTTCATGTTTACAACTGACGGATATGTTATACCGTGGGGACAGGTACATAAAGATAATCCGGATTGTACTAATGTTGCCGGGAATTGTACTATTCCGTTTGATAGTTGTAAATATACCAGTAATACACCTGATTCTTACTCCTGTGCGAATTACGCACTGATAAATCAGCACCCGACAGATTCAGGTAAAGATTACTGGCATGATTTTGTAAGAGGGAGATAAATTATCATTATTTTTCTTGTTTGAGGTATAATAAAAGAGAACAATGGAAGTGTATAACTAAATGCGCCAGAAAAGCGCAAAGCCCGCGGAAAGTTCGCCACGGGCAGGAAAGGAAAATTATGGTACCTGAAACAAAGAAATTTGAAATTGAAATCGGCGGTAAAACGGTTACCGTTGAAACAGGGAAATATGCACAATCCGCAAACGGTTCAGTTACAGTAAGATGCGGTGATACAATGCTTTTTGTTCACTGCTGTGTTTCAAAAGAACCGAGAGTCGGAATTGATTTTTTCCCGCTGTTAATTGATTATGAAGAAAGAATGTCATCTATTGGCCGTATACCCGGAGGTTACAACCGTTCGGAAGGCAAAGCCGGAGATAAAGCAATTCTTATTTCAAGACTTATCGACAGACCAATAAGACCGCTGTTTCCTAAAGGTTACAGAAACGATATACAAATCGTAGCCCAGTTATTCAGTTACGATCAGCAAAATCAACCGGATACTCTTGCAATGCTGGGTGCATCTTGCGCTTTAATGCTTTCAGGAGCTCCTTTTGAAGGCCCTATAGGTGCAGTCAGAGTATCTCGAGATGAAAACGGTAATATGATTGCCAACCCGACACACCAGCAGGCTGACAAATCAGATTTAGACATTGTAGTTGCAGGTACGCATGATTCTGTAATTATGGTTGAAGCAGGATGTAAATTCGTTACGGAAGACGATATTATGAATGCAGTAGAATTTGCACAAGCTGAAATCAGAAAACAATGCGATGCTCAGGTTGCATTTATGAAAGAATGCGGAGTTGAAAAAGAAGAATTTGTAAATCCTTACGATACTTCGGAAATCAAAAAAATTATTGATGAAACAGCTCACGATATGATTTTTGACGCTTACCACAATTTTGACAGAGAATACAGACAGAATAAGCTTGAAGAAGCTAAAAAACTTGTTAAAGAAAAAATTGATGCTCTTCCTGAAGATGACTACATCAAAAAAATTATGGAAGAAACAGGCATCGACTTTGTTGCAGAAGAATTCAAAAACGCTGAAAAACACATTATGCGTTCAATGATTCTTGACGAAGGCGTCAGAGCTGACGGCAGAAAACCTAATGAAGTACGTCCTATCTGGTGCGAAGTAGGTGTATTGCCGAGAGCTCATGGTTCTGCAGTATTTACAAGAGGACAAACTCAGGTATTATCTGTAGCTACTCTTGCAGGCCCCGGTATGAAACAGGAGCTTGACGGAGTTGACCCGCAGACTGAAAAAACTTATATGCACAAATACATATTCCCGGGATTTTCAGTAGGTGAAGTAAAACCCTTAAGAGGCCCCGGCAGACGTGAAGTCGGACACGGGAATTTAGCTGAAAGAGCAAATATACCAGCACTTCCGTCTCAAGAAGAATTCGGCTATACAATCCGTGTAACATCAGATGTTCTTGAATCAAACGGTTCAACATCAATGGCATCAACCTGCGGTTCTTCTATGGCATTGATGAACGCAGGCGTTCCCGTAAAATGCATGATTGGCGGTGTTGCAATGGGTATGATAACCGAAGAAGGCAAAGAACCCGTTGTCTTAACCGATATTCAAGGCATTGAAGACTTTTTGGGCGATATGGACTTTAAAGTTACAGGAAACGATACCGGAATTACAGCTCTTCAAATGGATATGAAAGCAAAAGGTATTGCAAACGAAACACTCCGTCGCGCATTAGCACAGGCAAAAGAAGGCAGACTTCATATCTTAGGCAAGATGAGAGAAGTAATATCTGCACCTGCAGATCACTTGTCTCCGTATGCTCCAAGTATTACAACAATGACAATTCCTGTTGAAGATATCGGAACTGTAATCGGACCCGGCGGAAAACAAATCAGAGCAATCATTGATGCTTCTGGCGCCGAAATTGATATTCAGGATTCAGGTGTTGTTACAATTACCTCTAACGATCAGGAAGGAGCAGAAATAGCTCAAAGAATGATTAAAGAATTAACATTCAAAGCAGAACCCGGAATGGTTGTAAAAGGCAAAGTTGTAAGAATTATACCTATCGGCGCATTTGTAGAACTCGCACCGGGCAAAGACGGCATGGTTCATATTTCTCAAGTTTGCAATGAGAGAATAGACACAATTGAACCGCATCTTCATATCGGAGATGAAGTTATCGTTAAAGTAATCAAAATTGACGATAAAGGCAGAGTTAACCTTACAATCAAAGGGGTAACTGAAGAAGAAAAAGCTCAATTTAACTAAATAAACTAAATAGAAACAAAAGAATACCAGTTTGACATGTTAAACTTTGCGGAATTTCCGACAAGTTTCTGAAACCAGTTCAGAACGACAATTTAGACAAACTGGTATTTTTTTATATTCTTTTGTGCTAAGCTGAAATCAACCGGAGGAATTAAAAATGTGCGATGTTATAACTATTGGAAGTGCTACAATGGATGTATTTGTTGAAAGCGATGATGCCAATATAGTTTCTGTTTCAACTAAAAACAAAAAGTCCGAATTTATGAGCTATCCGTATGGCGCAAAAGTAGAAATTACCGACTTTACCTCACAGGTTGGCGGCGGCGGGATCAATACCGCATGCAATTTTGCAAATCTGGGATTTAAAACAAGTGCTATATTCAAAATCGGGAATGACATTTATTCAGAAGGAATTCTTGAATCTTTTAAAAATAAAAACGTTGATTTATCAAATATAATTCAAAATCCACAAGAAAGCACAGGTTTTTCAATAATTCTTGTAAGCTTTCAGGGAGATAGAACCGTTCTTGCACACCGTGGAGCAAATGCTTCAATAAAAAAAGAAGATATAAATTTTGACGCAATAAAAAAAGCTAAATTTCTATATATTGCACCTCTCAACGGCGACAGCACAAAAGTTCTTGACGATATTGTAAATTTTGCAAAAGAAAATCATGTAAAAGTATGCTTTAATGCCGGCTCTTCAAGCCTTAAAAAAGGTTTTAACTACCTTAAACAAATACTTGAAGATGCTCATATTGTTGTAATGAACAAAGAAGAAGCATCTATGGCTACACAAATTCAGGTCAGACCTGACACAAGAGAGGAAAAATTTTCTGAAGCCCTTATCCACCCTGATATTAAAGATATGTTCAAAAAATTGAAAGTCAGAGATTATCAGGTAATTGTAATAACAGACGGCGGACGGGGAGCTTATGCGTATGACGGCAAAAAATATTATTACTGTCCTGTTTTTGATGGGCCTGTTGTATCAACATTAGGTGCCGGTGATGCATTTGCTTCAACATTTTGTGCGGCACTCGGCAAAACTAAATTAGATATAGGCAGAGCTTTGATGTACGCATCTGTAAACTCGGCAGGAGTGGTATCTGCTTTTGGCGCAACTCAGGGACTTTTAACTTTTGAAGAAATAGAAAAAAGATTACAGGCAAAACCTGAATACACTTATAAAATTGACGAATAAAAATTTAATTCAGATACTTTAAAATTTTACATGGTGTTCCTGCGGCAAGAACGTTTGCAGGAACATTTTTACTTACAACACTTCCTGCACCTATCACAGAATTATCACCGATTGCAACACCGGGCAGTATTGTAACATTCCCGCATATCCATACATTGTTACCTATAGAAACAGGCTTTGTATAAATCACTCCTTTTTCTCTTAATTCCGAATTAAACGGATGTGTGCTTGTATAAATCGCACAATTTGGACCGATTAAAACATTATCGCCTATTATAACTTTATCAGCATCAAGAATTATAAGATTATGATTTGAATAAAAATTTTCACCTATCTCAATATTGTAGCCATAGTCGCACATAAACGGCTGTTCCAATAAAAATACAGATTTTGTTTTGGCAAGAATTTGTTTTAACAATTCAAGACGCACACCCAGCATATCAGGCGAAATTGAATTATATTTATGACATAAAGCTTTACATCTTGTTCGCTCATAATATAATTTCATACTATCAACTGTAGATTTAAAATTTGCATTTGAATTTTCCATATTTCACCTTGATAAATTTTACGGGAAATACCCGATAATAAAGTAATATAATTTTATAAAAATTACCTTATCTTGATAACCGATTTCCCTTAGCATATTAATTTTTTATAACTATTTTAATTTTCACATTTTATAGTATAATATTTTGTATAAGAAGGAGAAAATTATGGGATATAAAATTTTATCAAAAAAAGAACTTTGTCCCAATCAGTTTGAAATTACGGTAGATGCGCCTTATGTTGTAAGAAATGCAAAAGCCGGGCAATTTATAATATTCAGAGCAAATGCAGACAGTGAACGTGTTCCGCTCACTATTGCCGATGTTAACAAAGAGAAAGGCGAACTTACTCTAGTATTTATGGCAGTCGGATATTCAACAAAGCAGCTTGCATCATTAAATGTTGGAGATGAAATCCATGATGTTGTCGGTCCTCTCGGACAGCCGACACATATAAAAAAATACGGGACTGTCGTATGTCTTGCAGGCGGATACGGTGCAGCTCCCTGCTATTTGATTGCAAAAGCTTTTAAAGAAGCAGGCAACAAAGTTTATATGATTATGGGTGCAAGAAATAAAGACTTAATATTCTGGCAGGATAAGATGAAAGATGCCTGTACTGAACTTTTCATAACTACAGATGACGGGACTCTTGGCGAAAAAGGGTTTGTAACTCAGGTATTAGATAGAATTATTAAACAGGAAAAAGTAGATTACGCAATAGCTGTTGGGCCAATGCCTATGATGCGCGCAGTGGCGGATTTAACCAGAGATAAAGGGATTTATACTGAAGCAAGTATGAACCCGATTATGGTAGATGGCACAGGAATGTGCGGAGCCTGCCGAATTACAGTCGGCGGAGAGACTAAATTTGCTTGTGTTGACGGACCTGATTTTGATGCTCATAAAATCGACTTTGATGAAGTTATCAACAGAACAAAAATCTATAAAGATCAGGAAAGAAAACGCGATGAAAACTGTAATCTGTTAAAAAAGGCAGCAGAAATAACAAATAAATAGAGTAAGGAGATAAAAATGGCAAAAGACATACCATATTGTCCGCTAATGAGCGCAGGCTCTGATATCGATAAAGTTTGTACACTGGAAAGCTGTGCCTGGTATCTTCCAAGCGTTAGGAAATGTGCAATGTATATGCTTGCTTATAACGCTTTGATTGAAACAAATGCAAGACAAAAAGCTTCACAACAGCACAGATAGGATTTTTTATGAAAATAATTGTCTGCATAAAACAGGTTCCTGATACTACAGATATCAAATGGACAGAAAATAATACTATCCAGAGAGAAGGCGTTGAAAGCGTCATAAACCCTTTTGATTTATACGCAATTGAGGAAGCCTTACAGCTGAAAAAAACTCTTGAAAATGTTGAAATTACAGTTCTTACAATGGGACCTTTGCAGGCTGAAGAAATGCTTAAAAAAGCAATAGCTGTCGGATGCGATAATGCGGTTCTAATTTCAGATAAAAAATTTGCAGGCGCAGATACTTATGCTACAGGAAAAACTATAGCTGCAGCAATTAAGAATAAATTACCTGATTATGATTTAATTTTATG
This sequence comes from uncultured bacterium, assembly GCA_900551675.1. Taxonomy (GTDB): domain Bacteria; phylum Cyanobacteriota; class Vampirovibrionia; order Gastranaerophilales; family Gastranaerophilaceae; genus Stercorousia. The sequence continues at coordinate 10,775 of URXH01000051.1, forward strand.
CGGTCAATTCGCTGTTGACGGTGATACTGCTCAAACAGGTCCGAGCATTGCAAATCAGCTCGGAATTCCACAGGTTACTTATGCAAGAGAACTGAAAAAATGCGACGGCAAATGCATCTACGCAGTACGAGAAATTGAAGAAGGTCTTGAAACAGTTAAAGCCGAATTCCCTGCACTCATTTGCGTATTAAAAGGAATAGAAGAACCAACCCGACCGAAAATTAACGGAATTATAAAGGCACAAAATACTGAAATTACAATATATTCTATGGAAGATATCGGATTAACTCCTGAAGAAACAGGCATTAAAGGCTCCCCGACATACGTAAGCCGCGCATTCCGCCCTGAACATAACAGGGGAGAATGTGAAATATGCCAAGATTACAATTCTTTAGCAGAAAAAATAAAAGAATTCGGAGGAATTTCAAATGAGTAATATTATGTTATATGCAGAGGTTACAAAAGAGAATTACCTCCATACAGTAGTGTTTGAGCTTGCATATAAAGCGCAGGAACTAGCCAAAAAACTTGATAATGCATCTGTTTCAGCTCTTTTAATATGTAAAACGGGATTGGCGGAAAATTTTAAAGAAGCATTTATAAATTCAGGTTTTGATTTTGTCTATATTGCAGAAAGCAATAGGCTGACCCATTATTCGACAGAATTGTATTCAAAGATTGCTGTTGACATTATAAGAGAAGCCAAACCCGATATTATACTTGTCGGAGCAACAACTCAAGGAAGAGATCTGGCACCGAGAATTTCATCATCTCTACATACAGGCTTAACAGCAGACTGCATAGGGCTTGATATTAACGAAAAAGGACAGCTGGCAGCAACACGTCCGACATTCGGCGGGAAATTAATGGCTACGATTTTATGCAAAACTTTACCTCAAATGGCAACTGTAAGACCGAAAGTTTTTAAACCCGCGCCTGAAAACATTGTAAAAGATACTAAATTTATTTATATAAAGCCCGAAATTGACAATATTCAAAAAAAGGTAGAATTTATTGAATTTGTAAAAGGTCTGAATACCGCAATCAATGAACTTGACAGTGCAGAAATTATTGTAGCAGGCGGCAAGGGAATGAAAAATGAAGCAGGATTTGAACTTTTGAAAAATTTTGCCGAATGTCTGGGCGGCTGTGTCGGAGCCAGCAGAGGTGCTGTTGATATGGGGCTTGCATCACCTGATATTCAAATAGGGCAAACAGGTAAAACAGTTACCCCTAAATTATATATTGCCTGCGGAATTTCAGGCGCAATCCAGCACATTGTCGGAATGCAGGACAGCGATAAAATTATTGCAATAAATAACGATGAAAAAGCTCCGATATTTGAAGTCAGCGACTGCGGAATTGTCGGCGATGTATTTGAAGTAATTCCCGAATTAATTAAAATAATCAAAAATTCCAGCGGAAACGAAACTCCTGATGTTAATATGATTTAGTTACAAACATTTTTGTGCTAAAATAAATAAGTAATTGACCTGTTTTTCAAAGAAAGGATAAGAGGGATATGAATAAGGTTGTAGTAGGCGCTCAATGGGGCGATGAAGGAAAAGCTAAAATTACGGATTTACTTGCACAGGATGCTGATTTGATTATCAGATATCAGGGCGGATGTAATGCAGGACATACAGTTGTAGCGCATAACAAAACCTTTAAATTTCACCTTATACCATCAGGAATTTTGTATAAAGGCAAAACCTGTTTTATTGGTGCAGGAACCGTTATCTTGCCCGAATACTTTGAAGAAGAAATTAATGGGCTTATAAAAGAAGGCATTGACGTAACAGGACTTAAAATCAATCCGCTTGCGTCTATTACAATGCCTTATCATACAGAAATTGACGGATATTCCGAAGACACTGCATCCAAAGGCAAAATCGGAACAACCAAAAAAGGCATAGGTCCGACTTACACGGATAAAATGGCAAGAATTGGATTAAAGGTTCAGGACTTGTATTCAGAAGATGCACTGTCTGAAAAATTAGATATAATACTCCCTTTGAAAAATAAAACTTTAAAAGAAGTGTACGGGCTGAAAATATACACAAAAGAAGAAATTTTAGCTTTATGCAGAAAATATGCTGAAATTTTCAGACCCTATGTCTGTTTTGACTGGCAAAAAGTTCTTGAAGATGCAAAACGCGATAAAAAAGCAATTCTTTTTGAAGGCGCGCAGGGTGTAATGCTTGATATAGACTACGGAACTTATCCTTTTGTAACCTCATCAAATCCTATAGGCGGAGGAGCTGCAACAGGCTCAGGCTATGGCCCGACAATGATAGATGAAGTTATCGGTGTTGCAAAAGCTTATGTAACCAGAGTCGGAGAAGGGCCTTTTGTAACAGAATTGACAGATGAAACAGGAGATAAAATCCGTGAAACAGGTCATGAATACGGTGTTACAACAGGCAGACCCCGACGCTGCGGCTGGTTTGATACGGTTACTATGAAATATGCCGTTTTAGTCGGCGGTTTAACATCTGTTGCGCTCACGAAAATCGATGTATTTGATACTTTTGATGAAATAAAAATCTGTACAGCTTACAAAGATAAACGAAACGGCAGACTTTACACAAGCTACCCTACGGATGTATTTATACACAAATACTTAGAGCCTGTTTATGAAATTCATAAAGGCTGGGGGCAAGATATTACAGGGATTACTGATTTTAACGAACTCCCTGAAAATGCTAAAAAATATCTTGCAAGACTGGAAGAATTACTTGAAGTCCCAATTTCTATCGTAAGCGTAGGACCTGACAGGGATCAAACTATTGTCAAGAAATAATCTTGACAAACTCAAAAAAATCGTAAATAATAAAGAAAAAGTCAGGAGTATTAATATGTTGAATAGTAAAGCTTTTAAGTGCCCCCCCCCCGACAGGATAATGTTGCAG
>URXH01000052.1 GCA_900551675.1 uncultured bacterium
TTCTCGCAGTCAGTCCCAAAAACCGAGCCTGCGAAGCAGCCATACCCATGACTATATCCCTTTCTTGTTTTGTTTCCTTATGTTTTTATTAACGGCATTGTTCTATAAAATCTTTAATTTTTTTATTTATTTTGTTAATATTTCGTTACATTTGAAACAATTTTTATAAAAACAGACACCTTTTATAAGGTGTCTGTTTTAGTTATATTGATTGGATCTTGACTATTTAATGTTTGCAAAAGTCCAGGCATCAAATGTAGGAGTTTCAGAAATATTCATTTCTTTTTTCTTCTCACCTGAGCTTGAATCGTTATGCGCAATAGGTTTGTACAATCTGTTATAGTATTCAATTACCATACGGTCAGAGTTGAAGTAAGCTTCAGATGTTCTGATAGCCTGTCTCATCAAACGAGCCCATTCCTGTTTGTTTTCGTAGTATGTCGGAATGATTTCGTTTTCGATTATGTTCATAACACATTCATGGTCTTTCCAATGACGTTCTTCCCAAGGCATTTCATCATCAAGACCCGGATATTCAACAGTGTAACCGTTAATTCCGTTAAATGTACCTTCAACAGTCCAGCCGTCATAGATAGATAAGTGAACGGTACCGTTAGCATTAGCAGACATACCTGAAGTACCTGAAGCTTCAAACGGTCTCAACGGAGTATTCAGCCATATATCAGAACCGCGTTTTAATTTGCCTGATAATTCAAGTTCATAACCAGGTAATACAACAACATTTTTCATGCTGTGAGAACGGTTAAGAAGTTTGTTAAACATTTCTTTGCCCATAACATCATCCGGATGGAATTTACCTGCAAAGATAATTTGAATTTTGTTTGCATCAAGAAGTTTGTTAATTCTGTCTTTGTCCATAAGAATCAACCATGCACGTTTATAGTCAGCAAATCTTCTTGCCCATGTGATAGTTAATACATCAGGATCAAATCTTTTACCTGCAACGTTAGCAACATATTCAAACAATTCAGCTTTCATTTTGCGTTTTACAGCGAGAAGTTTATCTAAATCGTTTGCTGCTTCTTTAATTCTGTCATCCTGCCAGTAATGAAGGTTTACAGCGTTGGTAATTGCGCGGATAGGACATCTGCCTTCAACCCATTCCCACATTTTATTAGCAACAAGACCATGAAGCTGTGATACTGCGTTTGCAATTCTTGACATTCTTAAAGCCGCAACAGTAAGCGAGAAGTTTTCACCGCCTAATTGAACTGCAGTTTCTCTTGAACAGCCTGCGAAGAATCCGCCTTCCATAAGCGTATCAACCCAGTGAACTTCGTTACCTGCTGCAACTGGGGTGTGAGTTGTAAATACAGTTTTCTTTTTAACTTCTTCGAGGTTGCCGTTGTATTGTCTAAGTAATTCGAAAGCTGCAGGCAGAGCGTGCCCTTCATTCATGTGTACAACGTCAAATTTATAGCCGATTTGCTGTAAAATTCTGATACCTGCGATACCTAAAACAGTTTCCTGAGCAATTCTTATTTTTTCATTTCCGTCATAGAGTTTGTGAGAAATACTTTTTGCCCAGTCGCTGTTTCCTTCGATATCTGTTGTTAACAGATATACAGGGCAGGCACCGAACAATTCGGGCTCTACTAAATAAGCTTTAACTTTAACTTTTTCTCCGAAGATATCAACTTCTGTTGTAACGTTTGTATCTTTTAAGAAATCATAATATTTTCTGATATAAGCAACTTCTACCTGACCATCCTGTGCAATTCTCTGGTCATAGTAACCGTATGACCATAACATAGTTACACCGACCATCGGCATTTGCAGATAACCAGCTGACAGCATGTGAGAACCTGCCAAAAATCCTAAACCGCCTGAATAAGTTTTCAAAGACTGATCCATTGCGATTTCCATTGAGAAATATGCTACATTTGGTAATGACATATTAACCTTCCTCTTCTTATACTGTGTAAACTACTTCACCCAAATTTTCGGGGTACATCAACAGCATATCACAAAAATTACGGTTTCAAGTTTATTTCCAAAAAATTTTTGGTCTAATCCTTAAGAATTAGTTATAAGTAGCTATTTAACTCTTAAAAAAACTTAATAATCTTTATTTTTATAATGAAAATTTGAAAAAATGAGATTAATTATTGTTTACTTTATCTAATATTTTCGCAAGGGCAATTTTTACATGCGCATAATTTAACCCGCCCTGCATGTAAGCAACATACGGAGGTCTCATAGGCCCGTCAGCTGAAAGTTCAATTGTAGAACCTTCTATAAATGTTCCGCCTGCCATAATTACAGGGTCTTCATATCCGGGGACGTATTCGGGTATAGGCGTTACATAGCCGTTTACAGGCGACAGCGCCTGAATTGTCTGACAAAAATGTTCCAGTGGTTCAGGGGAGTTGAATGTTATATTTTGAATAATATCTGTCCGTTTTTCATAATATTTCGGAGAAGAATCAAATCCTGTTTCCTCAAAAATTTTGGCAGCCAGAACTGCTCCTTTGACAGCATCGCAGACTACAGACGGTGCCATAAAAAGTCCCTGAAATATTAATCTGTGCTGGTTAAACATAGCTCCGCCTTCACAGCCTATACCAGGGGCTGTCAGTCGGTTGGCACACTTATCTACATATTTCGCTTTGCCTGCAATGTATCCCCCTGCTTCTACAATCCCGCCGCCGGGGTTTTTTATAAGTGAACCGCCGATTAGATCTGCTCCGGCTTCAAGCGGTTCTTTTGTATCAACAAATTCACCGTAGCAGTTATCAACAAAGCAGATACAATTAGGATTTTTTGATTTTACAGTTTTACAAATTTTTTCTATTGTTTCAATAGACAATGACTTTCTGGTTGAATAGCCTTTAGAGCGTTGAATTAAAACCATTTTTACGGTTTTATCAACCATTTGCTCCAGCTTTTCAAAATCAATATCTGTGCCGTTTTTTAGAGGTACTTCGTCATACAAAACGCCGTGTCCTATAAGAGAATCTTCTCTGACAGCTTCATCGCCGGCTGTTCCTATGACTTCCTGCATTGTGTCATACGGAGCACCTGCAACAGATATAAGTTTGTCGCCGTATTTAAGATTTCCGAAAAGACAGCAGGCAAGAGTATGGGTTCCTGATGCAAAATGAATTCTTACAAGTGCTTTTTCAGCCTTAAAAACATCTGCAAAAACTTTATCAAGAACTTCGCGCCCCAAATCATCATGCCCGTAGCCAGAAACGGTATAGAAGTGTTCAGGTGCAACTTTATTTTCTATAAATGCATTCAGAACTTTTTCCTGATTGAAATCTCTTATTTCTTCAATTTTTTCAAATTCATTGATAAGACTTTTTTCTGCCTGTTTAATAACTTCTTTGCTATTCATAATTTCTCCGCCAAAATCTGATTACTTTTATAATATTGCAACAAAAAATAATCGTCAACAGGTTATACCTGCATGTTCAGGTAAAAATTATGATATTTATTATTAATATATTTCTATGAATAATATAATAATAATGTTTTTAATGATGTGCCTTGCAATACCGGTTTTTGCCGCAGGTTACAGTGTGCACAGACCTGATAAGCTTCCTGTTGGTGAAATGAATGAGAGTGAAAGAGTTTTATTTATTCTGGATTTTTCAAACAGTATGTCTGAATATGTCGAAGGACGCCGTAAAGTTGATTTGATGATTGATACAATGAAATCAATTCTGCCGAATTTAAATTCGGATATATCTGTCGGATTGCGAGTTTACGGACATCGAATGGGGCTTACTCCTTTTGAAGCCTGCAGAGCATCAACACTTGTTGCGCCAATTTCTGCTGCTAACGGTATAAATATAAGAAATTCTCTGCTGGATATAAAGCCGCGAGGAATGACTCCTATTACGTATTCCTTAAAGCAGGCAGTAAAAAAAGATTTTTTAGGTTTCAGCGGTAAAAAACATATTATTCTTTTAACAGATGGCGGTGAAAATTGTGATGAAAGCCCCTGCACATACGTTCTGGAATTAATAAAAGAGCGTAAAGATATTACGATTGATGTGATCGCATTTAATATTTATGATGAGGAGGATTTGGCACAGCTGGAATGTACATCACTTGTTACAAGCGGAAAATTTTATAATGCAAAAACAGCTGCCCAGCTTGCAAAAAGCCTGAACAGCAGCGTAAACAGTGTTAAAAAAGTTGAAGCTAAAATTGTTGAAAACCCTTGATTTTTTATGTAAAATTTGATTATGAAATATATTTTTGTTGTATTAATATTATTTTTTATGCAGCATAATGCTTATGCCTGGGCTTACCATTCTGTTTATAATCTACAAGGTAAAAAAGTTTATGAGCGTAACGATGTATCAATTGATTACTACTCGGAAAATCTTCTTATTTTAAAAGATAATAAAGGGTATTATTTTTGTTTTACTAACGGATCAAGAAGCAAATATTACTGCTTTTTAAAAAAGCTTCCAATGTCGAAAATTTATTTCATTGCTTCTACTCCTGAAATGGGTGAAAAAGCTCAAATTTTAAATAATAAAGGACAAGTGGTAATACCCTATAAAAATAATTACGGTTGGGATTATATTTACACTCCTGATGATAAAATTATTGTTTATGACGAAAAAGAAAATGTTCCTTATTTGATAGATGAAAGTGGTAAAAAATTACGAATATCGCAGCAATGTTTTGAGAAAGAACAGGCATTGAATGAAAAAAGAAAAGATGCTTTCAGAAAAAATTATTTTGTTTTTGAAGAGAACGGTTTATGGGGTATAAAGGATTATTCAGGTAAGCTTATATTAAAACCAACTTTTAAAAAGCCTATTAAAGTTGATTATAATTATGTCTTTGAAATAGATTACTAATTACAAGCTTTATCTTCCATATCAATTTTGCCATCAAAATTGTTGTCTATGCCGTCAGAGCAGGAACCTATTGAGAATTTCCCCTCAGCTCTGACAACCTGTTTTAAATATTTATCAGGTACTTTGTTCCATAAATATTCAAAAAATCCTCGGTAATATTTTGCAAGTCTTTCATCTTCTATAATTAATGCGTTTTCATCATTCTTGTTTTCTCCGCTTTTTGAAAAATTCATGGAACCAGCAATAATATATTTGTCATCAATTATAATACTTTTTGAATGAAGTTTTCCTGCGTAATTTTCAATTTTTACGGGTATACCTGAAGCTCTCAACATTTTGACTTTACTTCTCGGCATAAACGGATTTGTGGCATCAACTATCATTTTTACGTCAATTCCGCGTTTTTTTGCATTTATTAAAGACTGAGCAAGCTCATCATGGGTAATCAAAAAAGTCGGAATATAAATGTAACGCTTTGCACTATTAATGATTGGAATTACGTTATTTGTAATAATTTTATCTTTAGGTGAAAACAACGGTGTTACTTTCGCCGAACCTAACATAATTGTTTTGTGGTTTACATGAGATTTTGATGTACTGAATTTTCCTGAAAGCATTTGCAAGAATTCCTCTTCATAAATTTTTGCAATTTCGTCAGAATTCAAAAAAATAATGCAGTCGCTGTTAAAACCTGAAAATCCTGTTCGCGCAAAGTTCATTGAGCCTGTAATAACTTTTTGATTGTCAAAAATTATAAATTTATTGTGCATTAGAACATTTGGAGAATCTTTTGCGGACTCATCGGCAAGTTCAACGATATGTTTTGTTTCAGGATAATATTCAGCAGGACTTGTGTCGTAAACTATACGGACTTTAACGCCTCTTGATTTTGCATTTTTTATTGCATTTGTAATTTGTGCAACATTATCCCAGCCGTAAAGAGCAATATCTATTGAAGTTTTGCTGTCATTTATCTGCTTAAGAATTTCTTTGCAGGCAAGTGAGGAACATTTGTCATCAGGCTTTAATTTTACTGTCATATCGCTCAGATACAATTTTAAACTGCCGTTTGAAATTGCGAGAGGATAAGTAAGTAATTTTTCTACATATTGTTTATTCTTTTTCAAAAATGTTCTTGTCTTTGTTATGTGGCAAAATTTGCATGGTTTTGCATCTTCTGGAATCTGCTGTGCAGGCACTACAATTGCATCATGAGCGATAAGACCGTATTTACAGTCAAGTTTGTGATATTTATTACTTTTATGATTAAGTATTACAAGTTTAAGTTTCCGTGCTTTTTTAAGCTGTTCAACATAATTTTCATTGTTTAACGGCGTGCCTCTGTTAAATGCTAATCCTGAATTTACAAGCTTTTTCCGGTAAGATTGATTGTCTGTTATAATATCTGCGAATTTGCATTCCGAATTTTCATTCCCTGTAAATTTTAGTCTTACACGTCTGTCTGAAAGAGTATTATCCGCAAAATTATCCGTAAGATAGCCTAGTTTTATCCCGTCTTCGGCAGAAATTTTTACACTGTTTAATAAATTTGACTGATTAATTTTTAAATCAGATGTAAAAGTTTCAATATCAGGTATACATATTGTTTCACCTGCGTCATATATGTTATTCCCGTTTAAATCAACTTCAATTTTATTTGCGGAAACAACATTTAAAACAGCAAAGTCAGATTTTCTGATTACTTCAAATGCGCAAAAAATCGAAAACATTCCGGTAATAAGCAGTATTAAAATAATTTTGTTAAAGTGCATATTTACTCTCCGGCCTCAGCATTTTTAATACGTATGCAGATTGTTTAAATTCTATGGCTCTTTGTTTACAATTTCTTTTTTGTAGTTTGTTATTTCAAAGCCGAGTCTGGCTATTTTGTCTTTCAAAGCTCTGTTCTGTGTTATTAAAAATTCCGTATAATGCTGGTTTTTGTTGGATGTTGCATAGTGGCAAGGATGAATCAGCGCTTCAACGATGCAGTCTTCTTCCAAAACTTTAAGCCCGTATTCAACGGTCATATCATCCATAAGCCCCGTGTAGCCTACGCCCAGCAGATAATCATTAGTTCTTAATCCATATTCTTTTACAACTTTTTTATTTCCTGCAGAAAAATAATTCAATAAAAGTATTTTTAAAATATTCGGCGGGTATTTCAAATTTAGATGTTTTTTCATTGATGGAACAAAATACATTTCTTCAAACTGGGTTCTTATAAATGGAATATTGTATTCTTTAGCCAGCTTGGCAGTGAGTTTGAAAAGATTTGGGATGGCGTGCGTATGAACATGTGAATCAATGTGATCAACTTTTGTGTAATTCATAATTGTTTCAATCTGGGTTCTAAACTCAAATTCTATCTGATTTATAAATTCAGGACTGTTTGATTTTAGAAGAATTTGTGCAAAACCGTTGTTAAATTTTCCGCGTTTATTGGTTAGAAGCGGAGATTTTGTCAGCGAACGACCTTCAATAATGTTCAAATGAACTCCTATGCCGAGATTAGGACATTCCGGTATAATTTCATTTACAGCCGCATTAAATGCTTTTCCGTTGGCACAGAGGCTTGCGCTTGTTAAAAAGCCGTTGTGGTAACCGTCCAACACGGCTCTGTTAAATGCTTTAGACATGCCGAAATCATCTGCGTTCAGTATAAATTTTTTGTTAACCATATAGTAAAAAATCCTTGCTTATTTAATATATATATTATAGTATAAAATTGTGCTTTTTGGCAAATTATAAGAGAGGATTTATGGATAAACCGACTTTGGCAGTTATTATTCCGTGTTATAATGAGGAGTTGTGTATCAAACATACTGCAGAAATACTTCTAAAGTTACTTGATGAACTTTTATCAAAAGAAAAAATCAATAAAAACAGTTATCTTTATCTAGTAGATGACGGATCAAAGGATAATACCTGGAATATTATAGAAGAGCTGCATAACAATGATATGCGCGTTAAAGGGTTAAAATTTATTCATAATTTCGGCAACCAAAAGGCTCTAATTGCAGGGCTTGAAGGGGTAAGAAATATTGGATGCGACTGTGCCGTTTCAATTGATGCTGATTTACAACAGGACGAGAAAGCAATTGAAAAATTTATTGATGAATACATTAATGGTGCTGATATCGTCTGTGGTATAAGAAATGACAGAAAAACGGACTCATTGTTCAAAAAATTTACAGCTATGGCATTTTACAAGACAATGAATATACTTGGTGCCAAAATACCTCCTAACCATTCGGATTACAGGCTTGTCAGCAAAAAAGCTCTTGATATTATGGAGCTTTATCCAGAAAAATATTTATTTTTACGAGGCTTTTTTAATGAGCTCGGTCTAAAAACAGCCTATGTAAAATTTGATGTCAAACCAAGAACTGCAGGAGAATCAAAATTCAACTTTATGTCATTAATGACGCTTGCATTGAACGGAATAACCTCGTATAGCGTTGTCCCGTTAAGATTTGTTGCTGTTTTAGGCTTTTTCATGGCATTTTTGGGCTTTTTGGTTGGCTTAGAGACTGTAGCAGAAAAAATATTCTGGCATAATTCCCCTAACGGCTGGGCTACAGCTATAATATTATTATGTATATTCGGCGGAATTCAGCTTTTCTGCCTTGGACTTATAGGTGAATACGTCGGGCAGGTATTTCAGGAAGTTAAAGCAAGACCGAGATACATAAAAGATAAAGAGTTAAAATAAAAAGCCGTGCCACTGTCTATCGAATTCGTTAAACAAAATCTTTAAATACACTACCTCTTTTTAATGACACAACACCCGCAAGGATTGTCTTAGTGCTGCTGCGTTTCCGCCCTGACACGGTTCGACAGCTTACGCCATCATGCCCTTAAACGTCAACAATAACATATTTATCAAAATTATTCACCGGATCCTCACAACAGGCTCTGCACCCCGCATTAACTTCGGGTCAAGGGATTGCAATTCCCCGTGGAGCACGGCTGAATATATCTTAGCACAAAAAAACTTTAATCTGCAAGCTTTGTAATTAATATAGGCAAGTCGCTGAAAAACAACGGAAGCGATTTTGATTTTGTTGTCCAGCCCGACCATACAACTCCCGGATATGATTTTGAATTCATATTTTCAAGCATTGCTTCGAAATTTGATTTTTGAGATTTTATTATTTGCAAATCTGTAAGTCTTCCAATATCGCCAAGATTTATAACTGTGTACTTCCCTTCATTATCATATCTCTTTTTTGCATTTTTTAATTCGTAGAAAATATTTTTATTTATTTCATTTCTTTTTAATCTGCGCGTAAAAGTTTTGCCCTGAGCATTTGTCCTTGATGAAGTATGGGCAATATTGACCGTTTTAATCCCTAATTCCTGAGTGTGTTCGGCAAAAGCGTTCATAATTTCCGCAAGCTTTTCTTCTTTATCGCCGGTAAGTATTACGCCTGATTTAAATTTTTTACTTAATGTTATTTCCTTATTACCTTCAATAGCGCACTTAAGCGGATAAAGAACTTTATTTTTAAGTTCCTCAACTGTATTTGGCGAATCTTTTATACGGTTGAGACCTTTTTTCATATCTGTTATTTCTACAATATTTTCCGGCAGTTTTTTAGGACCTTTAAGGTTAAAAAGAGTAATGATAACCGCAGCCAGTGCAAGAAGTCCTGTAGCAACCTTAAATTTTCTTGAATCGTGTTTTGAATTTATATGTGCAAGATCTGCAGTATACATAAAAGGATAATTATTTTCCTGCTTATCCCTTTTTTTTATACCTGAAAAACTAAAAGAAACCGCGTGCACTTTCATAATCTATTTTAAACACAGTAAATATATTTTTTGTCATTATATTAAGAAAAATTAATAAAAATATTATAGCCGTAAGGTTAATGTAAAAATCGCAAGAAAAAAGATAATATATATTGAAAGGAGAAATAATGGAACGCTTAGATTTATATAAGTGCGAAATCTGCGGGAATATGGTTGAAGTGATTCTAGTTGGCGGTGGCGAGCTTGTCTGCTGCGGTCAGCCTATGAAAAAACTCGAAGCACAAGAGCAAGAAGACGCCATGCTAGAAAAACATATTCCGATATTTATAAAAAATTCGGATAATAAAGATGAAATTCGTGTCGGTGAAGTTCTGCATCCAATGACAGAAGAACATCATATAGTGTTTATTGAAACAATTTCCGAAGACAGAAATAAAGTACAGTTACAATATTTATATCCGGGAGATGAACCCAAAATGCTTTTGAATGATGACTTTAAAAATCTTACAGCAAGAGAATTTTGTAATCTGCACGGATTATGGGAGGGTAAAAGTGATTAGCGAAAAGGTGCAAAATGTTCTTAATTCACAAATTAACAAAGAATTTTATTCAGCTTATTTATATCTTGCTATGTCTGCTTTTTTTGACGAAATTGGCCTGTATGGTTTTGCAAATTGGACAAAAGTTCAGGCACGGGAAGAAATTGATCATGGAATGATTTTATTTGATTATATTATTGAACGAGACGGCAGAGTAAATCTTGATAAGATTGACTCCCCCGAACGAAATTTTGAAAATCCTCTGCAGGTATTTGAAAAAATTCTCGAGCACGAAAAGTTTGTTACGGAAAGCATAAATTGCGTTGCCTCTATGAGCGAAGATGAGTGCGATCTTGCAACACGTCATTTTATAAACTGGTATATAACAGAGCAGGTTGAAGAAGAAGCAAACGCAAGAGATGTAATAACAAAATTAAAAATGTTCGGGAATGAAAAAGCTTCGCTTTATCATCTGGATCAAGACTTAAGCAAAAGAGAGTATAAAGCTCATTCTTATAAATAAAATTGCGGGGAGATAAAATTTCCCCGTAATTATTGCAATTTTGTAATGTATTTGTCTTGCGAATTAAAATAGCGTATCATATAAAGTATGAATACCGGTAAAATTGTAGTAGTTGATGATGAAAAAATGGTTACCTCGGCTTTTAAAACACTGTTTAAAGTTGAGGGATTTGATGATATACATTTATTTAACAGCCCGAAAGATGCTCTTATTTTTTTGAATGATAATGTTCCAGATTTAATTATTTCTGATTTTATTATGCCGGAAATGAACGGACTTGAATTTTTAAGAGAATCTAAAAAGCTTTATCCTGAAGTCAGCATGATTCTTTTGACTGGTTATGCAGATAAAGAAAATGCTATTAAGGCAATAAATGAAATCGGACTTTACAAATATATTGAAAAACCATGGGATAATGATGATCTTATTCTTAATATAAAAAACGGCATAGAAAGAAGCCATCTGCTGAAAAATCTCCGCAATAAGATTTCCGAACTTGAAGATGCTAAATCAAAGCTTCAAGATTATTCCGCTAACCTTGAAAAAATTGTAGCAGAGCGTACGGCAGATCTTCAAGAAGCTAATAAAAAACTCTCCGGCATCATTAATTATTGCGCGGACGGAATAATTATTGTTGACGGTGATGGCAAAATCGAGCAGGTTAACCCTGCATGCGAAAATATGGCAGGACTTTCTGCAGAATCATTGAGTAAAAAGAAATTTCAGGAAATTGCTTATTCAAATGTAAAAGAATTTAATTCATCTAAAGATAATCAATCCGGTGAAATTTTCGGACTCGGAGAAGAACATTCTGAGATTTTACTGCGCGACTATTATTTAGTAAATACTTTAAGCGGTATTCATATTCCAGTTGAAATAAGTTTTGCTGGAATCTCAGGCGATGATAATAAATTTGATAAATTTGTCGGCGTTATCAGAGATGTAAGCGCACATAAAGAGGCTGAAAGGCTGAGAGATGATTTTATTGCGACTCTTACCCATGATATGAGAACGCCTCTGCTTGCCGCTATTCAGACATTAAAATTCTTCCTTGAAGGTGCAATAGGAACTCTTGATGAAAAGCAAAAGGTGCTTTTATCTACAATGCTTCAAAGCAACGAAGATTTGCTCGGACTTGTAAATGCGCTGCTGGAAGTTTACAGATTTGAAAGCGGTAAATTAACTCTTTGCAAAACTGCTTTTCCTGTAAAAGATTTAGTTGAGCAGTGTTACAGTGAATTAAAACCGCTTGCACTTAAAAAAGATCTTAATTTTTTGGTAACTTTTGAACTCTCTGATGACTTGCATATATTTGCTGACAGAGCCGAGATTAAGCGTGTGATTACAAATCTTTGCGGTAATGCATTGAATTATACCAATAAAGGCGGAGAAGTAAAGGTGCTTGCAAAAGCTCAGAACGGGGACTTTATATTTTCGGTTTCTGATAACGGAAACGGAATTCCTCAGGCTGATATCCCGAATTTATTTAAAAGATTTTCTCAAGGAACTGCAAGAAAGCGTTCTACGGGAACCGGTCTCGGGCTTTACCTGTCGCGGCAGATTATTGATGCTCATGGCGGGAAAATCTGGGTTGACAGTAAAGTAGATAAAGGCAGCGAATTTTCATTCCTGATGACTGATGTTGTTATAGATGCTAAAATTAAAGAAAGACAGGTTTCTAATGGCTAAAAACGTTAGAGTTTTAATTGTTGAAGATCACGATATGGCTCGTATGGGGCTTTCTGTAATACTTGGCAATAATCCTAATATTGAAATTGCAGGAATGTGTGCTGACGGGCTGGAAGGTGTTGACAAAGCTTTCGAAATCCTGCCCGATGTTGTAGTTATGGATATCGGCCTGCCGACTATTGACGGAATTGAAGCAACCAAAAGGATTAAAAATGCAAATCCAAATATAAAAGTTTTAATGTATACATCAAGAGAAAGCGAAGACGATATTTTCGATTCATTTCAAGCAGGAGCGGACGGCTATATTACTAAAGGTGCTACATCCGAGCAGACGGTTTCTGCTGTTCTGGCAGTGTCGGATGGTGCAGGCTGGCTTGATCCGGCAATTGCTAAAGTTGTTCTTACAAATATAAGACGCGGTTCTTCCGTAAATGAAAAACGGGGAGAAATCAACTACAAACTCGGTAAAAACTTGTACGGTTTAACTGAACGTGAAATGGAAGTTCTTGCTTTGATTGTTGACGGTTTGACAAATCCGCAGATTGCAGAAAAACTTGTTATAACTATTTCAACAACTAAAACTCATGTTCACAGTATTCTACAGAAATTGTACGTTAATACGCGTTCAAAGGCTATCTCCATGGCAATGAAAGAAGGACTGGTATAATATGATTTATGCACTCCTTGGAATTGCTGCTGCATTTTGTGCATATATTCAATGGGGTGATGAGATTCCTGTTCCGTTTATCGATAAGGATGTTAATAAACAGGAAGCAAAATATGTTTTGAATGTTAATAAGCAGGAGGAAAAAGAAAAGTACAAAAAAGCAGTTTTAAAACGCAGAACTACTACTGCCTATATGACTGTTGAAGAGTACGAGCAGCTTTCTGCTCCGAAAGATCGAATGGAAACTGAAATTGAAGTCCCTAAAATTCCGACTCCTGCTGATATGGTTTATGTGCCGCAGCCGTCATATAAAATTACCCGTTATAATAATCCGCCGGGAAGTCCTGAAATCACTCTTACTAATGCTTTTTATGAAAGGCGCCAGCAAAATGCACAGGGGATTGTGTCTCCCGATTTTACAAAACTTGTGTACCCTGCTGTTTATTATTATCCTAATACAGGTTCAACTGCATGTGATATCTTTGTTATAAATTTAGAGGAAGCGAAGTCTAACGTAGATAAAATATTAACGGCAAATACAATACACAGGCTCTCCGAACCTATTTTATCAACAGATGAGACAAATGATAATTACTATACTTTCAGAACACTTACTCCTGTTGATTTTACACCTGACGGTACCAAAATTCTTGTTAAAGAAAAAA
>URXH01000053.1 GCA_900551675.1 uncultured bacterium
ATTATATAATTTATAAAAAAGCTCTTGAATTATATACAGGACAAGAATTGCCTGAAATACCTGATTACATAGAAAAACAAATAATGACCGCAAGAGAAATATACCTCCAGGCTCATCCTTCAATCGGGAAAATGCTTGAACCTTTTTCTTCCTTTGAAGATGCTGTTGAATTTATTTCAACTCTTGACAGCGGAGTTATGTCTATTGCACATCCTGCAAGAACAAAGGCATATTGCCCTGAATTTTATACTTATTTATTCGCGCACTTTAAAAAATACGGAAAAGATAAAGCTATGTTTTATGAAGGCTGTTATCAGTCTTATGAAGGTGAATATTTTCAAAAATGGCAGACAAAAATTGATGAAGCCGCATCAAAATTCGGATTGCTGAAGACAGGCGGACTGGATTCTCACGGGAAAAATATCATAACAAGAGGCGCATATTATTAAAAGAGAGGAAAGATGATTAGATATATTTTGATTTTAATATTAATGTTATCAGTATCGCCGTTTGTAATGGCTGATGAAGGTTACATCAGTCCTGAGACTTATGCGGTTAACGAAGCGGATTTACTGGACTACACGGATGTTCCTCCGCCTGAAAAACCAAATATTGATAATCTGGATAAACCAGTAAAAATTAAAAAGCATAAAGAACAAAAAGTAAAAGAAGAAAAGGTCAAACCTGTGAGACGTGGTCCGGCCTATCACATTGCCAAATGGTGGGTAGATGCCAGATACAAACGAGAAGAACCGCATCATGGCACAAAACATGAAATAAAAGTTAAACAGCGTATGGAATATGAAAAACAGCTTCTTGAAAAACATAATGAACATGCAGAACACACAATAGAATAGTTTAAAAATGTCATTATGCCTTAGTTCCCAAAACATTAAAATAAACTGTTGACAATAAAATTTGTTTCGGTTAATATTAATTTTGCGAAAGGGCGTTTAGCCGACCGCAGTTCTTAATGAACCAAGTGAATTTTAGAAATGCGGGAGTTCCGAACTTGTTTCAGAATCGCAAAATAAAATAAGTTTTAAGGGCGTTTAGCTCAGTTGGTAGAGCGCCTCCCTTACAAGGAGGATGTCAGAAGTTCGAGTCTTCTAACGCCCACCATTTAATTAATATAAGAGCCGAAAGGGCTCTTTTTTAATATTATGAACATTAATGATGAATTTGTTGTAACAATAGAAAAATTATCAAATCTCGGAACTGGAATTGCAAAAATTAACGGTCAGGTTGTATTTGTTGAAAAAGCATGTCCTGAAGATGAAGTTAAAATAAAAATTACGAAAGTCAATAAAAATTTTGCAAACGCAAAAGTAATCGAAATTATTACACCATCACCACATAGAATAAAACCTTTCTGTCCGATGCACAATGTCTGCGGTTCATGCCAGCTGCAGTTTATAGATTATGATTACCAGCTAGTTTTGAAAAAACAAATAGTTGAAGATGCTATGAGGACAATAGGTAATATTGATACACCTGTTAATAATCCTATTCCAAGCCCTGAAATAACAGCATTCAGACATAAAGTACAGTGTCCTGTATCTCAGACCAAAGTTTCAAAAAAAATTCTAGCAGGCTACTATAAACCGCAAAGTCATGAAATTGTTAACATCAAATACTGCCCTATACAGCCTGAAATTTGCGATAAAGTAATTGATTTTATAAGAAATAAAACCGTTGAATTTAACATTTCAGGCTACAACGAGCAAAAACACACAGGCGATTTACGGCATATTGTTATGAGACACTCTGCCTATAACGGGGAATTACTTGTTACACTGGTTATTAATAATAACAAAATTTCAGAAAAATTATCTGACTTTGCAAAAACAATATTTGAAACATTTGAAAAAGTTACAGGAGTTTGTATTAATTTCAACAGCAAAAACACAAATGTAATTCTAGGAGAAAAAACCATATGTGTCTGTGGCCGCGATTTTATTTATGAAAAAATCTTAGACAAAACTTTCAAAATCGGCGCATCAACCTTTTTTCAGGTTAACCCGAAAAGTGCTGAAAATATCTTTAAATACGTAAAAGATGAAATATCCAACCACGAAAGACCTGCAGTTCTTGATGCGTATGCAGGTATTGCCAGTTTTGGAATTGTAGTTAGCGACGTGTCTGAAAAAGTTGTAAGCGTTGAAGAAAATAAAGAATCAATAGAAAAAGCAAAAGAAGTTTTAGAACTGAATGGGATAAGAAATGTCGACCTACACACCGCAGATACAACAAAATATTTGAAATCAATAAAGAAAAATTTCGATATAACAATTCTTGATCCGCCTAGAAAAGGTTGTACTAAAGAAGCACTTGATGAAACGCTTAAACATACAAAAGAAAAAATCATTTATGTAAGCTGTAACCCCGCAACTCTTGCACGTGATTTAAAATATTTACGTGAAAAAGGCTGTAGAGTACAATCAATACAGCCATTTGATATGTTTTGCCATACTTTTCATATAGAAAATGTTGCAATTATTGAGTTATAGGTTTATATTCCTCCATAAATTTACGCAAATTATTTTCTATCATATCAAGAGTTCTATAATTTTTTGTCTGGCGGAAATCAGGTTTAGACTTCTTACTTGGTGGGAGGGCGTCAAATTTACCTCTATACAAAGTCTTTAAAGATTTGAACAATTTGTTTATGGTATCAATCCCTTTTTCTGTAAATGTAATCGGTTCTGGAGAGACATTCCTGCTGCCTAAGACATCTCTCTCCAACGCTTGTTTATACAAAGGCCTTGTAACTGTATGAAATTCTTTTTGAATAGCTTTTATAATTTGTTTTGCACCCTCATCATTCCTAAAAACGTCATCTTTATATTTTCTCAAGTTTTCAAAAACCATTTTATGCTCTTTTTCTTTAAAGACAGCATAGTTTGGACCAGGCAAGATTAATAATTCATAAAGTTTATCGCCTTTTTCAAAACGTATTTGAACATCTTCATAACCTGAAGGTACAGCATTATCTCCAAACCTGACATCAATATCATCAACCATTTTAGGCATGCCGTTTCTATTCAATACTATATTTCCATTAGCGTCTTCCGCAAAGGTTTTTGCAATTTTATACCCTTTATTTTCCATTGCTTTTATAATTTTTGGGAAATTCTTATCGGCATCAGGCATAAATATAGTAGCTCTAACACCATCTCTAATTACACCTCTATAACCACGATCAGGGAATTGCGCACTTCTGCTTGCAAGTTTTTCAAGAATTGATTTAAGTCCTTTTGCAGAACTGGTATTAGCTTCCATCATAAAAGAAGTACCAGGAACTTCAAGCGCAACGCGCTTCAAGTCTGATTTATAATCTTCTGCAAGTCTCATGTTGCTTTTAACTAAAAAATCACCAATATGAGTTCTTCTATCCTCCTGCTTTTTAGCAGATGCAGCTTTAGTGTTTTTATTTGTCTGCACGCTGAAAGTATCATTTTTAGGAGAACGTTCCAGCGGGGAAGATGTATTTGACCTGTTGTTTTTCCCTGATTTCTTAAGCTTATTTATATTTACACCGTCCACAATATTTTCAGGTTTTGGTTTTGTTCTAGGGTATTTACCCAGTCCGCTTAAAACTTTTTGACTTAATTTAATCATAAACACAACTCCATAAAGATCAATTATATAAAAACATCATTATAAATTTTTTTGCCCGATCAGGGGTAAATTATTACAAAAATGATACAAGTGTGATTATAAATCATTAATTATTTTTTGTCAAAAATTTTTGTTTGTATTAAAATTAAGGGGTATAGTTATTAAGTAAATAGCGCATAAAATAAGGAGGTTTGTAATTATGCCAGGAAAGACTATAACAGTTGACGGCAACTACGCTGCAGCGCATATTGCCTATGCCTTGAGCGAAGTTTCCGCAATTTATCCTATCACTCCTTCATCAACAATGGGTGAATGGATTGATGAATGGGCGTCTCAGCACAAAAAGAATATCTGGGGCGAAGAAGTAAGAGTAGCTGAAATGCAGTCAGAAGCTGGGGCAGCAGGTGCCGTTCACGGTTCTTTAGCTGCAGGATCTTTAACTTCTACATACACTGCTTCTCAAGGTTTGTTATTAATGATACCTGTAATGCACAAAATGGCCGGTGAAATGTTACCGCACGTAATCCACGTTGCAGCCCGTGCAATTGCAGCTCAATCATTGGCAATTTTCGGTGATCATTCAGATGTTATGGGATGCCGTAATACAGGTTATGCAATGCTCGCAGCAAATTCAGTTCAGGAAGAAATGGATTTAGCTTTAGTTGCACATTTATCAACTTACAAAGCAAAAGTTCCGTTCTTGCAGTTCTTTGACGGCTTCAGAACATCTCATGAAGTTCATAAAATTGAAGAAATATCTTATGAAGATATTGCAAAACTTGTAGAACCTAAATATATTGAAGAATTCAGAAACAGAGCAATGAGACCGGAAGCTCCTATTTGCAAAGTTGGAGCTCAAAACACTGATGTTTACTTCCAGGGCCGTGAAACTGTTAACAAATACTATGATGCAGTACCTGACATTGTTCAGGAATATATGGACAAAGTTGCATCTATAACAGGCAGACAGTATCACCCGTTCGATTATGTAGGTGCACCTGATGCTACAGATGTCATCGTTGCAATGGGTTCAGGCTGCGAAACAATTGAAGAAACAATTGAATACCTGAACGCTAAACGCGGTACTAAATACGGTCTGGTTAAAGTCAGATTATACAGACCGTTCGACGTAAAACGTTTCTTAGCAGCTGTTCCTTCAACTGCTAAACGTGTTACTGTTCTTGACAGAACTAAAGAACCCGGATCAATCGGCGAACCTTTATACTTAGACGTTGTAGCTGCAATGGAAGGCAAAGATGTCAGAATTATCGGCGGCCGTTACGGTTTGGCTTCTAAAGAATTCACTCCGTCTATGGTTCTTGCTGTTTACAAACATGCTGAGAATAACGGTTTCCACGGATTCACTGTAGGTATTGAAGATGATGTAACTCACAAATCATTGAAAGTTGAAGAACATATTGTTACAGAACCGGAAGGAACTACAAACTGCATGTTCTGGGGCTTAGGTTCTGACGGTACAGTTGGAGCTAACAAAAACTCAATTAAGATTATAGGTCAGTACACAAACAAAGATGCGCAAGCTTACTTTGCTTACGACTCTAAAAAATCTTTCGGTGTAACCGTTTCTCACTTAAGATTTGGAGACAAACCGATTAAATCAACATACCTTATCACAGCTCCTGACTTTGTATCATGCTCTGCTCATGCATACGTTGGCAGATATGACCTGTTAAAAGGTATTAAAGAAGGCGGTACATTCTTACTTAACAGCCCTTATACAAAAGATGAAGCATTCGCACACCTTACACGCGATATGCAAAAAACTATTATTGATAAGAAAATCAAATTCTACAACGTAGATGCGGAAAAACTTATCGAACAACAACCGGGCTTAAGAGGAAAAGGTGCTAACACCGTTATGATGGTTGCATACTTCAAAGTATCAGGCATTATTCCGTTTGAACAGGCTCTTGAAGGTATGAGAGAAATGACTAAGAAAACCTTCAAGAAAAAAGGCGACGATGTTGTAAACATGAACTTAGCATTGATTGATGCAGCAGTTAACGCAACTGAAGAAGTACCTGTTCCGGCATCACTTGACGGAGTAGCATGTGCTGAAGATGTTAAATTAATTCCTGATAACGCATCAGACTTTGCTAAAAAAATCATTGAACCTTCAATGAGACAAAAAGGCGATGATATTCCGGTATCAGCAATGAGCGTAGACGGGGTTATCCCGACAGGAACAGCATGTCTTGAAAAACGCGGAATTGCACCGAGAGTTCCTCACTGGAATTCAGAATTCTGTATTCAATGCGGAATTTGTGCATCTGCCTGCCCGCATGCTGCTATCAGAACCAAACTTGTTGAAGCTGATGATTTGAAAGATGCACCTGCATCATTCAACACGGTTGATGCTAAACCAAACGATCACGGTGAAAAATTCAAAGTTCAGGTTTACTGCAAAGATTGTACAGGTTGCGGTGTCTGCTTAGATCAATGTCCTATGACAAAAGTTGCAGGCAAAGAAGCTTTAACATGGTCTTCTATTGAGAAAGAAGAAGCCGCAGGTGAAATGGTTAACGAAGAATTCTTCGATGCACTTCCCGACAACGTTATGGGTAAAAACAACACGAATACAATTAAAGGCGCAATGCTTAGAAAACCGTTGTTTGAATTCTCTGGCGCATGTGCAGGATGCGGAGAAACTCCTTACGTTAAACTTGTTTCTCAATTGTTCGGAGAAAACGTTATCGTTGCTAACGCAACAGGATGCTCTTCAATCTACTCAGGTACTTTCCCGACTATTCCTTATACTAAGAATAAAGACGGCAGAGGACCTGCATGGGCTAACTCATTGTTTGAAGACAACGCTGAATTCGGTTTTGGTATGAGACTTGCAGTTGACCAGAACAGAGCAACTTTGAAATCTTATGTAGAAAAAGTTCTTTCTAACGAAAAAACTCCTGCTGATTTGAAAGAAGCTCTTGAAGGCGCTATGGCTCACTTCGAAAATTCGAAAACAGAAGAAGCTGTTAAAGCTCAGGATAAAGCTAAAGAAGTTATCGCAAAATATGCAGATTGCGGATGTCCTGATTTAGCAAAAGTCAGAGAACTTCAAGACTACTTCACTGACAAATCCGTATGGATTATCGGCGGAGACGGCTGGGCAAACGATATCGGATACGGCGGTATTGACCACGTATTAGCTCAGGACAAAGATGTAAACATCCTTGTTCTTGATACCGAAGTTTATTCAAATACAGGCGGTCAGGCTTCTAAGTCAACTCCGACAGGTGCAGTTGCAAAATTTGCGACAGGCGGTAAGAGAACATATAAGAAAAACATGGGCTTGATGAGTATGTCTTACGGTTACGTATATGTAGCATCAGTTGCCTTAGGTGCTGACAGAGCTCAAACTCTTAAAGCATTCAAGGAAGCTGAAGCTTACAAAGGACCTTCAATCATCTTTGCTTATGCTCCTTGTATCGCTCACGGTATCGATATGAGCAAAACCCAGACAGAACAAAAACGTGCTGTTGAAGCAGGATACTTCCCGTTATACAGATACAACCCTGCTAACCCTGACGCACCGTTCACCTGGGATGCTAAAGATCCGAAGGGAAGCTATCAAGACTTCATCAGATCTGAAGGACGTTATAAGTCATTGCTTAAAACAAATCCTGAAGCTGCTGAAGCTCTTTATACAAAAGCAGAAGAAGATGCAGCTAAACGTATGGCTGTATACAAAGCTGTAGGCGAATTAATGAAATAATTTATTCATTAATAATTGTAAAAGAGATATCCTGTTTGGATATCTCTTTTTTTATGAGCATGATAAAATATGAAAAAAAGGAAAATGTAGATATATATTTTTCCGAATTGGAACATGACTTATTCAATAATTCTGCTATCACGGTATTTAAGCATAGGACATATAGTGATACATCACCATATAGAGCACCTTTAAACTTAAATATTGATACTAGAGAAAATTTTGTTAAATCTATAAGAGAAATATATAAAGCGGCCGAAAATGCTGTAAAAAGTTTTGCAATAAAAAAGACCGATAAATAAAATCGGTCTTATTTTATTAATCCTTATTTTATTAATCAATGTCTTCAGAGTGAAGATCTTCCATTTTTTCAACAACTTCTTCCGGCAGGTCTTTAACCGGATCTTTTAAAAGTGCTAAATCTTCTCTGTTTTGAGCATCTGTTTTTAAGAAATCATTTTCCATAACAAGTTCCCTCTGGCGGGCTTTAGCTAAATTCAACTGTTTTTCTTTTATCTCGTTATAATTTTTGTTAAATTCGCGATTTACAGCCGATCCATGACTCAAAGAATGTAAAACACCACCCAATAAAAGAATGTGCGGCGACCAGCTCAAGAGACCTTCTCCAACATTTTTCAACGGTTCAGGAGTTTTTGATGCAATTTTCTTAATACCATTTTTCATACCTGTTATAGCTTTATTAGTATTTAAGAATTTTGCAGCCTTTTCAGTTGCCTTTTGCATAAATTTAGGAGCTTCTTTAGAAGCCAGTTTAACAGCTCCTTTATTTACAAGAGCAATTGCACCGAATCCTGCAGCGAGCAAAGCACCCAGAGAAAGAAGCGGATGTTCTCTGTCAAATTTTCTGACTTCCGGGGAAACTTTTGATAATTCTGCTTTAGCCAGACCTACAAGGCCTACAGCTGCCAAACCTGCGCCCCATAAACCACCGACTTTTAATCCGTTGGCAGCTCTTGCGGCTAGACCTGAAACTTCTTTAGAAAATATTTTAGTATTACCTTTTGTAAAAACTGCGGCACTTAATCCCGCTGCAACCGGGGAAGCTGCAATAAGACCGTTCGTTATACGATTGTGTTTCTTTTCATCAGAACGGGATAAAGTTTTCATATAAGCTATTCGTTGAACAGAAGCATCATCTAAGCTTATAAGTTCATCTATTCTGTCGCGTTTACCCTGGAAATTAGGGCTGATTGCTGAAATTTGCATACACACACCTACACTTTCACAAATTGATTATACTTTATTAAAACCAAAAAGTAAAATTTTTTGCTAAAAAATTTTTTTATTGTTAAAAATATTTACACAAAAATATATTTTCTATATTATTAGGATATGAAAAAATTTTATATTCACACAATGGGCTGTAAAGCTAACCAGTTTGAAAGCTCAATAATAGCCGAAAATTTAGAAAAACACGAAATAACAAACACTAAAAATATTGAAGATGCAGACTACTACATACTAAACTCCTGCACTGTTACGCATAAGAGCGATAATGAAGCAATGTATTTGCTGAGAAATGCCAAACATAAAAATCCGCGGATTATAAACATACTTACAGGCTGTGTAGCACAAATCGAAAAAGAACGCCTTATGGAACATGAATTTATTGACTATGTTATCGGCAATGACGAAAAACTTCACTTATATGAAACACTGATTTCAATGAAAAATTCTAATGAAAAATGTATTGCAGGTGATATCATGCAACTGGCAGAGTTTGATAAAGTTTCTCTTAATGACATGTCTAAAACTCGTGCCAGCATTAAAATTCAAGACGGATGCGATAACAGATGCTCATATTGTATTATCCCGTTTGCAAGAGGCAAAAGCAGAAGCGCCGATGTTGATTTTATAATAAATCAGATTAATGAATTTTCAAAACACGGTTTTAAAGAAGTAGTGCTTACAGGTATTCATATCGGTCTGTGGGGCAAAGAACACGGATTAACACTGCTGGATTTGCTGAAAGAAATTGAATCGCGCACAAATATTGCACGCTACAGACTCGGTTCTTTAAATCCGCATGAAATAACAGATGAACTGCTGGATTTTTTATCAAAATCAAAAAAATTCTGTCCGCATTTTCATCTTTCCCTTCAATCAGCATGCAACAAAACCCTCCGTTCAATGAACAGATTTTATACGGTTGAAGAATATCTCTCGCAGATAGATAAAATTAATTCAATGTTTGACCTGCCGTTTCTCGGAAGCGATATTATTACAGGTTTTGCAGGCGAAACGGAAGAGGACTTTCACACAACGCTGGATAATCTTAAAAAATCCGGCTTAACTAAAATTCATGTATTTCCGTATTCAATAAGAGAAGGTACAAAGGGAGCTCAAAGAACGGATCAGGTTGATGAAAAAATAAGACAAATACGAGCGGATATTGTAAAAGCTCTGTGCTTTATAAAATATACGGAATTCATCAACAAAAATACAGGTAAAGAACATGAAATTTTAATAGAAAAACATCCTGATAAAAAAACAGGCATGCTTAAAGGAGTTACAAGAAATTATTTAACAGTTTTGATAAACTCAAAAGATGAAAAACTTTTAAATACACTTCAAAAAATTAAAATAACAAATTATAAAAACGGTAATATTTATGGAGAATTTATTTAAAAAAGGACTCATTTTCTGAGTCCTTTTTATTATCAGATATAATTTAATGAACTAATTCCTGCTGTTTAATTTTGCAAGCAGCCTTAAAATCTCGGTATAAAGCCATACAAGAGTAATCATAAGCCCCATAGCCCCATACCATTCATAATCTTTAGACAACATATTTTGAGACGCAGACTCTATAAAGAAAAAGTCCTGAATTAACGACATAGCTGCGATAACAACAACAAACAGACTAAATCCTATTCCTACAGCACCTGCTTCCCATATAAGAGGAATTCCGCGTCCGAAAAATGATGCAATAATCTGAATTAAATAAATTGCAAGAATTGAAAACATTGAAGTCATTAGAACTGCCTGAAATTTTTCCGTATACCTGATTGCTCTTGCCTTATAAAGCATAAGCATCACAAACAAAACCGCAAATGTAGCAAGTATAGCCTGCAAAACTATTCCATGCCACTGAGCTTCAAAAAATGCTGAAAATGCACCTAAAACAAGTCCTTCCATTAAAGCATACGGAGCTGCGGTATATTTAGCAATTTTAATATTAAAACAAGTAAATAAAACAAGCAAAAAACCGAGTATACTGCCGCCGATCAATAAGGCCGGAACAATTGACGGATTTGTAAACAATGAATACAAACTTATTCCTGCACCTGCAATCAAACATGCAAATAACATTAAAATTTTATTCACAGTACCAGACACAGTCATCGGCTCGCCATCAAGAATTCTCTCCTGAGGCGAAAACCTGTTTTCATTTAATATTGGATTTGACATAATTAACTCCTTCCTTTACCATGATTATATATTATATTACAAAAAATTGCTATTATCTTAATAATTAAATAAGGTTTATATGAAACTCGAGAATTACAGAAAATTTATCTCATATTACGGTAAAGGACACTATGCAGGTCTATTCTGTTTCATAATACTGTCTTTAATAGCAGGTGTTCTTGAACTTGTCGGAGTTGCATTGATTTACCCTTTTATGCTAATGATCATAAGTCCCGAAGATTTTTCAAAAACCGTTCATATACCGTATTTTACTATTAATAATTCTGTTACAACCGCTCTCCTTATAGGGCTGTGTGTCCTTTTAATATTTATTGCTAAAAATATTTACATGATCTATGTTCAATACGTTCAGAATAAATTCGTGAGTGATTGGAAAAAAGATATTACATCAAGATTTATGGAATATTATCTTTACACGCCTTACAAAGATACAATGAAGACCTCAAACAGCTCTAAATTACACACAATCGAAAACCTTTGTAATGCATCAGTTGACGGTTTTATAATGCGCGGGTTAAACCTTTTGACAAATACAGTAATTATTATAATGATAATCGGCTTATTATTCATTAAATTTCCGCTGCCTGCCGTCGGAACAATTATTTTTACGGTATCAGCACTTTATATTCAAAATAAATTTTTCAAAAGACAAATATCTCTTATCAATGCATCAATGAACACTGTTTATAAAAATTATAAATCATCTCTGCTTGAAAATATAATGAATATAAAAGAACTAAAAATATTATCAGCAGAGAAAATATTTTTTGACAAATACATGACAAACGAAACTCAGTTTCGAAAACTACAAATCAAGCAGGGATTTTTCAATTCAATACCACCATACATCATTGAAATGCTTATTGTAACCGCACTATTACTCATTGCCTGCATACTTTCTCTGCAAATTTCAACAGGTAATAACTCAACTGAGCTTGTAGCATCTTTCGCAATAGTTATTGCAGCACTATTTAGAATTGCACCTGCTCTGAACAGAATCCAATCATCAATACTTAACATTAATGCCACAAGAAATATTGTCATAAATATAAATAAAGAATTTGAAAAATGTAATCTTGCGAATTTCCAAAAATCAAACTTTTCGGCACAAAATAATATTGAATTTAAAAATAGAATAACATTTAAAAATATATGCTTTTCCTACAACAACACAAAACAGGTTCTAAAAAACATCTCTTTTGATATTAATAAAGGCGACTTTATCGGGATAATAGGACTTTCCGGGGCTGGGAAAAGCACCCTTGCAGATGTTTTGACTGGTCTTTTACCTGCCGACTCAGGCGAAATTGCTGTAGACGGTTTGCCGCTAAATCAAAACAATTTTGCCGGATTCAGACATATAATAGGCTATGTTCCCCAGCAAATTAATATTTTGGATAAATCAATAAAAGAAAATGTGGCATGGGGATTTGAAAAAATAAATGACGAAGGAGTTATAAAAGCATTAAAAGCAGCACAAATTTATGATATTATAAAGGATTATCCTGACGGAATAAATTCGAACATTATAATAGGCTCAAACGGGTTGTCTCAAGGCCAGAAACAACGTCTTGCAATTGCAAGAGCCCTCTACAGGGATCCTCAAATTATTATTCTTGATGAAGCAACGTCAGCACTTGATGTGCAGGTTGAAAATGAAATAACAGAAATGCTAAAACAAATCAGCAAATCAAAAACAATAATAGCAATTGCGCACAGACTTTCAACACTTAAAGCATGCAATAAACTTATTTATATGAAAGACGGAGAAATTGTCGACATCGGCACTTTCTCCGAACTTGGTTCGCGTTATACTGATTTTGAAAAGCTCATAAAGCTTTCCAGTATAACAACAGAATCAAGCGAAATAAAGTAAACCTTTAATTTACTAAAAAAATTATAAAAAAGACTTTACAATAAAAATTTTTTATTATATAATAAACACATAAGCCCCGACTGATTTAAGTTGCGGTTTGAATAATCCTCAGTAGCTCAATGGCGGAGCAACCGGCTGTTAACCGGTAGGCTGTTGGTTCGAGTCCAACCTGGGGAGTTTTTTCGTACATTAGGGCTGAAATCACCTTCAAGCCCTTTTTTAGTGTGCTTTTTGTAGATTATCAGAGAGATTGAGAAAAGTACCCCCAGAAGTTTGAGAAAATTCTCAAACTTTTTAAGTTTCGGGGGAAATATTTCAAAACTTACTGATAAAAACTCTTAAATTCCTTGATAATCCATTCTCAAAGTAACTTTTGAACATGAAGATAAAAGCAAAATGAGTAAAGGGAAGAAAATTGCTATAGGAGCTGCAATAATTGGCGGGATTTGGGCTATTACTGAATTTATCATTTGGAGATATGAGAGATCTACAAATAAAGTCTTAAAAGAAGCTGAAAAAACATTTCAAGAAACTAAAAAATCCCTTGATGAATTGGGAAATATCTAAATAATATTATGGTTAAAATATGAAAATCACTGCTATAAACAATATAAATAAAAATATTCAATATAGAAACAATAATTATAACTCTGTTTCTGTAAAATGCGAAAATACCAAAAATTTAACTAAAGACGAGTTTATACATAAATCGGTTAATCCTCATAATCCAAGTTTTAAAGGCAGTGATGCTTATAAATTTGTAATGTATAATTTAGAAAACGGATTTCTTGGCTATACTAAAGAAAAAGCAAAGCTTGCACAATCTTTTTTAGTACCATTTGTTGAGTCAATAAGAAATCCTGAAATACCGGTTCCTCCATCAATCCTTTTGCATGGTTCAGAAACAAATGTAAT
>URXH01000054.1 GCA_900551675.1 uncultured bacterium
CCCAAATCTGGCCGCTGGGACATTCACAACTGCTGCCGTTCCAAACCTGACCACCAGTACAGTCATCTGACGGATCGTCTACGCAGGTTCCGCCCTGATCAATCTGACCTTCTGGACAAACACAGGAACTGCCGTTCCAGATCTTGCCGCCAAGACAATCGGGGGTCGAAGGTGGAGTGGATTCGTCTGGAACACACTTACATGTACTTTCATCTAGATGTGTACCTGATATACACTGAAAACTTACCCACATTCCCAATGAACATGTTGCACATGGAGGTTGTTCACCAGAACATTGGTATTCACATTGCCAAGAGTCCTTATTAAATGTCATATTAGGCTTATTACATACGCAAGCACAATTTCCATTTACTTCTTTCGCGGTAGCATCAGATGGACAATACAGACTTTCAGAGCAAGTAAAATCAGGTTGCTCTACATCTGGTGCTCCTGTAGGACAACAACAGCCCTTATATGCGCCCATATTAACAGCTCCAGGAGCAGTACATAAACACGACATATAATTTTCCGGACATACACTTGGTATACTGCTTCCTGAGCCGCCGCCTGATTTTTTCGGACAGCAGTATAAATAACCGATTCCATCACTGCGAGGTATTTCTCGCGAACCAGGATCCAGCTTCTTACATTCTACTTCATTGGCAGAACATGAATCACAATTAAGAGATGATGATATACACTTATTCGTTCCCATACACCATCTACAGCCATCCTCTCTGCACGATAGCGGGTCTGAGTTCATGCCACAAGATCCCCCTCCAACAATACCATAATTGGGATTTGTATCAACACCTGTTTGCCAATCATTTATCTGAATTGCATTTGCAGCTAAAACACCAAAATTGGACTCAAAAAATGTCTGAACCTTCGCAAGCAAACTCGGTTCTTCTGCTTTTGCCTGATAACGCTCATCCGTTGGATCATAATCAGCTAAAATTTGTGCGGTTGCTGTTCGCAATGTGGAATAGGCAGAATAATATGTATAAGTTACTATATTATCCAATTTGTGCTTCGTTACACCAATTGTTACTGCTACGATTACGGCTATAATTAGCATTACTACTATAATCTCTGCTAAGGTGTAACCGAAAAAGGCTTTAATGAAGGAGCTTAGAGTGCCCCCCCCCCGAGTTCCACAGGGTTAAAACCGTTGCAGGATGAGGCTTTTACAGAGACATCCTCCGGTTTTCCATCTTGGTTAAATCTTCTCATAATCCTCACTTGGCTCCTAAATTTTCTATACATATTAATTTTAACATATTTTTTTTAATTATTCAAGCGTACATAATTGTTTATTAATAAAGTTTTGCAAGCTTGAATAAATAATCTTCTTTCGCTCCGGATTTAAAACCTGTAGGAATAAAGTTTTCTTTATACTTTTCAATTGCGTATCTGTCCGTCATGCCTGAGATATAGTCTGTAACTATTCTTTCAATTTTTGCTTCTTCACAAACAGGTTTGAGCATATCACAATAAAGATAAAACAGCTCTTTTATCACATTACGCGCTTTTTTCTCCTCGAGCTTTGCAGGAGATGCGTCTTCATAAACATTTTCAAACATCCACTGACGTAATTTTGTTGTGTAATGCCAGCCTTCTTCACTCATAGAAACCTCCGGCTTATCCATTGAATTATAAACAATTTCATCAATCATTTTGCTTAAACGTCTGCTTTGATTTGACGAAAAATATTCAATGCAATCACGCGGCAGATCACTTTCAGCAATAATCCCCGCGCGGATGGAATCTTCAATATCATGGTTTATATAAGCTATCTTATCTGCAAGCTGAACAATCTGTGCCTCCGGAGTTTTGGGTGTGTAGCCCCATGTATGGGTTAAAATGCCGTCAATTGTTTCTCTGCAAAGGTTCAAATCTTCCAGAACTTCTACAACTCTGACACTTTGAATATTATGATGAAATCCGCCTTTTACAAGATCGTTCAGAACCCCTTCGCCGCAGTGTCCGAAAGGAGTATGCCCCAGATCATGCCCCAGAGCTATTGCCTCAACCAAATCTTCATTAAAATTAAGCGCCCTTGCAATTGTTCTTCCAATTTGAGAAACCTCAAGAGTATGCGTCAGGCGGGTTCTGAAATGGTCATCAAAAGGGGAAAGAAAAACCTGTGTTTTATGCTTCAATCTTCTGAATGCTTTTGAATGCAGTATTCTATCTCTGTCTCTTTGAAATTCGGTACGAATATGGCAGGGGTCTATTTTCTTTTTTCGACCTTTTGTAAAACGGCTCTTTGTAGCATACTCGCTTAAATTATCTATTTCACGCTGTTCAAGTTTAAATCTTATAGAATTATCAGTTTTTACCATAGCAATAAATCCTCTGTTTAAATCCTAACAGAAAATAAAATATTTGTTATACTATATCTGATTGAGGTTTAAAGATATCGCGCGGATGGAAAGAAACATCCAATGTATATTTCTTTCTTGCATCATCCGCAGATGTACCGATTTTATTCATCAGCCAGCCTGAAAGAAGGCCTAAAGCCATGGCCTTGCCGCCCGCGACTAATCTTGCCGTGCAGTAAAGCGAAGTGGCTATTGCACCGATTGCAGGAATACCGTATTTTAACGAAACAGAATATCTGTCATCTTTATTCTCTGCTTTGTTCAAGTAATACCCGACAGCACCGACTGCTCCTATAATAGACATTACATCTGTCGGGGCTGATCCCAGACGCAGATCACGTGCTTTATCTACATATTCTACAGTTTCTTTTTCTATTGATTTATCAAGAGACTTGACGGCCGACTGTACATGTGATTTAAGCTTCAAATACTCATTCCGCGGAAGAAGTTTTTTGTAAGCTGTTAAAATTTCCTGCAATTCGCCTTTTGAACTTTTTGAAATAATATTTTCAACTTCTTCAACATATCTTGATATTGATTTAACAGCTTCAGGATTATAGTTATACTGCGAAGAAACATCTTTGAAATTTGCGGCCAGCTTTTTAAGATTTGCACTAATTTCAGAATTTAACACATTTCTTTGAACAGCTTCCTGATTCCCTGATAATTTTTTGTACTTGTCAAGATTATTCCGCAGAGTATTCATTATCTCATTTGTCGACATATCAGAAGGGTTTACAAACTTTTGGATATTATCAAGAGCTTTTAGGGTAGCTTTATAATTATCAGTGATATCATGAGTTATTGCCTGACGAAGTAATCCTGTTTCATTTGCAAGCTTCATTTTTGCAGGAAGCATATAATCCTCTGCAATAAAGGTCTGCCACATATTTTTCGATTTGAAGTTTCTTATATCTTTTAAACTTGCATCCCAGAAAAATTCAAATAACCCGTCTGTAGCTTTATTAACTTCTTTTAATCTTTCATTACGCGCATTTATGCCAAAACCTTTTTCAAGATTTGAATTTACATGTCTTATTCTTGAATTTATATCTTTTATTGCGTTCAAAACCTCTGTACTTTGCGAATTTTTACGTAAAATTCTCTCATTTACCGATGTAAAATACTCATTCAGACCTGCAAATTTTGCATTAGTTTTGGAATACGATGCATTCACCGTTTTACGGCTTATTCTTTCAAAAAATCTTGTTATACCTTCGTGAATTTTTCGCGTAAACGTACGCTCCCCGTTTTTGCCCCACATTATTCTCTGGCAGGCTACATCTTTTAATGTCGTAAAGTTATTAATACTTTCCGATTTCGAAATAAATGTATCAGTCTTTGCAATTGCATAACGGTAAAAGTTCTTAAATTTACCACCCTTTGCCATTTTTTGTTCCAGTTTTAATTTCCACTTATCTAAAAGT
This sequence comes from uncultured bacterium, assembly GCA_900551675.1. Classification (GTDB taxonomy): domain Bacteria; phylum Cyanobacteriota; class Vampirovibrionia; order Gastranaerophilales; family Gastranaerophilaceae; genus Stercorousia. Next base: position 3,812 of record URXH01000054.1, read on the forward strand.
TTCGCAAAACCTTTATTAAAGCCTCCGCTGAACAGCGCAAGCGTACCAAAACCTACAACCAATGCCGATATTGCAATTGTTTTACCTAAATGATGCTCTTTTTTCTCTTCCTGCGTATTTAAAAAAGACGTATTTATATAGTAGCCGTTTTGCGGCTGTTTAAAATTATTAAATGCACTACGCTGTTGTGCATAATTTCCTGCTGCAAGTACCTGATCAACCATACGCTACCTATATATATTAACGCATAGGATATATAATTATTGCCTTTTTATAAAGAATTGTTAACGCCAAGTACATCTGCGATTACATTTGCCGTCTCCAATGCGGAATTTTTAACTGACAAAAGCGACTTAACCATTCCAAGATCTTTAATATTTTCTTCGCGGTACTGAGTGTCATATAAGAGACGTTCAATTTCATAAGATATTTTATCAACCCTTACATCACCCTGCAAAATCTCAGGTACAATAGATTTATTCGCAATAATATTCGGCAGAGAAACATGATTTATTCTTATGACAAGGAGATAAATTAAATAAAAAAGCCATGGTCCTCTATATGCAATAATCATAGGAGTCTGATAAAGGCATGCTTCAAGAGCAACTGTTCCTGACGCAAGAATTAACGCATCAGAAATACTGAGCAGCGCCTGATTTTCACCTTTTATTACAGGGAAAGGTGATTTTTTTAAGTATTTGCGATAAACATTGTCAGATAAATTTGGCGCATGCGAAACACAAAACTGCAAATCAGGGTGGTTCTTTTGAAGTTCCTGACCGGTTTTTATAAACACATTCATTAAATATTTCAATTCAAATTCTCTTGAACCAGGGAATATTGAAACAAGCTTTTTATTTTTATCAAGTCCATGCTTTTCAAAAAATTCATCCCTGTCTGCCTTTGGCGCAAGCTGGGAAACAAGCGGATGACCGCAGTAATGGGTCTTTATTCCGTATTTTTCATACATTTCTTTTTCGAACGGAAATATACACAAAACCTCATCTATATTTTTTTTAATTGTATGAATTCTCCACTTACGGCTCGCCCAGACCTGAGGCGGGATATAATAAAGGACCTTAATCCCTGCTTTTTTTAAAAATTTTGAAATATTAAGGTTAAATGCACCGTAATCAATAAGCAAAACTAAATCAGGCTTATATTGACACGTCAGATAATCAACAATCTTTTTCCCTAAAATAATATGGTCAAAAATTATTCCTAAAGAAAGCCCGACTTTGCCCATCTTTTTTTGATCGGAAAACAGTTTGACACCTTCAGCTTTTAAATTATCTCCTCCGACGCCTTCTATTTCAATATCAGGGCTGATTGAACGTAAAGCCCTTACAACATGAGATGCATGGATATCGCCTGAATATTCGCCTGTTATTATAAAAATTTTTTTCATAATTACACTGCCATTACAACAATACCGTTTCTGTCTGCAAATTTAATTACATTTTCCTGATCAACAATTATGGTCTCATTAGCTTCTACGGCAATCAAATCAGCTTTATATTTTTTCATGGTTTTTAAGGTTCTCAAGCCTATCGCCGGAATATCAAATCTTTTGTCCTGAAATGGTTTTGAGACCTTTACAACAACAGCATCTTTTTTGGCAAGTTTTGCCCCTCGCCTGATGCACATATCGGTACCTTCTATAGCCTCTACTGCCATAATCATTTTATCTTTAATTACGACAGACTGGCCGACATCGATTTTTCCCATTTCTTTTGCAAGCCAGAATCCGTAATTAACATCCTCGAGCTGGCTCTCTGTAGGCTTATTTTTCCCGAGAACACCTGACGGAATCATCAAATTTTTAATAAAAATAGTTTGATCCAATACAGTAATATTATGTTTTTCAAATTCTTTTACGATTAAAAGCATAACTTCATCATCATTCAATCTTTTTACAGATTTCAATATTTCAATAGCCCGCGCATCAAATTTGTGAAGCTGTAAAAGAACCCGCTTATGCACTTTGCCTAAAAATGTTACCTGTTTAATTTCTTCTTCGGTAAAAATTTTTTCTATCCTTGTCATTTCACCCGGATGACATGAATAAACTTTTGAACAATATTTTTTTAATTCTTTTAAATTATCATTAGCCAGAGATACGCATATAACTTCAAAACCGTTTTCTTTTGCATGACGAGCCATTTCAACGGGTAAAATCCCGTCGCCAGCCAGCAATCCCTGTTTATTTTCCAACATTATCGACACTTTTATTTCCTCTTTTACTTAAATTATTATATCACAACTAATTTTTCAGTGAATAAATTTCATCAACTTGCTTTTCAGATAATGGCACAGCCCCGCCCAAAATCTTGGTATTGCAAACAACTTGAGCGTAACTTTCTGCAAGTTCCAGCTTTAAAAACGCATCAAGTATTGTCGAATCACCGACAACAAATCCATGATTTGCCATCAAAACAGCATTGTATTTATCAAAATATTTTGCAGTTTTTTCAACAAGTTCCATAGAACCCGGCAGTCCGTAATCAGCAAGCGGAATTTGTCCGAAATAAAAAACATTTTCTGCCATTAAAGGTTCATCTAATGCAGCATGAGCACAGGCAAATGCGCTCAAAAAAGGCGGATGCACATGAATAATATAATTTACATCCTCTCTTTGCCGGTAAAATTGAACATGGAGCATCTTTTCAGACGAAGGCTTTTTATCTCCTTCTATTAAATTTCCGCCAAAATCCATGACTACTAAATCATCGTCCTTCAAGTAACCATTAGCCGTACCTGATGCAGTTATCAAAATCTTATCTTCATATCTTGCAGAAATATTGCCGGAATACCCCGGCGTAAAATTTTTTAAACCTGCTAATCTTCCGTATTCAATTATTTCAGATTTCAATTCTTCTAAACTTTTCATCTATATTTGTTCCTTATCGGGATCTTCTATATCTATAACTTCAGCATACATCATTTTCTTTGAAGGGACTTTTGAGTTAATAGAATTTTGACCGTAATCAAATACTTTTAGCTCAACATCTTCATCTCTGCTTCTTGCCAGTCTGTCCGGATTTTTAATCTCCATTTTATCAAATTCTATAGAAGACCCTTTTGTATCCATTGCTATAATAAATGCAAAATAAGTCTGCCGTCTTACCCAGTCATATCCAAAATTCACCTTGAAATCGTCAGGTCCGAGCGCAATAATAAACGAATTTTCCTGAAACATTTCGCCGTTAGGGGCATCACCTGTCATAGTAAGAGATCCTGACCAGGCAAGCGTAAGAAATTTGTTAACACGCAAAGCTTCTCTAATATAAACATTTGCATGCCCGTATCTGTACATATCATACATCTGCATTGGAGTTCCGTCCTGATAAGCAGAGGCAAAAAATCCAATATCCTGCATCCAATATTTGTACTGTGTATGTACTCTGGGACCAATTCTGCCGACAAACTGAGTATCGCCAGTCCCGTATAAAGCTGCACTGCCTTGCATTACAAGAGATAAATTAAAATCAAAAAGATTTTCTTTATTTCTATAATTAAACAAACTTTGATCAATTTCAGCCATATATCTGGTTCTCATTGTTCCGATATCAGCAGCAGGTATACTTTCGCCATAACGGTTTACATCATTATTCTGCATATAACCAATACCGAAACGATGTCTGAAACGTAAATCTAAATCTTTACCTATAGTAGAAGGTATAATGCCTCTGTCATGATAAATCAATTCTGCAGTATATTTAGGCATTCTTGAGCCGAACCACCATTCATCCATATATGAATTTGCACCGTACTGCATATACAATTTGTCATCAAAATACTGTTTACCTTTTAATACAAAGACATCTGCTGATGATCCGTATGCCAAATCTGTATAGTTTGTGGCACTGCGATATTTTAACATTCCGCCAAAGCCTAAACCGCTTTTGTTATTTAAAATAGGAATTACCTTAAGAGTTGAGCCGCCCTGCAAAGGAGTATCAAATACAAAACCCGGGCCGGCGAACATTCCTAACCTGCCTCGGGAACCTAATTCAGGGTAATTTGCATCAAAAAACTCGTGTTTTTTGTTTGTATGAATTGTAATAGAAGGCCAATCCAAAAGGTGGTAATCACCATAGTTTATACTGGCTTTTTTCAATGTAATAACATCATGATCACGCTTTGCATTTACAAAAATATCTTTAGCTTTTATGTGAACAGCAGTCTGCCCTGTTTCTCCGCTGAGAGTTGATCTGTCTTCATCATCTATGAGCATGCTGTTAAAATTATTTCCTCCGATCATTCTTGTATGAAAATTAAGGATGTAAGAATCTTCCGAAGACATTTTGCCATCATGCAAAATAACTTTATCATCCTTCATCTCTGATTTTTTAGCCTTCACTGTCATCATAGAAAGCTTGGACTTAGTATTATCCATAAAAGCATCTTCTTCGTTCATATTAATCTGCATATAATCGCCGAATGCACTGTTTCCGTCTCTTATAACTACAACATTGCCATAAGCTTTTAAAACATTTGACGCTTTATTATAAATCATCTTATCTGCTTTTATAGTAACATTCTGAGGGGGAAATACCAGCTTGGGAGATCCTGTTGCCGTGATGTCTAAAGTTTTATCATTATAATCAATATTTTCAGCATCCAGCAAAACGTCATTTGCACTGACATGCTCTTTTACGCCGCCTTCCAACTCAAGAGTCGTATTTTCCCCAGAATCTTTTTTAGCTTTACTTTTTTCATTCAGATTATCATCTTTTAATGAAGACTCTTTATCTTCAACATTTATATTCAGTTCTTTATTTAATTTTTCTAATTCTTCAGCATCTTCCTTTTCCTGAATCTGTTTTTCTTGTTCTATTTGTTCTAAAGTTTTTTTGTAATTTTTTTCCCTCAGATAATTAGTAACTTTAATACGAGTTTTTTTGAATAACGGCATACCCCTGACAGGAGTTATATTACTGCCTTCTTTTATTTCAACCTTAGGCATTGCAAGAGAAGCCGGAGCTTCATAAAATGTTTCGTTAAACAAAGTCTCCAGATCTTCAGCACTCTTAATAACATCTGCAGAATACGCTGATGCCTGTGTCAATGATAATATTAAAAGTGTTATAAATAGATATTTTTTCAATATAAAAAGCCCTTATTAAAGTTTAAATATAATTTAAAGGATTATTAGGTTTTCCGTTAATTCTTACCTCAAAATGAACGTGAGGTCCTGTGCTGTAACCTGTTGTTCCTTCATAGCCTACCACTTCGCCTTTGTTAACAAACTGCCCCTGCCCTACTCTGATTGACGACATGTGAGCATAAAGGGTAGTGGTCGGTTTTCCATTAACGACTCCATGATCAAGTATTACAACCTTGCCATAACCGCCGTACCAGCCTGAGTATATAACTTTTCCGGAATTAGAAGCTTTTATACTGCCCCTGTTGGGACCTGCAATATCAACGCCTGAATGGAAAGTTCTGCTGTTGAAAATAGGATGTGTTCTCCAGCCGAATGGAGAAGTTATTCTGCCGCCTATCGGCTTTATAAAACCTGATGATGTAATTTTAACAGTAGAACCTCCGCGGTTACGTGCTATCATACTCTGTATACTGGCAGATTGGCGTGCGAGCTCTCTTTCTGCTTTTTCGTAGGTTCTGCGGTCAGTTTTATACTTGTTAATCATGTTTTGATTCATAGCAATAGCATATTTTATATTTTTTTTCTGAGAATTAATCTCTTCAATAGATTGTGCCAGTGCTATTTTTTTAACCTCTATGTCTTTCTTCATTGCCGCAATTCTTTGCGACTTTGCTTTCACAGCAAGAATTCGCGCATAATCTTTTTTCAGAATAATCTTTTCAAAATACACAACGTCTAAAAGAGAATTCAAATCTTTTGCAGTCAAAATCAACTGGAACATCCCCGTTCTCTGATTTTTATAAACCTGACGGATCCTTCTTCTCATATCTACATTTGCTTTATTAAATTCTGCAAGCGAAGCTGTGAGTTCTTTTTCCATTTTTTGAAGCTGAATATTTAAAGAAGCATATTCATTTTGTGATTGCTGTAAATTTGTCGAAGCCTGCTCTAATCTCTGCTGGTTTTTATAAAGCTTATTTTTTTCGAGGTGTTCAAGAACTTTCAGCCGTTTAATTTTTTCGTGGGTTACTTTCTGCTTATGCTGAATAGTTTTAAGCTGGTTTGCATCGGCGACAAGGCTTATATTACCTATAAGCAGAATTAATGCAGCCGCAAATATTCTTTTTATAAACTTGATTATATCCACAAAATATTCCTATTTAACGATAAGAGGCAAGAGCATTAAACCTACAGTCCAGGCAATAAAAGTTACCGCAATTATTGCAACAATAGCTCTTTGATGTTTTCTGAAAAATTCCATTTGTTTCCCCTCTTTATCTGTGATAACAGTATTGTACTATAAAAATTTTTGATTTGCAAAATTTTAAGAAATCTATTAATATAGCTTTATGGAATACATAAAAGAAGCTGTTGATAAAAAAACAATACAGAAACAGGATATCGGCATTAATCCTTTTTTAATAGAAAACAATCTTGACAGAATTGAAAAAATTATTAACTTTTTTCAGTCGCCCGCTCCATTTATGCTTGTAAACGGGTTTATGGGTACAGGCAAAATTATGGTTGTAAATCAGGCTCTTTCCTTTTTAAACGAAGATGTTATATCACTAAGGTACAACTGCTTTGAAACAACCATTTTAGATGATATTCTTCTTGAATTCTTTGATAATTTTAAAAGGCTTACAGCTCAGAATATTATACAAATTCCAAAAGCAAAAACCGAAAACTTTACTCAGAAAATCAATGCATATTTTGATTCAATACAAAAGCCGGTTGTAATTGTAATTAACTCATTTGAACAAATTTTGAAAGATAATAAAGGGGAAATTTTAAATTTTTTGTTTCACCTTGCAAAATCCGGTAAAGTCAAAATTATTCTTATTGCAAGAAAATTTGACTATGATGATTTCACAACGGATTACGAAAAGACATCCATTACCGCCTTAGAAAAAAGTATATTTGAAAAATACCTGAAATCAGAAGATTTTAAACAAATAGGACCGCTCTCCGATGAATTATATAAATACTCAAGAGGCTACTTTTTCTATACTACTCTTGCAATCAAAATTATGCAGATAAGAAAACTAAGTTTAATGGATTTTCTTTCAGGCTATACAAAAAGTTTTTTGTCTTTCAATGATTTTATCCTCAGAGAAGCGCTGTCGCTTGTGGATCCCGTAAGCGGACATTTAATCAGATTTTTAACGATTATGCGTCATCCGGTTAACATAAAACTTTTAAAAACACTAAATTTATATGACGCTGATAAAATTGCATATTTTGTGGATAATCTTGTCCTTACAAGAGAAGGCTCATTAATATATCTGCAGGATTACTATAAAGAAATATCGGAAAACTCTATTGCAGAAAATATAGCAGTAAAAATTCACAAAAATTGCGCCGAACTTTATGAAACCCAGCTTCCCTTGAAACCGCTTGAAAGAGACTTGCTGATATCGCGTCAGACAATGCGAAAAGAAATTGAATACCACAGCCTGTTCATTCCGAAAAAACCTGTACTCAAACAAAAACCTGTGCCTGAAATACAGTTCATTGAACAAAATATTCAGCAGGGAACTCCGCATACAAGACAGGAAAAAGAAGAACAAATAAAAAAAATCTCATTTGTATTTGATTCCGAAGAAGATGAAACAAAAATTATGAACGAAATTGCAGATTCTATTAACAATTTTGTAGATATTTCAAATAAAAATAAAGAGACCCTTGAGGAAATAAAAAATTTATCACTTGTAAATCTTCTAAATCTTGCAAAACATGAAGAACTAAAATTTGACTACAAAAAAGTAATTATGATTCTTCAAAAAGCCTTAACAATGAATGAAGCAGATGATTTTTACACATTTTTACCAACAATTTATACCAAGCTTGCACAAAACTTTAAAAAATTATCCGACTGGTTCAATGCATTAAAGTATTTTGAACTTGCATCAGATTTTTACATAACAACAGGCGACACCGAAAAAATTAATGAGAACAAATATGAAATTGCAAATATTTATTACATAACTTTCAAGCATGAAAGGGCTGAAAATATCTTAAATGAAGTAATTCAGCAAAAAATTTCCATTAACTTAAAAGTTAAATCGGAACTTCTTTTAGCAAGTATTACAGGGCAGAGCATAAAAAATATTCTTCCTGAATCAACAGCCGGAATTGATAAAAATGTACTGGCAGAATTATATTTCAAATATGCTCTTAACTGCGATGAAGAAGGCGATATCGAAAATGCAGTAAAATATTATAGAAAATGTGTAGAAACATCACAGGATCCAAAAATCAATGCATATCTTTCATCATCGCTTACAAACCTTGCAACAATTTACGATGAAAACGGCAAATCAGATTCTGCAATAAAATATCTGCAGGAAAGCCTGAGACTTGATGAATTAACGGGAAATTATGACGGGATGTATATTTCATCAATGAAGCTAGCCGAAATTAATTCCTCACGCGCTCCGGGCAAAACTCTTGAATACTTAAAAAAAGCAAAAGCCTGCGCGCTGGAATTAAACGAAACTTTCTATATTGCATCATCAGATGTTGCAATAGGAGACTATTATTACAGAAGAAAAGATTACAAAAACGCGCTGGCACACTATAAAAATGCTCATAATCTTGCATTAAATAATTTTACAAAAGAAAATATTGCAAAAATAGAACAACGCATAAATGACATAGAAAAACTAGGTATAAAATGAAAAACAGAGAATTTTTTAATGATTATATAAAAGTATTCTTAAATCAGAATTCAAAATTGAACTTAATTTCAAAAAATGATGAAAAATTCTTATGGGAAAAACATATCTTTGATAGTCTTTCAATTGAAAAATTTTTTAAAAAATACAGCACACTTCAGGCATACCCGATAACTTTACTTGACATAGGTACAGGCGGAGGATTTCCTGCTGTCCCGATATCGCTTACTTATCCTGAAATAGAAGTCTATGCTCTGGACAGTATAAGAAAAAAAATTAACGCAATAGAAAATATTAAATCGGAATTAAATATCAAAAATCTGCACACAATCTGCGATAGAGCAGAAAATCTTAAAGAAGAATATAATATAATCACCTCACGCGCGGTTGCACCTTTAAAAGTTATAACAAATTATGCAATGCCTTTATTAAACAAGGGCGGGTATTTCATAGCTTATAAATCCCTCAGGGCAGAAGAAGAAATAAAAGAAGCCCGACAAACTTTGAAAAAATACAATGCAAAAGTTATTGATATAATTCAATACGATTTACCTCTTGCCGAAAACCACACCAGAAATTTGATTGTGATAGAAAGATAACATAAGATATGTTATTAGAAGAGAATAAGTGAATAGGTAAATAAGTGAATAAGTCATTACGGTGCACAAAAGCGTACATAAAAAACAGTTTCCTTCCCTAAATAGGGAAGTCTAGGATGGGTTACAAATTAATACCCACCCTTCCCTCCCTAATCAGGGAGGGTTAAATAATATAATAAATTATTA